>NZ_JAJNRE010000007.1:0-131441 GCF_022228025.1 Halorhodospira sp. 9622 | reverse complement strand
AGCCGCGCGAACTCATCGGTAAGGACTTCCTCAATGAGGCTCTGGGTGGGGTCTATACACCGTTGATCGAACACCGCTTCCGGGAAGTTTTGGCGGGCGCCGAACCCGACAGGCAGTTTTTCCTGACTATTTTGAATGAGCGCCTCTGCCCGTTGAGGGTGAAGGTGCACCTGAAAAAGGCGCTGCTCGACGACAGTTGCTGGGTGTTTCTCAAGCTGGCGTACCGATAAGCCCGTGCGAGAAGCTGAGGTGTACCGCAGCCGGCTCGTTGCGCAACCCGAGAAGACCGGATGGTCAGGGGCGCTCTGTGTAGCATTGAACTCCTGTTGACGGCGGGTCCTCGTACAAGGCACCCCGTCTTTACCTAGCGCAGGCACTCTCAAGGTAACGTGCACTTACTATGCGGACACTGATCTACAATGAACTGCCGACCGAGCGCATCCCCAACTTCTCGAAAGTGCGCAAGCTCCTCGAGGACGGCAACTTCCGCCAGGCCGACGTGAAGAAGGTCGGCGACAACCTCTTCCGCGCCCGTCTCAATAAGAGCGACCGCTTACTGTTCAGCCTCTATCGCTACGGCGAGGAGACGGTCTGCCTGCTACTCGAGCACATCCGCAATCACGCCTATGACCGCTCCCGCTTCCTCGCCGGCGCCGCCATCAACGAGGAACAGATCCCGGCTCTTGAGTCGCCGGAGAAGGTGGCCGAGGAGGCGAGCCGGCTAACCTACCTACCTCCGGAGCGGGAGCGCTTTCACCTGCTGGACAAGGTCCTCTGCTTTGACGACGATCAAGAGGCCGTCTATACCCTACAGCCGCCTCTGGTGCTTGTCGGCTCCGCCGGCAGTGGCAAAACGGCGCTGACACTGGAAAAGATGAAGCAGGCCATCGGCGACGTCCTCTACGTCAGCCTCTCGGCTTATCTGGTGCGCAACGCCCGCGACTGGTATTACGCCCATGCTTACACCAACGAGGACCAGGAAGTCACGTTCCTTTCCTTCCAGGAGCTTCTGGAAACCATCCAGGTGCCTGAGGGGCGCGAGGCCACCATGCGCGACTTCCAGCAATGGTTCCAGCGCCACCGGGGCAAGACGCGCCTCAAAGATCCACAGAAGGTCTACGAGGAGATCCGCGGCGTCATCACCGGGCCGCTGGGTGAGACACCGTGGCTGAGCCGTGAAGCGTACCAGTCGCTCGGTGTCAAACAGTCCATCTTCACCGAAGAAGAGCGCCCCGAGGTCTATGACCTATTCGAGGGATACCTGCGCCTGCTCGATGAAGCCGGCCTGTACGATCCAAACATCATCAGTCACCGTTATCTTGAGCGGGTGCAGCCAAGCTACGACTTCGTGGTCATCGACGAGGTCCAAGACCTGACCAATATCCAGCTTTACCTGATCCTGCGGCTGCTGCGACATCTAGGTCAGTTCATCCTCGGCGGTGACTCAAACCAGATCGTCCATCCCAACTTCTTCTCCTGGGCCAGCGTGAAGTCCCTGTTCTTCGAGGAGCGCGATCTCACGGGGCCACACGAGATTATCCGCATCCTCCACACCAACTACCGCAACACCGTGGTGGTCACGGAGGTGGCGAACCGAATCCTGAAACTCAAGCACGCGCGCTTCGGCTCCGTGGATCGGGAGAGCAACTTTCTCGTCAAAAGCGTCAGCCAAGAGCCGGGGCGTCTTCAGCTGCTCGCCGACAGCGACGACATCATGCGCGAACTCGATCGGCGTACCGCGCAATCGGCGCGCACTGCCGTCCTGGTCATGCACCCTGAGCAGAAAGAGACGGCACGGGCCTGGTTTGATACGCCGCTCATCTTCTCTGTCCAGGAAGCCAAGGGGCTGGAGTACGACAGCATCATTCTCTTCAATTTCATCAGCGAGGAGGCCACCGCTTTTCGCGAGATCGCACGGGACGTGGACCCGGCGGCGCTGGAACAGGATGAGCTCCCCTACGCCCGCGCCCGGAACAAGCGCGATAAATCGCTCGAGATATACAAGTTCTACATCAATGCTCTTTACGTTGCCGCCACCCGCGCCGTGCGCAACCTCTACGTTGTGGAGGGGGATCACGACCACCCGGTCATGCGCCTGCTCCAACTCGATCAGTGCACCGGCGAGCTTACGGTGGAGGCGGAGCGCTCCAGCACCCGGGAGTGGCAGCAGGAGGCCCACCGGCTCGAGATGCAGGGCAAGGCGGAGCAGGCCCGCGAGATCCGGGAGCGCGTGCTGCAGCAGCAACAGGTGCCCTGGACACCGCTAGACAGTGCCGGCTTTGAGGCGTTGTGTGAACAGGCCCTGGCGTCCAATGGCTCAAAGAAGACTCGGCTCGAGGCCTTTGAATACGCCCTGGTCCACAGCCATCTGCCAACGCTCAACGCCCTCGACCGGAGCGGATTCAAGCCGGCCACCCAGCCGGAGGGGAAAGCGCTGCAGCAGCTGACCCAGAACCGATTCCAGAGCTACACCTTCCGCAAGCCCGACGTGGCGCTCAAGGCGGTCGACCGCTACGGCGTGGACCATCGTGACCGGCTCAATCTCACGCCTCTGATGGCCGCCGCGCGCCTAGGCAACGAGGTTATCGCGAAAGCGCTTGTTGAGCGCGGCGCCGACCTCACCGCCGTCGCCAATCACGGCCTTATCCCGGTGCAGATCCTCCTCGAGCAAGCCCTGTTCGGTGAGCAGGTCCCGGAGCATCGCTTGGAGAGCCTTTACGACCTCCTGGTTCCCGGAACTCTCTCCGTCCAAGTGGAAGGTCGGCTGATCAAGCTCGACCGACAGCTCATGGAGCACTTCCTGCTCCTGATGATGGGTGCGCTTTTCTACCGACACCTGGGGCCGTCCGTCGCCTGGCGGGGCGAAACGTTCACGGCCGCCGCCCTCACCGAGTATGCCGCCCTGCTCCCGGACGGCATCCTGCCCAGCCGGCGCAAGCGCCGACAATACATCAGCTCAATCCTCTCGAAGAACGAGCTCCACCGCGAGGATCGCTACAATCGGCAGCTCTTCCTGCGCGTGCGCCGCGGCAACTACATCGTCAACCCAGGTCTCAAGCTCAAGCTTGGCGATGTCTGGTGGGGTTACTACGACCTGTTTCGGCCTTCGGATCTGGATATACCTCGGTGGGCCACTCAGGAGCGTGAACTCATCCAGAGGGACATGGTGGACAACCTGGAGCGCCTCGCTCAGGTGGTGCGGGAGAGCCTGCCCGCTGAGGCGGAAGGGGCCGGGCCGGCATCGACATCCGAGATACTAACAGGCTAGAAAGTAGTGCCAGTGTCCGGTAGCCCAGCTGGATGGTGCGTATTCCAGACCAAGGTTGCCACTGATTCCAGACGAAGCCTGCCACCCATTCCACGGGAACGCTGCCACCCTGGCAGGCCGTCGGAGAGCTTCACCTGCTGCTTGCCCTCGGCAGGCTTGGCGGTTCGGCACTGACGATCCGTGAGCTTGTTGATACCCCGAGCCATACCACCTCCGAGGTCCTTCCGAAGGTTGATGATACCCATGCTGAGCTGCTCGTCCTGCGCCCAGCAGACACGTCATCGCCAGGGTGGCAAGTGGGTAGCGATTGCCTCGAAAGCCCCGTATGGCGCGCCTTGGCGACCGTATTTTGGGTAGTGGGGGGTGGCGCGGGAGCCACTACCCGCAGCGCTACCCACATAGGATGTTAGCTTACCCTGGATCTCACGGGACAGTGTGGGACGCCCGATTGCTTTCGTATCAGGCAGTTATCGTGGAAATGAGACTTCGCGGGATGCCGTGGGGAGGGGAGATGGTGGCCGGGGACGGAATCGAACCGCCGACACTGAGATTTTCAATCCCATGCTCTACCGACTGAGCTACCCGGCCATCGGCTGCGTATTCAAGCTGAAACCGCCCCCCGAGTCAAGGGGCGGCGCCGTTTTCAGCTGCCATCAGGGCTGAAATCCGGCGGTGGTGCCGAGCCTTGGCCAAAGAAGAAGTTCTCCATCTCGCGCTCGAGAAAGGCGCGGGCCTTGGGGTCGGCCGGGGTGAGCCGGTATTCGTTGATGAGCATAGTCTGCTGCTGGACCCACATGCTCCAGGCCTGCTTGCTTACGTTTTCGAAGATCCGCTGGCCCAGCTCGCCGGGGTACGGTGGGCGGTCCAGGGCGTCGGCCTCCTGCTGGAGCTTCACGCAGTGCACCTTTCTCGACATGCTGCCCTCTTGATGGATGTAAGCGTCCGGTTAGTGTACCGACCCGGTCCATGTTGCTGCCAGCGTACCTGGATTCAGGTCACCGGATAGCCGGCATCGCGGAGGATCCGCCGGATCGGTGCCGGCAGTCCGGGCAACGTCTCCTGGCCGGGACGGAACCAGCGGCGTTGGGCGGTGGGCTCGCCGACGGCGGTTGCCGCTGTGTGCCAGCGCAGCCGCACCGGCTGCAGGATCAGCTCAAAGTGGGTCAGTGCGTGGTGTCGCTCGGGTAGCCTTCCGGCCGGTTCGCAGTGCGCGCCCAACGCCTGTGCCCGCGCCAACGGGTCTTCGTCCGGCTGGCACTCCGGCAGGGACCATAGCCCGCCCCAGATGCCCGTGGCTGGGCGGCGTTCCAGCAGCAGGGTGTCGGTGTGCTCGATCAACAGCAGCTGCCGTTGGCGCCGGGGGCGCCGGCGCGCCGGTCGGGGGGCCGGGTAGGCCTCGGGATGGCCCGCCGCCCGGGCCGTGCACGCCGAGGCCAGGGGGCATAGCAGGCACGCCGGTTCCTGCGGCGTACAGACCAGTGCCCCGAGATCCATCAGCCCCTGGTTGAACCGGCGGCAGTCGTCTTCAGGGATGAGGGCGGCGGAAAGCGCCCACAGCTCCCGCGCGACCGGGTTGCGCCCGGGCCAGCCCTCGATGCCGGCGAGCCGCGCCAGCACCCGTTTAACGTTGCCGTCGAGGATCGGCGCGGGTAGGCCGTGGCCCAGCGAGCGGATGGCACCCGCCGTGGAGGGGCCGATACCAGGCAGCGTCTGCAGGGCCGCGAGCTCGTCGGGCAGGTGACCGTTCCAATCGGCCTCAATTCGCTGTGCGGCGGCATGCAGGTTGCGGGCACGGGCGTAGTAGCCCAGCCCGGCCCAGAGCCCGAGGACATCGTCGAGTTCGGCGTGGGCGAGGTCGATTACGTCCGGGTAGTGCCCCATGAAGCGCTCGAAGTAGGGTACGACGGTCTCGACCCGGGTCTGCTGCAGCATGACCTCGGAGATCCACACCCGGTAGGGCGTGGCCGGCTGCTGCCAGGGCAGGTCGTTTCGCCCGTGCTGCCGCTGCCACGCGATCAGTTGCTCCTGAAGCGCCTGGCAGCGGTCTGGGGTGGCCCAGCGGCGCATCCGCTCAGCGCAGCCGCCGCAGGAAGCTCTCCGCCTCCTGACGGATGCGGTCCTCGGCGCGGTCGGTTTGCTCCTCGAGCTCCTGTTCAATCCGCTCCCGGAAGCCCTCTCGGACCTTCTCTTCGGCCTCCTCGAGCCGCTGCTGGGCCTCGCGCAGACGCCGGATCTCCTGCTCGGTCAGCGCAGCGCGGAGGTCGAAGCGGATGCGTGGGCTGAACAGGTCACCGCTGAACTCCATGGGTACGGTGATGTCCTTGAGCTCGCGAATCGGTCGGCCGTCGGCGTCCTCCAGGTTGTCGATCACCGATAGGCGCACGCGGTAGTCGATGGTCTCGCTGAGCACGTTGGCGTGACCGGCGCCGCGAGCGCGCAGGATCGGCGATTCGGCGCGCAGGTTGTCGTTGTGAATCTCGCCGTCGCGCAGCTCGAAGCCTGCCGTCAAGGATCCGAAATCCGTGCGTGCCTCGTCCTCCGGCGGCTCCGGCCTCGGCTGGGCCCGGACTCGGGCCACGCCCTCGCGGAACATGTGCGGGATGTTCAGGCCAAGCACCGCGCCCTCGCTGACATCCAGCTCGGCATCGCCGCGGAAGTCCTCGATCAGCTGGTAGAGGTTCTCGCCGCCGCCTTCGCCCCGCAGAGCGAAGCGGCCCCGGCCGTGGAGCCAGTCCCGCTCGAGGAGGTCCTCGAGCAGCGGTGCGAACCGCACGTTATCCAGGCGGTGGTCGAGCTCGAAGTACGGATAGTCGCCGCGGGCATCGAGGAAGGTGGCGGCGCGATACTCGCCCTCGTAGAGGCGAGCCTCCATGCCGGCAATGCCCACGCGGCCGTCTTTGCCGCTGAGATCTCCGCGGATGTCCTCGATCAGCAGCCCGGAGAGGGTCAGGGCGCCGATCTCCAGCCCGCCATTGAGTGACAGGGTGCGCAGGGGCTCCAGCGGCAGGTCGAGAGCGACCTCCTCGAGATCGGGCAGGCCGGTATCCGGCGCCGTCGGCTCGTCCACGGCACGCCGTTGCTCGGCGGGCAGGTAGCGGTCCAGGTTGATCTCGTCGACGGTCAGATTGAGGGTCATGGCCGGGCCGGTCCAGTTCTCGATCCCGCCGTCGAGCTCGATGCGCGATTGATCCACATCCAAGCCGAATTCGGGCAGCAACAGTTGCTGGCCATCCAGCTCGATCCGTCCCGTGCCGCCGACACGGGTCAGCGCCGTGGCGTCTGCCGGCGTGGGCATGCCGACGTCCAGCCGGCTTAGGGCTGTGCGCAGATTGAACGCGGGCAGTTGCCAGTCGATGCCGCCAAAGGCGCCGTCTTCATCCATCTCCAGGTCGGCCGCCGCCTGGAGGGTGATCCCGGCGGCAGTGGCTTCCAGCTCCGGCCAGTCCACCCGCAGCGTCTCGCCCAGGCCGATGCTGCCGTGGCCGGTCACACCCAGACGCTGTTGGCGGCCGGGCACCTCGGCCCCCTGGGCCTCGATGAGCATCTCGAGTCCGTCCAGGTCGAACTGTTCCAGGGCCTCGTCCAGGGTGGCCTGCAGGCGCAGTTGACCGTCGATTCGGGGCAGATCTTCGCCCTGGCCGACCCAGCTCGACTGCACGGCCACCGGGCGCCCAAGGCGCAGCGCCTCGATGTCCAGGTCGAAGCGTTCCACCTCCTTGCGGTCATCGATGCTGCGGTCCTCCCAGAACAGCTGCCCGCGCCGGACCTGCAGTCCGCCGAAGGCGGCATCCCGGAGGATGGGTGGCAGCTCGCCGAGCGGTGCCCCGTCCGTCGGTTCCGCCGGCGGTTCTTCCTCCTCGGCGAACCGCGCGACCAGGTCCTCCCAGTTGCCTTCGCCCTCCTCGTTGATCATGAGCCGGGCGATGGGAGCCTCGACACTGACCAGCCGTGTCTCGAGCTGGCCCCAGAGCAAGGGCAGGAGACGCACCGCCGCGTCCACCCGTTCCACCTCCAGGAAGGGGTCCTCGTGGAATCCGTCCCGGTCGGCGAGGGTGACGCGGCCGACTTCGACCCCCAGCCACGGGAAGAAGGAGAGCCGGATGTCCCCGTCGATGGTCAGCTCCCGTCCGGTCTCTTCCTGAACGGCAGCCGCGATGTCGTCCCGGTAGTCATTGGGGTCGAGGATCACGCTGATCAGCGTTGCCGTCGCCACCAGCAGGGCGAACAGCCCGATCACGGCGTAGAGGAACCACTTGAGTATCCAGGGCATAAACCGAGTCCTGCGTTGAACGTGTCCGATGGCTGGCATTCTATCGTGCCACGCCGTCAGGCTTGTCCCCGAGGATACGTGGGCTGGTATCGTACCGGTAAGGTCTTCGCGGAGTCCGCCATGCGTTTTTACCTGTACGTGGTTGTTGCCCTGATGATCCTCATGCTGGTCTGGACGTTCTTCATCTGGGATCCGGAGGAGATGATCCCCCCGGCCACCGAGCGTGAGGCGCCCGTCCACCCCGATGAGCAGCAGGAGTAGCCGAGGTGGCAGGACACGCCGGCGAGGTGTTTAAGCCCCTGGCCCTGTCGGTGCTCACCGTTTCCGACAGCCGGGGGTTGGCGGAGGATACCTCCGGGGCCGCGCTGGCGGAGCGGCTTGAGTCAGCCGGCCACGCCCTGGCCGGTCGGACCATCGTCCCGGATGATCGCTATCGGATCCGCGCCGAGGTCTCGGCCTGGGTTGCGGATGATCGGGTGGACGGGGTGCTCATCAACGGTGGGACTGGGCTCACTGCCCGCGACGTGACGCCGGAGGCGATCAGGCCGCTTTTTGATCGCGAGATCCCGGGCTTCGGCGAGCTTTTCCGGCAGCGCTCCTTCGAGGAAATCGGCAACGCCACCCTGCAGTCGCGGGCCGTGGCGGGTGTGGCCAACGCTACGCTCATCTTTGCCCTGCCGGGGTCCACCGGCGGGTGCTGCACCGCGTGGGATCGAGTGCTCGCCGATCAGCTCGATGCCCGCACCCGGCCGTGCAATTTTGCGACCTTGCTGCCCCGCATGCGTGGTTCGGAGCCCTTGGCGTAGCGCCCGAAATTCGGTACGCTACACCCCTTACCGCCCGTAGCTCAGCCGGATAGAGCGTCGGCCTCCGGAGCCGAAGGTCGCAGGTTCGAATCCTGCCGGGCGGGCCACCTTCCCCATCGCTTAACGCCAATCGCCCCCGCGGCAATCCGAAAGAACCGCGTCCGCTGCGCGGGCGCCGGAGCGCAGTGCGCCTTGCTGCGATCCGTGGGCCCGGTGGTCGCCGCAGGCATAGAGGCCCCCGCCGAGCCGCGCGCCCTGATAGGGCTCGGTCAGAGCAGGCGGTGCCTGGACCGGTTGTCCGTACGGGATGCGCTCTAGGCGCAGAGGCCGCCAATGATCGACCACCGGCCCGAACCAGTCACGCAGCTGCGATACGGCCTCGCACTGCAGGGTGGGGTCGTCCAGATCCTGCGCGTCCCCGAGCACCGTCGCGCTGACTAGGTGCCAGCCGGCTGGGGCATACTCCGGCGCGACCACGCTAGGCACCGCCAGGTGCAGGACGGGCCCCTCGCCCTCGCCGTTAAGCAGGATCAGTGGGTCGGTGACCGGTGGCTCAGGGACGGCGAACTGCAGACAGGTTACCGGTCGGCCGGCGGCGGTGGGCTGCCCGGTCAGTCGGGTGAAAGCCGGGCCGTCGGTGGCTACAACGACCGCATCGGGGCTGAGCCGTTCACCGTCCGCAAGCCGCACGCTTGGCCCATCCTCGATGGCCTCGGCGGCGGTGCCCAGCCGCAGTGTCACCCGCTCCGCGGGCAGCTGGTCTGCCAGCTGCCGGGGTAGGTCGCCCACGCCAGCGGCGGGGATCGCCGCATCGCCCTCGGCGAACATGCGAAAGACGAAGTTGAGCAGCCGGGCCGAGGTCTGGAGCTGCGGGTCGAGCAGCACGCCGCCGAACAGCGGCCGCAGGAAACGCTCGATCATCGGCCCGGAGAAGCCCTCGGCGGTGAGCGACTCGGCACTGCTGCGTTGCGGTCCGTACAGGGGGCTCTCGGGATCGCCGCGGCGCAGACGCGCCCGCAGCCGGGCGATGCGCACCTTGTCGCCCAGGCTGCCCACCGGCGCCCGCAGGGTCTTCAACAGCGCCTGCGGGGCGCGGAATGGATCGCTGAGGCGGTGCAGGCCGCCCTCGGTCCGGATCAGGGCCCCGGGGGCGAAGCGGCGCAGGCGTAGGGCGCCCAGGTCAGCGCGGGTGCGCAGCTCCGGGTAGGCGGTCAACAAGACCTGGAAACCGCGATCCAGCTGGAAGGCCGGCTCCTGATCGTCGGCCAAGCCGCCATCGAGGCGCAGGCGGTCGGTGCGAACCCGCCCGCCCACCTCCCTGGAGGCTTCCAGCAACCGGACGTGGGCACCACCCAGGGCCAGATCGCGGGCTGCGGCCAGGCCGGCCAGGCCGGCGCCGATCACCACCACTTGCGGATGTTCCGCGCTCATACTGCTCCTCCTGGGTGCGGACTCTGCGGGCTAGAGACCCTGCCGTTCGCGCCAGCGCTCAATGGCCTCCGCCACCTTTGCCGGGCACTCCTCCTGCGGGAGGTGGCCGCACGCCTGCAGTTCCACCCGCTCGGCGTTGGGCAGGGCGTCAGCCACGCGGTGGGAATCCGCGGCAGGGATGACTTCGTCCTCGACGCTGATGATGACCTGCGTCGGGGTCTCGATGCCTGCCAGGGGGCCGCGCACTTGCAGGGCGTCGGTCAGCGAGCGGTGCATCAGCTGCCCCCAGGCCCGGTCCCAGCCGGCCATGGCGGTGTGCATGGTCATGCGGGCCTCGCGCTCCGGGGTGATGGCGTCCTCGTCGTAATAAGAGCGCTCGAGCAGTTCGGTGCTTTTCCCGAACCAGCGCCCTCCCAGCAGGCTCAGGCGCTTGGCCTGCGGCAGTTGCGCCAGCCACTGGGGTAGCGTGGGTCGCTCTAGGGCGGCCATTGGGTTGATCAGCACCAGACCGGCGACCCGCTCGGGCGCCTGGCGTGCCGCCTCCAGAGCGATCACCCCGCCGGCGGAGTTGCCCACCAGCACCGCCTCCTCCTGGCCGAGTTCATCCATGAGGCTGAACAGGTGGTCGACGTCGGCCTCCAGGGTGAAGGGGTTGGGTCCCTCGCCGGGATAGTCGGGCTTGTCGCTCAGCCCGTAGGGGATCTGGTCGTAGGCCACGGTGTAGCGGTCGCGTCCCAGTTTCGGCAGAAGCGGTTCCCAGGTCACGGTACTGAACGAGAAGCCGTGCAGGAGAAGCCAGGCCGGCCGCCCGGTATCGGCGTGCTCCTCGCCAGCGGCGACGTAGTGCAGCTGCAGCCCGTCGGGGTAACCGGGGAACGAGATCGAGACAAAGCGGCTGTCGTCACCGCCGAGTTCGCGGCCGTCCTTGACCCCGTCCGCCGGCTGCGTGGGGATCATGAACGGCCCGATGGCGAGAACCAGGCCCGCGAGTATGAATAGGCCGCCGACCACGATACCGATGCCCTGCAGGATGGTGCCGACTGTCCCCACGCTCATCCCCCTTGCTGGTCTTCCGTTCCGGGCCAAGGCTACCACGGCCGTGGCGGCGCTTGCCGAGTGCGGCGGTCTGTGCAGTTGACCCGGTCGCGCGGCGGCGCTAGCGTTCACGGGAGCCTGGCAACCACGCGCACCTGCGCCGGAGTCGGCAGAGCATGGTCCCTTCCGGCGGTTATCGCGGCTTCGTCCTGGCGGCACTGTTCCTGATGCTCGGCCTTTCTGCGGGGACCGCCGGGCCGGAGCGGGGCTGCCCGGACGCCGACTACGGCGAGCGCTTCCACGAGGCCCTGGAGGCGGCGCGCGCCGATGACTGGTCCCGCGTGGCCGAGCTTGAGCCCTGTCTCGGCGATGCCCACCCGATGGCCGCCTACCTCGACTTCCACCGTCTGCGCAGTGCGCTCCCCGAGGTCGATCCGCAGCGTGTGGTGGCCTACCGCCAGCGCTATGCCGGTACCCCGCTGGCCGATGTCCTCAAGCGCGTCGCCTTGCGTCGCTACGCCGAGGCGGGGGACGACGCGGCGGTGCGCCGGGTGACCGACGAGCCACCCGCCCGCCTGGCTCTGCGCTGTCACTGGTGGCAGGCCCATCTGGAGACGCGCCGGGGAGAGGCCCTCGCCTTTGCTCGGCGCACCTGGCACGCCGGGGTCTCGCGGCCGTCAGAATGCGACGGGCTATTCGAGGCAGCCCGCGGGGCTGGCGTCATCGACGACCGGGCTGTCTGGGAGCGTATGCGTCTGGCCTTTCGCAACGAGCAGGCGGGTCTGATGCGCTATCTCGAGGGGCTGCTCGGTGGGGAGCGCTGGCTGGTCGCCGCCGAGTGGCTCCAGCGGCTCGACCGAAATCCGGCGCGGATCATCGAGCTCGATGAGGGTCTGCCGCCGCGGCTGCGTCGACAGCTTACTGCCGACGGGCTCTACCGGCTGGCCCGCGTGGACACCGCGGCCGCGCGCAGTTATCTGGAGCAGAGTGGCGACGGGCTTGCCGAGCTGCCCGCGGGCGAGCGGCGGGAGGTGTTTGAGCGGGTTGCCTGGTACTCGATCATCCGGGGCATCCCTGAGAACCGCGGTTGGGTCGACCGGTGGCTGGCCGAGCAGGACGATACCGATTTGCTCGAGCAGCGCATGCGCCGGGCGGTGATCGAGGAGCAGTGGACCGACCTGGTCTACTGGTACACCCGTCTGCCCGAGGCCTCCGCACGCAGTGCGCGCTGGCAGTACTGGCTGGGTCGGGCGCGGGCCGAGCTGGGAGACCCGGCGCTGGCAGGTGAGCACTGGCGGGAGGCGGCGGGGGAGCGCTCGTTCTGGGGGTTCATGGCGGCCGAACGGGTCGGGCGGCCCTATGCGCTGCGCGAGGTCCGCCCGGAACCGGATCCGCCTGCTCCGGATCCCGCCCTCCTGCGGGTCCGCCTGCTCCACGGTGTCGGTGAACTGCGTCTGGCCCGGGACGAGTGGCGCCACCTGCTGCAAGGCCGTGAGGCGGCGGAACAACGCGCCCTAGCTGCCCACGCCTATCGGCAGGGGTGGCACGAGCTGGCGGTGGTCGCTGCCAACCGCGCCGGGGCCCACGAGGCGTTGCAGTGGCGTTTCCCCCATGCCTACCGGGATGCCTTCCGGCGGGCGGCCGCGGAGACCGGCATCGAATCCTGCCTGCTCATGGCGGTCGCCCGGCGCGAGTCGGGTTTCCATCGGGATGCCGTCTCGCCGGCGGGGGCCCGCGGGCTGATGCAGCTGCTGCCGGGTACTGCCCGCCAGATGGCCCGTTCCAACGGTGAGCCCCTGCCGGATGCCCGGGCGCTGAACGATCCGGAACTCAATGTGCGCCTCGGTGCCGAGTATATGCAGCGGCTATTGGAGCGCTTCGAAGGCAACCGGCCGAAGGCACTGGCGGCCTACAACGCCGGTCCGAGCCGTGTCGCGGGGTGGCTGGAGCGGGATGGACGCCCTCTGGATGTCTGGATCGAGTCGATCCCCTACTACGAGACCCGGCGATACGTGCAAGCGGTGCTTGCCTACCGCACGATCCTGGCCCACCGTGGCGGGCTGGAACCGGTGGCCTCGGTGGTCACGCACGAGGAGATGGCCCTGGTCTACGGGGAGCCGACGGACGACCGGGAACCGGCCACGGTGCGCCTGAGCCGGCACCCGGCGGATGGGCCGCTGCCGGGGTCTGACGATCCTCTGCGGGACTGAGCGGCGCGCCGCGCCCTGTTACCCTGATCCCCCGTTCGCCCGGTCGCGGCTCTGCTGCACCCGGGCGTTTCCGGAGTCGCTCAAGCGTTAGGGAAACCGACGTGACCGTACTCAACCAGAAAGGACCCTCCTCTTGGCACTGGCTGGTGGGCGGGGCTGCGCTCGTGATCATCCTGGCCGGGCTCCAGGCGGTCTCCGGCATCGTCAATCCGCTGCTGCTGGCCGCGTTCCTGGCCATCGCCTCGGCGACCCCGCTGAACTGGATGCAGCGCCGCGGCGTGCCGGCAGCGGTGGCGGTGATGATCCTCTTCCTGGGGGTGGGGCTGGTCTTCTTCCTGCTCTTCCTCGCCCTGCGCGGCGCGGTGGAGACCATGGCTGCGCAAGCGCCGCAGTATCAGGAGCAGCTCACCGTGGTCTTCGGTCAGGTGCGCGATTACGTCGTCGCCATGGGTGTGCCGCCGGAGGCCCTCCCCGAGGAGGTGCCGCTGCCGGCAGTGGGTACGCTGACCGATGCGGCGGCGACCATCGCCAGCGGCATCGGCCAGTTTACGGCGGCCACCTTCCTGGTGCTGCTCGCCTTCATGTTCCTGCTGCTCGAGGAGAGCACGCTGCCCGGCAAGCTCTCGGTGGCCTTCCCGGCCAGTCGTCGGGCGCGGGTGCGCACTCGCCGGTTCCTCCACGCCGTTGATCGCTACATCTTCATCAAGAGCGCGACCAGCACGCTGACCGGCGTGATCATCGGCACCGGGCTCTGGCTGATTGGGGTGGATTTCCCGATCCTCTGGGGCATCCTCGCCGGATTGCTGAACTTTATCCCCACGGTCGGGTCGATCATTGCTGCCGCCCCTGCGGTGGTGGTGGCCCTGCTCGGGGGAGGGCTGCTCGATGCGGTGCTCACCGTCGTCCTTTACGTGGCGGTGAATGTGGCCATCGGTTCCATCACCGAGCCGCGATTGATGGGGCGGACTCTGGGGCTGTCGCCACTGGTGGTGTTGATCTCGTTGATGGTCTGGGGCTGGGTGTTCGGGCCGGTAGGGATGCTGCTGTCGATCCCGCTGACCATGATCGCCAAGCTGGCCCTTGAGGCGCAGCCCGAGACCCGCTGGATCGCAGTGCTGCTCAGCGATCGCGCCGACGAGCGCATCGGCTGACCCGCACGGCCCCGCCCCCGGGGGGGGGGGGGGGCCCCGGGGGGGGGGGGCGGGGGGGGGGGCCCCCGATCGGGGGCGGCCTGCAGCGACCTCGTGGCGGTCAGCGCCGCGGGCCGAACTCCTCACGGAAGCGTTCGCGCTGCTCGGCGTCGAGCAGTCCGATCATCTCGTTGCGCATGCGCACGCGCTCGGCCAACAGCTCGCCCTGCAGCTCGGACATGCGGCCATGGAGCTCTTCGATGGCGTCGGGGTCCGGCTGCTCGACCGCCATCAGCTCGGCCATATCGTCGCGCATTTCGGCCAGTTCGACCCCTACGTGGGCCTCGAACTCCCGGTAGGCGCGGCGGAGCTTGCGCATCTCGGCGAGCTTGTCGCCCTCAAGCTCCAGCTCCCAGAGGGGCGTCCGTGGATCACCGAAGCCGCCCTCAAAACCGCCGCGCATCCAATCCCAGCACGGGCCGTAGCCCAGGCCGGAGCCCATGCCCATTCCCATGCCGGGTTGCTGCATCGCTCCGGCACCCGGGCCTCCAGGCCCGAAACCTTGTCCCATGCCGGCGCCGCGATCGGCCTGAGCCGCTGCCAGCCCGCTGCCGAGCAGCGCCGCGGTAGCGAAGGCGATCAGGGATGCGGTTCTTCTGCTGCCGCGAACTCGTCCTGCCATGGTCATGCCTCCCTTGAGAGTCGCTCTCTCCATCGATGCGTGATCCGGCGGCAGCGGTGCCGCCGCCGGGTCCTGTGGAAAACGGGTCGGGCGGCCGATCAGGCCGCCGCGGCGGCGAGGAACAGGCCGATGACGCAGGCCAAAGCGGCCATCCAGGCCAGGCTGCGCAGGCTCGCGTAATCGCCGATGTAGAACAGCCCGTAGGCAATTCGCAGCAGGACGAAGAGCACCGCCAGGGTGTCGATCACGCCCTGCGCCGCGCCGACTTGGTGGGCGATGATCACCGCCGCCGCAAAGGGCGGGAAGGCCTCGTAGCCGTTCTGCTGGGCCCAGTGGGCGCGCTTTGGCCACCCTTCCTGGCGGTCGAGCCACTCCCGGGGGCGGGTGTTGTCGAACTGCCCGCCACCAAACTTGGCGGCGCCGGCGAAGGCCATGGGCAGGATGGCGGCGACGAGGACCATCCAGTAGCCGAGGGACATGGGCATCTCCTTCCACTGGCTGCGACCCCCGTCCGGGGGCCTCCGGCCCCAGTCTAGGGCAATCCGCGCCTCCCCGCCTATTGTCCCGTCGACGATGCCGGCGGGCCCGGCGCTCAGCCGGTGTCGTTGCGCAGCTGCTCGGCCCGCTCAATGAGTTCGGCCCGGCGGATCTTGAGTCCCCGCGTCTCGGGCAGCGGGTGCCAGGCAACCGGGGTCATGTGCGGGCTCAGTCGGGCTCGCAGCCACTCGCGCAATGCGCTCACGGGGAGCTCGTCGCCGTTCGTCTGCACGAACGCCACTGGGCGCTGGCCGAACTCGCGATCGCTGCGTGGGACCACCACCGCCTCGCGGACCACCGGGTGCTCGCGGAGAGCCGCCTCGATGGTCTCAGGCTGGATGTTTTCGCCGCCGCTGATGAACTGGTTGTCGCGGCGTCCCGTGATCACCAGGCGCCCCGCATGCCAGTACCCCAGGTCGCCGGTTGAGAACCAGCCGTCCCCGTCGGTCAGCGGCGCCACGCTGCCGCCGTCAAGGTACCCCGGGCAGAGCGTCTCGCCGCGCACGCGGATCTCACCCTCGTCGATGCGCAGCTCGCGGAAGGGCAGGACCCGTCCGCCACCGCGCAGCGCAGGCCAAGTGGCCACCTGAGCGGTCATCTCGGTCAGGCCGTAGCTCATGTAGCACGGAACCCCCCGCGCCTGCGCCTGCTCCAGCAGATCGGCCGCTACCGGCCCGCCGCCGAGCAGCACGCAGCGCAGGAAGGGCAGGGGGGTGTCGGCCGCATGCAGCAGGCGGCGCAGCTGGGTCTCCACCATGGAGACATGGCTGATGCGGTGGGTGCTCAGGAAGGCCGCGTCCTCGCTGCGACCACCAACGACCATGGGTACCCCGGCCTCCAGGCAGCGGAAGATGATCCCCAGCCCGCCCACATGGAACAGGGGTAGGGAGAGCAGGTAGCGATCCGGGCTGCGCAGCGGCAGGTATGCCAGGGCGCCCTGGGCGCTGCGGACGTAGTTGGCGTAACTGTGTGCCGCGATGCGCGGCGTCCCGGTCGAGCCGGAGGTGGCCACCCCGGCGCAGGGGGCGTCGGCCTTGAAGCGCCACTGCAGGTCCGCAGCGGGTGTGCCGGGCGGGCCTTCGCCGGTGTGTCGGAGTTCGGCGCCGGGGGCTGGGATCAGACCGGAGATGCCGTGCCCGGCCAGCAGCCCCTGCAGGGCGGCCTCCGGCATGCGCTCCGAGACCGGCAGGACACGCCCGCCGGCCCGCAACACGGCCAGCCAGTCGATGACCCCGGCGGTGTCGGTGGTGATGCGAAGGGAGGTCCATGTCCCGGCGCCGAGGCCCTGCTCCTGCAGGGCCCGGGCGCGCCGGCTGACCGCCTCGTGGAGGGCTGCGAAGGTGTAGCAGAACCCCGGTTCGATGAGCGCCGGGTGCTGCGGCCAGCGGTGGCTGGCCCGCGTCAGTCGGCACGGGAACCGGGCGGGCATGGTCACAGCAGCGGGGCCTCCGCAGTGAGCTGCTCACGCCGGCGTACCGGCTTGGTTGTGTGCCCGGGCTGGCTGCGCAGGGGCTCGAGCAGGGCCTCGGGCCAGGCGCCGAAGGTATCCAGTCCCGGAGTGGCCTGCAGCCCCCACCTCGCGGCCAACCGGGCGTAGAGGTCCAGGGTGATGTTGCTTTCGAAGGCAGCGCTGAGCACCACCTGCACACCGGCGCTGGTGGCGGCGTCGATCCACGCGCGGGTGCGGGTCAACCCGGTCAGCATCGGCTTGAGGACCACTGCACCGAGCCCGGCGGTGGTGAGGTCGGCGTCCGGATGCTCGCGGAGGGTCTCATCCCAGGCGAAGGGGATGGCTGTACGTGACGACCATCCGGCGTACGAGACACCCGGGCGCAGCGGCTCCTCGATGAAGGCCACGCGCTCCGCGGGCAGCCCGGCGCAGAGGCGTGCCGCCTCCTCGGGGGTCCAGCTGCGGTTGGCGTCCAGTCGCAGCTGCGTGGTAGCGGGCAGCCGGTCAAGGATGTACGCCAAGCGGCGTGCGTCCTCCGCCACGCTGGCCCGGCCCACCTTCACCTTAACGCAGGGGCCGACCGGTGCGTCGATGCGGCGTTGCTCGTGGCCGATCAGGCGGCAGCTGGTCACCTGCGGCGTCTCTCCGGGAGGCTGGACCCACTGCAGCCAGCCGGCCTCCAGGCCGAAGCGCGCGGCCGGTGGGAGCGCCCGCAGCGCTTCGGGGACGCCGGTGCCGGAGGTGGCCTGCTGCAGCTCGCCGGCGGCCCTTTCGGCACCGGCGGCGAAGAAGTGCCGGCAGGCGTCGATGCATTCGTCCAGGCCCTCGGTGCTGAACCCGGGCAACGGGGCGATCTCCGAGATGGCCCGGCATCCTTCCTCGCCCTCCCAGAACAGCAGGGCGCCGTGGCGCTCCGCAACCGGGGCCGTGCCGGGCAGAAGCGCCACCCGGTAGCGGCGAACCTCTACCGAGCGCAGCTGCGTGGACACGGTTAGGGGTTGTGCTTGAAGCGCCGGAAGTTCGGCTTGCGTTTCTCCAGGTAGGCGTTACGGCCCTCCTGCCCCTCTTCGGTCATGTAGAAGAGCATGGTGGCGTTGCCGGCCAGCTCCTGGATGCCGGCCTGCCCGTCGACGCCGGCGTTGAATGCGGACTTGAGTGCGCGCAGGGCGATGGGCGAGTGCTCGAGGATGCGCTGGCACCAGGCCACGGTCTCGCGCTCGAGCTCGCTGAGCGGCACCACCTTGTTGACCAGGTCCATGGCCCGCGCCTCCTCGGCGTCGTACTGCCGGCACAGGAACCAGATCTCCCGGGCCTTCTTCTGGCCGACGACGCTGGCCATGTAGCTGGCTCCGAAGCCGCCGTCGAAGGAGCCCACCCGCGGTCCGGTCTGGCCGAAGCGCGCGTTGTCGGCGGCCACCGTCAGGTCGCAGATCAGGTGCAGCACGTGGCCGCCACCGATGGCGTAGCCGGCCACCATGGCGATCACCGGCTTCGGACAGGAGCGGATGTCGCGCTGCAGGTCGAGGACGTTCAGGTGGTGGGTGCCCTGCTCGTCCTGGTAGCCGGAGTCGCCGCGCACCCGCTGATCACCGCCCGAGCAGAAGGCCAGGTCGCCGTAGCCGGTCAGGATGACCACGCCGATCTCCTGGTCGAAGCGGGCATCGGCGAGGGCCTGCTGCATCTCAAGGACGGTGCGCGGCCGGAAGGCGTTGCGCACCTCGGGGCGGTTGATGGTGATCTTCGCGATCCCGTCGGCCTTGTGATAGAGGACGTCCGTGTAGCCGCTGGAGCAGTCGGTCCAGTCCAGCGCCGTTTCGATGGAGTTCGGGTGCTCTTCGCTCATATCAGGGGTGCTCACCGGTGCAGATGCGTTGGATGACTGCGGCCACCGCCTCGGGGGCCTCGGCGTGGCAGTTATGCCCGACGCCATCGATTTTGACAACCGTAAGCCCCGGGGTCTGGGTGGCCAGGTCGTCGGCGATGGCCGAGAACTTCTGATCCCGCGCGCCGGCGATGTAGGCGCAGGGGGCTGCGAGGCGGCGCAGCGCCGGGCGCAGATCCGGCTGTCCGGCCAGGCTGGCGGCGCGCAGGGTGTCCGCCAGGTGCTCGGGGTGGTGGTGGGCCCGGCGCTGGATCAGCGCCCGCCGACGCGCCTCGCTCAGGTCGGCGAACACCGGCTGGCGATACCACGCATCCAGGCTCTCCGGCCATGAGCCAATGCCCAGGCGTCGCGCCCAGGCGTCATCGTGGTGACGCCGCTGCGCCCGCTCCGAGGCCTCCTGCAGCCCCGGGTGGGCGCCCTCTAGGATCAGCGCGCTGATTCGCTGGGGATGCCGGTCGGCAAGCGCGAGGGCCAGGCGACCGCCGAGGGAGTAGCCAACCAGGGCGAAGCGCGGCGGCAGTTCGGGGGCCAGGCGCGCCCAGAGGGCGTCGGCCAGCGCATCAAAGGTTTGCCCCGGCGGCGGTGCGCCGTCGTGTCCAGGCAGGGGCGGGGTTCGGCAGCGCAACCCCGGCGCCAGCGCCTCGGCCACCGGCCGCCACTCGTCGGGATCGCCCAGGAAGCCGTGCAGGCAGACGACATCGGGGGTGTGGGCGGTGGGTCCTGCATCCGCCATCGGTCACAACGCCTCGAGGGCGCGGAACAGGGCCGCTATCTGCCCGCTGCCGGCGCCGGGCGGGCACACCACTTCGATGACGCTGCCGCCGGGCCTGGATCGCGCCTCGCGGTGAGCCGCCTGGAGGCTGTCGCCGTCGCCGCAGTGCCAGTAGGGCAGCCGGAACTGCTCGGCCGCACGGGCGAACCCGTAGCCGTGGGGCATGCGGAACAGGCGGCGATGGGCCTCGCCGGTCTCTTCGCGGGCCGGCAGCAGATCGAAGATGCCGCCGCCATCGTTGTTGAGCACCACCACCACGCAGGTATGTCGGGCCTCGCCGAGCAGGGCCAGGCTGTTGAGGTCGTGCAGGGCCGATAGGTCGCCGACCACCAGCGTGACGCCGTCCCGGTGGTGGTGGGCGAAACCGGCGGCGGTGGCGATCAGCCCATCGATGCCGCTGACGCCGCGTTGCGTGACGCAGGGGTTGCCGTGGGCGGGTGCGGCGAAGAGATCGAAGACCCGGATCGGTAGGCTGTTGCCGGGGAACAGCGCCATGCCTGGTGGCAGCACCTGGCTGATTCGCTCGGCGGCGGCCGGCTCCGCGAACGGGGCGTTGGCCAGCGCCGTGCGGCACGCCTCGGCCACCCGGGCGCGGGCCTCGGCAAGGCCGGGTAGTGGCGGCTGTGGCGCGTCGGGGCGAAGGGTGCGGCATGCGGCGGCGATATCCGCCTGAACCGTGGTCGCGTGCCAGTCGGGGTCGAGATCCTCATCGCCACGGGTGACCAGCCAGCGCTGCGGTGCGTGGTCGGCGAGCCAGGCGGGCAGCCGGCGGCCGGTGAGCCGGCCACCGAACTGGACGACCTGGCGGGCGTGGCCCAGGGCCTCGCGCCCGGCGGCCGTGGCAAGCAATAGCTCCGCCCCGCCGACCACGCACGGGTGGGCGCGCAAGCGCAGCTGGCTGCCGGGGTCGGCGAGGACGGGGATGTTGCCGGCGGCGGCGGTCTCCAGCACCGCTTCGGCCTCGTCGCTGCGCAGCTCACCGGCGACGAACAGCTGCGGTGGGTCCGCCTCCTTAAGCGGCGGCGCCGCTACTTGCCCCTGGTGGCCGGGTGGCAGGGGCGGGGGCGCCGCGGGTTGTTCGGCGCCCCCGTAGAGGGGTTCGCGCAGCGGCATGTTGATATGGATGGGCCCGCTGCCGCCGGGGTCGGTGGCGGCGGTCAGGGTGGCGTCCAGACGCCGGTTCAGCCAGCGGCCGCACAGCGCCATCTCGGGTGTCGGCAGTGCCAGGGTGGCCCGTACCAGCGGGGCGAAGAGGCCCTCCTGGGGCATGGCCTGGTTGGCGCCGCAGTCGTGTAGTTCGGGCGGTCGATCGGCGCTGATCACCACCAGGGGTAGCCGGCTCTGCCGGGCCTCCGCGACCGCGGGGTGGAGGTTCGGCACTGCTGTGCCCGAGGTGGTGATCACCGCTACCGGGCGCTGGCTGGCGCGAATCAGCCCCAATGCGTAGAAGGCCAGGCCGCGTTCGTCGAAGTGGGTGTGCACGCGCAGCCCGCAGGCGGCCTCGGTTCGTCGGGCGGCGGCCAGTGCCAGAGGGGCACTGCGGCTGCCGGGGGCGATGCAGAAGTCCACCACGCCGTGGCCGTGCAGACGGTCGATAAGGCTGCCGGCCCAGGTGGCGTTGAGGTCCTCGGTGCGCACGCTGTCCCCCGGACTAGCCCTGCACGGCGGAGAGGAAGGACTCGATCTTGGCCTCCAGCTCCTGCCACTCGGCCTCGGGCTCGGAGCCCTGGACGATGCCGACGCCGGAGTAGCACCAGGCCCGGTCGCCGGCGACCAGCGCCGAGCGGATAGCCACGGCCAGCTCCGAGGCATCGCCGGAAAGCAGGCCGATGACCCCGCTGTACCAGCCGCGGCGGAAACCCTCCTGGCGGCTGATCAGGTCCTGGGCCCGGCGGCGCGGGAAGCCGCAGACCGCCGGTGTCGGGTGGAGGGCATCGAGCAGTTGGTGGTCGCCGACCCCCGGGCGCAGGGTCGCCTCGATGGGCAGCCGGCGGTGCTGGATGCGGTCGAGTTTGAGCACTCCGGCCTGCTCGGGGGCGTCGATGCGGATCGCCCAAGGCTCGAGTTCCCCGCGGATGTAGCGGGTGACCCAGGCGTGTTCGCGGACCAGCTTGGAGTCCTCCCGCAAGGACGCCTCCAGGGCGGCGTCCTCCGCCGCGGTCTCACCGCGGCGCACAGTGCCGGCCAGGGATTCGGTCTGGACCGAACGCCCGCTGCGGTAGAACAGCCGCTCCGGCGAGCAGCCCATGAAGATCCGTCCGGCGTGCTCGATGGCGAAGCAGTAGCTGCCGTCGGTGATCGCCGACCAGCGGCGCAGCGTGGTGAAGGCGGCCAGCGGGCGGTCGAGTCGGAGGGCTACCTGCCGGGCCAGCACCGCCTTGTGCACGTGGCCGACCCGGATGTCCCGGAGGATCGCCTCGATGCGGCTGCTGCACTCGGCGAAATCCAGGTCCTCCGTGCGGTCGGTGACCCGTGCCGGCCGGTGTTCGCTCACGGCTGCCGGGCGCAGATCCTCAAGGAGCCCGGTCAGCTCGCTCCGGCGTTGCCGGAGTTCCGCAGCACTTTCGGCGTACAGGTTGACACTCAGCTGCTGCCCGGCGCGGTTGCCTTGCAGTTCCACTGCGGGGAGTAGGGCCAGGCTGGCCGGGAAACCCTGCCACTCGCCGGCACCGGAGCGGCCATCGAAGGAGAAGGCGCAGAGCAGGTGGACCCCGGGGTGGCGCGCCAGGCTCTGGGCGTGGCGCAGCAGCGCGGGGTGGTCGTCCGGGGTGTCGGCCGTGTACCGCCAAGCGGCGCCGATGCCGGCCAGGCGGATCTGACCGGAGCGGTCCTGCCAGTAGCAGCGCGGCGCCAGCGGGTTGGCCTCCAGCCAAGCGAGCGGGTCGACCTCCGGTACGGGCACGCTGGCTCGCACCAGGCCCGGGCTCTCGAACCGCCACTGCCGCACCTGCACGAGCAGGTCCTCGATGGCCTGCTCCGCGGGGTCGCAGGGGCTCCCTCGACGGTGGCCGGCGTCCCCGCTCGGTGGGGTACCCGGCACGTTGGCACGTTGCGGGCTGTGAGGCATCGCGATCCAGGGGTTGGTGGTGCTGCGCCCGGCACGGATCAGGGTGTCGCGCAGGGGTTATACACTACCTGAACGAGCACTCGCGCGCACGCATGCGGCGTGCGGTTGGCGGTTCGGCGGCGCGGTGCCTGCGCGGCCCCGTGGGCCGGTTCAGCGGCGACGCACGAACCGGCCGGTCAGAGCCTCGATGCCGGCGATGCGCTCGGTGACCGCCTGCAGCCGTTCGTCGGTTCGCAGCGATTCGCCGGTGACCCGCTCGGCCACCCCCTCGATGCTCGAGACGCTGCGCGCGATCTCCTGCGAGGTGGCCCCCTGCTGTTCGGTGGCGGTGGCGATCTGGCCGGCCATGTCGCGGATCTCGTCGACGGCCGCCTGGATCTCCTGCAGCGAGCTGCTGGACTCGTCGGCGTGCGCCAGGGTCTGCTCGGCGCGACTGCGGCTCTCACGCATGGCCTCGACGGCCTCGGCCGAGCCGCTCTGCAGCGACTCGATGATGCCATCGATCTCGCGGGTCGATTCCGCCGTCTGCCCGGCGAGCTTGCGCACCTCCTCGGCGACGACGGTAAAGCTGCGCCCCGCCTCGCCGGCGCGGGCGGATTCCACCGACGCATTCAGGGCGAGCAGGTGGGTCTGCTTGGTGATCTTGCCGATGAGGGTGGCCGCCTTGCCGATGCGCTCCGCCTCGCCGTTGACCCGTTCGATGGTGGCCGCGGCGTTCTCGATGTCGCGGACCAGGGAGCGCACCGCGGCGGTGCTCTGTTCCACGGTCTGCCGGCCCCGCTCGGTCTGTTTCCCGGCGCGCTCGGTGGCATCGGCGGTGGCCGAAGCGTTCTGGGCCACCTCCTGGACCGTCGCGCTCATCTGTTCCATGGCGGTGGCTACGCTGCGGGTTTCGTCGCTCTGCTGCTGCGCCTCGTCGCGCACCGCGTGCATCGACTGGCGGGCCTCGGCGGCCTCTGCGGAGAGGCGGCGGGCGTCGTCCCCCAGGCGCTTGGCGATGGCCTGGGTCTCGGAGGCGAGGTGCAGCAGCGCCAGCTGGATCGACGCTCGATCGTCGCGGCGGCCGAGGTAGATCGCCTCGCTGAGCGGGTCATCGAGCAGCGCTCGGGCCTGCTCGCGGGCGCCACGGAGCTGACTCAGCACCTGCAGGCCGGCGGCGCCGAGGGCGGCGATGCCGGCGATGCCGAGCGACAGCTGGCCCCCGGTGCCGACCGGCAGCAGGGCGCCGAGGGCGACGCCGAGCAGTGCGGCCA
The DNA here is from genome assembly GCF_022228025.1 of Halorhodospira sp. 9622. Lineage (NCBI taxonomy): Bacteria > Pseudomonadati > Pseudomonadota > Gammaproteobacteria > Chromatiales > Ectothiorhodospiraceae > Halorhodospira > Halorhodospira sp. 9622. Next base: position 107,648 of record NZ_JAJNRE010000007.1, on the reverse strand, counting down.
GCGCACCGCCGGCCAGCCAGACGCCACCGCCCGGGCGCCGCCGTTCGATCAGCCCGGCGGGCAGGGGGCCCTTGTCCGGCTCCGCGGCGCGCAGGCGCCGGTAAGCGCGTTCGGCCCGCTCGATCACCGCCTCGTCGCCGATCTGCTGACGCACCGACTGGATCTCGGTGATGTTGCCCGTATCGTCTCGGATGGGCGTGGCGTAGGCGTGAACCCAGTAGTGATCGCCGTTCTTGCAGCGGTTCTTGATCACCCCCATCCACGGTTGCCCGGACTGCAGGCGCTGCCACATGTGCTCGAACACCACCCGCGGCATGTCCGGGTGACGGATCACGTTGTGGGGTTGCCCGATGAGTTCGTCCGGTTGGTAGCCGCTGATGCGGACAAAGTCCTCGTTGATGTAGCGGATCCGTCCGCGGGAGTCGGTGGTCGACAGGATGTTGGCGCCATCCCAGACGGCAACACGGCGCTGCGTGACCGGTTCGTTGACTCGCAACGCGGAGCCCTCCTCTGTGTCGGCGGCGGCGCGGCCGCGCCTGAACCAATGTATGATCCAGAGTACGGTCTTTCGTTGGTGGAGTCACTTCCCTGTGGGCGCGGTCGGGGTTGGGCCAACCGCTGCTCCGGGGCTACAGTGATCCCGTGGGGAATCGGTCCCCGCAGGGCCGTGGGCCGCTGGTTCCTGCACTGCTGAGGGTGGACGTTTGCCCAGATTGAATGCCGAGTCCGACCCGGACGACTTACTTACCCTGGCCGCCGAGTCGGTGGGCTTGGGCGTATGGCGTATCGACCTGCAGACCGAGTGCATCGAGCTGTGTCCGCGCGCCCGGGCCCTCTTCGGCTTGACCGACGACGCCCCGCGGCCGGCCCGCGAGGGGCTGGACCACTATGCCCTCGAGCATCGCGAGCGGTTGCAGGAGGCCTATCGCCGGTGCATCGATGACGGCACCGCCTACGATGTCGAGTTCCAAGCCCGGGTTGCCGGCGGGGAGCAGCGCTGGCTGCGCGCGACCGGGACGCCGGTGCGCGATGCCGCCGGCCGGATGACCGCGGTGGCCGGCGCCCTGCTCGATATCGAGGATTATAAGGCGCGCGAGTCCGAGCACGCCGAGGCGCGGGTGGCGGCCGAGCGCACGGACCGGGCCAAGTCGGAGTTCCTCTCGGCGATGAGCCACGAGCTGCGCACCCCGCTCAACGCCATCGTCGGCTTCGCGCAGCTGCTCTATGCCGACGATGAGCTCGATGCCGCCACCCGCAGCGAATACTTGCGCCACATCCTCAGTGCCGGCTGGCACCTGCGTGATCTGGTCGGCGACATCCTGGATCTGGCGCGGATCGAGGCCGGCCGTGCGTCACTGACGCCGGAGACGGTGCGCGTCTCCGATCTGCTGCAGGAGGGTCTGCGCCTCGTGCGTGATCAGGCCGCCGACCACGGCGTCAGCCTGCGCCTGGAGGGTTCCGGGCGCTCCAGCGGGGTGTGTGTCTGGGCGGACCGGCTGCGGCTCAAGCAGGTGGTGCTGAACCTGCTGACCAACGCCATCAAGTACAACCGTGAGGGCGGATCGGTGGTCCTCAGCTACGGATGCGACGAGGCCGGGCAGGTGTGGGTCGACGTGGCCGACACGGGGCTGGGGATTGATCCGGAGCGCCGCGAGGGGCTCTTCGAGACCTTCGACCGGCTCGGGCGCGAGACGGGAAGCATCGAGGGCGTGGGGATCGGGCTACCGCTGGCGCTGCGGCTCAGCCGCCTGATGGGCGGTGATCTGCATTTGGTCGAGAGCGCACCGGATCAGGGCTCCCGCTTCCGGCTGAGCCTGCCCGGCATCGACGGTGAGGGCTGGGATCGGCACCACACGCCGAGCCTCGACCCGCAGTTGCTGGATGAGCGCGCCGATGATCCGCCCCTGCGTGTGCTGGCGGTGGAGGACAATCGGGTCAACATGCTGCTGCTCAGCGGTTTGGTGGCCAAGCGCCGGGGCGTGGAGCTGCTCGAGGCCTACGACGGAGGCACCGGGCTGGAGATGGCCAAGCGCAAGCGGCCGGATCTGATCCTGCTCGACATGCACCTGCCGGATACCGACGGCTTTGCCTTGGCCCGGCAGCTGCGCGCCGATCCGGCGCTGCACGAGACACCGCTGGTGGCGGTCAGCGCCGATGCCAGCGACGAGGTCCGTCGCCGAGCCCTGGACGAGGGGTTCAACGACTATATCGTCAAGCCTTTCGAGCTGGAGCAGCTCGATGCGCTGATCCGCGAGGTCCGGCTGAGTCGCTAGCCGTGGGAGCCGGGGTGCAGCAGGACGCCACCACCTACTGCCTGACGCTGTTCCTTGCCGAGGCGATGCGGGTCAGAGTGGGCCGGCTCGGGATGGTGGGATTCCCCGCCGGCTGGTGGGTCTACACGGGCAGCGCGCGGCGCAACATGGATGCCCGGGTCGCCCGGCACCTGCGCCGGGACAAACCGCGGCGCTGGCACCTGGACTACCTGACCGGCGACCGGCGCGTCATCGTGGTGTCGGTCACCCGGCACGCCGAGCCGGAGTGTCGGCGCAACCGCCGCAATGGCGGTATCGTGGTGGTGTCGGGCTTCGGCGCTAGCGACTGCGTGGCCGGCTGTGGTAGCCACCTGCGCTGGCTCGGCGCGGCGCCTGTGCCGGACGCTGCGAGTGGCGGCGCCGATAGCCTCCGGCAGCACCCGCAATCCCCGGAAAGAGGACACCCATGTACGTAGATCCCATGCCCCTGAGCGCTTACCCCTGGTACCTGCGCCCTTGGTTCTGGTGGCAGCGGCGGCGCGCCGGCTCGGTGTCCGAACCGATCCGCCTGTGGGCGCGCCGGCCCCGGTTGCTGGCGCCGCTGATGCTCCTCGGGGCGGCGTTCGAGCGCCGGCGCGCCGACCTCGAGCCCGGTCTGCGCGGGTTGGTGGGGCTGCGCGTGGGGCAGCTCAACGAATGCCCTTTCACGGTTGATCAGAGCGCCCACAGCCTCCAACGACAGGGTGTGCCCTGGGAGAAGATCCGTGCGGTCGCCGATTGGGCCGAGGGGGAGGGTTTCACCAGCCGGGAGCGGGTGGTGCTCGGCTACGTCGAGGCGGTCACGCGCAGCGACACCCCGGTCAGCGCCGACGTGGTCGGGGCGGTGAAGCGCCATCTGGATGATGAGGCCCTGATCGAACTCACCGGGCTGGTGGCCTTCCACAACATGACCACCAAGTTCAACAATGCCCTCGATGTCCCGCCCCAGGGGCTGTGCGTGCTGAGCGTCAACGAGCGTGGCGAGGCGGTGGCCCGGGAGGCGAACCCGGCCCGGGGCGAGTAGGGTATCCTCCGAGAGGTGTGGATCCGAGTGACGAGGAGGTCCCGTGAGCACGCTGGAGCAAGCCCTGATTGGCAACTGCGCCTTTGCCGCGCTGGTCAACCGCCAGGCCGAGATCACCTGGGCCTGTATGCCCCGCTTCGACGGCGATCCGGTGTTCTGCTCCCTGCTCGGCGATCCGGCCGCCGGCGCCGGGGCGGGGCGGTTCGCCATCGAACTCGAGGGGTTGGCGCGCACCGAGCAGTGGTACGAGCGGAACACCGCCATCGTGGTGACGCGGCTCTACGATCATCAGGGCGGGGTGGTGGAGGTGACCGACTTCGCCCCGCGCTTCGAGCAGTTCGGACGAACCTTCCGCCCGGTGGAGTTGATCCGCCAGGTGCGCCGGGTGGCCGGTTCGCCCCTGATTCGGCTGGTGGTGCGGCCGGTGTTCGATCATGGTCGGGCGTTGCCCAGCGTCACCCAGGGCAGCAATCACGTGCGCTACGTCGGCCCGGGCCAAGTCCTGCGCCTGACCACCGACGCCTCGCTGACCGCGATCCAGGATGAGACCCCGTTCATCCTCGAGGACGACCTGACGCTCGTGTTCGGTCCCGACGAGACGCTGCCCCAGTCGCCCCATGAGACGGGCTACCAGTTCTATGAGCACACCTGCATCTATTGGCAGGAGTGGGTGCGCAACCTGGCCATCCCCTTCGAGTGGCAGGAGGCGGTGATCCGCGCCGCGATCACGCTTAAGCTCAACACCTACGAGGACACCGGTGCGGTGATCGCCGCGGTGACCACCTCGGTCCCCGAGGCGCCGGATACCGGTCGCAACTGGGACTACCGGTACTGCTGGCTGCGTGACGCGTACTTCGTGATCAACGCCCTCAACCGGCTGGGGGCGACCAAGACGATGGAGCACTACGTGCGCTTCATCATCAACACCACCGCCGGTATCGAGGGTCGCTCCCTGCGCCCGGTGTATCGCATCAACGGCCGCGATGATCTCTTCGAGACCATCGCCTACGGGTTGCCCGGATACCGGGAGATGGGCCCGGTCCGCATCGGCAACCAGGCCTACGAGCAGCAGCAGAACGACGTCTACGGCTCGGTGATCCTGGCCACGGCGCACCTGTTCTTCGATGAGCGCCTGCGCCGCCGCGGCGATGAAGCGCTGTTCCGTCGCCTTGAGCAGCTCGGCGAGCAGGCCGTGGCCGTCTACCGCGAGCCGGATGCCGGCCCCTGGGAGTTCCGCGGTTTTGAGAAGGTGCACACTTTCTCGGCGGCAATCTGCTGGGCGGCTGCCCGCAACCTGCGCGCTATCGCCGCTAAACTGGGGCTGATGGAGCGGGCCGACTACTGGCGCCGCCGCGCCGACGAGATGGCAGCCACCATCCGCACCGAGGCCTGGAACGAGCAGCGCAACAGCTACATGGCCAGCTTCGGCGGCCAGGATCTCGACGCCAGTCTGATGCTGCTCTACGAATGGGGTTTCCTGCGCGCGGGCGACCCGCGTCTGGCCGGAACCGTGCGCGCCGTGGAGCAGGAGCTGCGCCACGGCGACTTCCTGTTCCGCTACGTCCACGAGGACGACTTCGGCAAGCCGCACACGGCCTTCACCACCTGCACCTTCTGGTATATCGATGCCCTGGCCGCGGTCGGGCGTGACGCGGAGGCCCGCGCGCTGTTCGAGCGCCTGCTCGAGTGCCGCAATCACGTCGGTCTGCTCTCGGAGGATATCGACCCGTACACTGGAGAACTCTGGGGCAACTTCCCGCAGACCTACAGCATGGTCGGACTCATTAACTCGGCCATGCGCCTGAGTCGTACTTGGGAGGAACCGCTGTGAGTCGACTGGTGACCGTTTCCAACCGTGTGGCCCTGCCCAGCCAGCTGCAGGCGGCCCAGGGTGGGCTCGCTGTCGGCCTGCGCTCGGCGCTGGAGGAGTCTGGCGGGATCTGGTTCGGCTGGGACGGCGGCGTCGACGAGCGCATCGACGGGTTGCGCCAGCCGCGCGTGCAGACCGCCAACGGGGTGCGTTACGCCACCCTGCGTCTGAGTCGCAGTGAATACAACCGGTACTACCTGGGGTACGCCAACCAGGTGCTGTGGCCGCTGTTCCACTACCGCATGTCCTTCGTGCACTGCCGCCGGGAGCGCGTCGAGGGCTACTGGGAGGTGAACCGGCTGTTCGCCGAGCACCTACCGCCGCTGCTTGAGGGCGACGAGGTTATCTGGGTCCATGACTACCACTTCATCCCGCTCGGGCAGTTGCTGCGCGAACAGGGCGTCGAGGCGCCCATCGGCTTCTTCCTGCACACCCCCTTCCCGCCCTGGGATGTCTACCGCGCTCTACCGGGCCACGAGCGTCTGCTTGAGTCCCTGTGCCGCTACGACCTGGTGGGGTTCCAGACAGCCATCGACCGGGACAACTTCTTCGACTGCCTGGCGCATTACCGCCCGCAGCTCCCGCGCCCCCGGGCCGAGGTCTTCCCCATCAGCATCGATGTCGATCAGGTAGCCCGCGAGGCCCAGCGGGGTTACAACTCCCAGCAGGGGCGGCGGCTGCAGCAGAGTCTGCGCGATCGGCGGCTGATGATCGGGGTCGACCGGCTCGACTACAGCAAGGGCCTGCGCAACCGGTTCGAGGCCTACGAGGCCCTGCTCGAGCAGCACAGCGAGCAGCGCGGGGATGTGGTCTTCCTGCAGATCGCCCCCGTCTCACGCGGGGATGTGCCCGAGTACGAGGAGATCCGCCAGCACCTGGAGTACCTGGCCGGCCACATCAATGGTCGTTTCGCGGAGTACGACTGGGTGCCGCTGCGCTACCTCAACCGCGGCTTCCACCGCTCGAACATCCTTGGCTTTCTGGCGCGCAGCGATGTCGGGCTGATCACCCCGATGCGCGACGGCATGAACCTGGTGGCGAAGGAGTTCGTCGCCGCTCAGGATCCCGGTGATCCGGGTGCCCTTGTGCTCTCGCGCTATGCGGGCGCGGCGCAGGAGTTGGATGGCGCGGTGCTGGTCAATCCCTACGATGTGGACCAGATGGTCGATGCTATGCACCAGGCGCTGACCATGCCGCTGGGTGAGCGACGCGAGCGCTGGCAGCAGATGATCGAGGCCCTGCGCCGGCAGGATATCCACCGCTGGCGGACGGAGTTCATCCAGGCCCTGCACGATGCTCACCGCGCAAGGAGTTCGGAGGCGCTGTGACCCGTTACCTGCTGGCCGACATCGGCGGTACGCATACCCGCGTGGCGGAGGCGGTTCCGGGCGAACCCCCGGGGCCGGTCACGCAGTACCGCAATCGCGATCTCGCCGGCCCCAGCGAGGCGCTGCAGCGCCACCGCACCGGGCACGCCGACGAAGACTGGTGGGTGGCGGCGGCAGTGGCCGGACCCGTGGCTCAGGGGGAGGTTCGGCTGACCAACCTCGGCTGGCAGCTCGAGGTCGGCGAGCTGGCGTGCCGTACCGGGGCGGCTCGTGCCGAGCTGGTTAACGACTACCAGGCGCTGGCCCGCGCTCTGCCCGAACTGGATCCGGCGGCGCACTGCACTGTGCTGCGATCCGGTACGCCGGCGTCGGGTGGGGCGATGGCGGTGCTTGGGCCGGGCACGGGCCTGGGCGTCTCCGGGCTGGTGCCGGCCGTCCGGGGCTGGGGGGTGATCGCCGGCGAGGGCGGCCACGTCACCCTCGCCGCCGCCGACGAGACCGAGGCAACGTTGCTCGGTGCCTTGCGCGGGGAACTCGGCCACGTCTCCGCCGAGGCGGTGCTCAGTGGGCCCGGGTTGAGCCGGCTGCACCGGGTGCTCCACGGGGTCGAGGCGGCCCCGGAGGCCATTACTGCCGCCGACGGCGAGGCCGACCCGGCGGCCCGGGAGACCATCGACCGTTTCCTCGCCCTGCTCGGCGGGACCGCCGGCAACCTCGCGCTCACCCTGGGTGCGCGCGCAGGTGTGTTCCTCGCCGGCGGGATCCTGCCGCGGTTGAGTGCCTCGCGGCTAGCCGACTCGCCGTTGCTCGAGCGCTTCCTGGCCAAAGGGCGCTTCCGTAGCTACCTCGAGCCGGTGCCGGTTTGGCGCATCGACGATCCGGCGGCAGCTGCGCTGCTCGGGCTGCGCGCGTGGCTGGATGACTTGCGGTACCCTTGAGACCCGAGTGGATTCAGGCATGCGGCTGGCAGGCGAGGCCTTCTGACCATGGCATCATCCCGCATCCCGGCGGACGAGGCGCACCGCCTCGAGGCCCTGGCGCGGTACCAAGGCGGTGAAAGCGGCCCCGAGGTGGCCTTTGACCGGCTGGTGGGCTTGTGCGCAAGGGTCTTCGAGGTGCCCATCGCTTTCATCTCGCTGGTCGAGCGCGAGCGGCAATGGTTCAAGGCGGCTCGCGGGCTGGAGCTGACGGAGACGCCGCGCGAGATCGCCTTCTGCAACTGCGTGATCGAGACCGGGGATCCGCTGGTGGTCACTGACAGCCACCGGGATCCGTACTACGCGGACCATCCGCTGGTTACCGGGCCCCCGCACCTGCGCTTTTACGCCGGGGTGCCGCTGGTCGTCGATGGCGGCGCGCGGATCGGCACCCTATGCCTCGGGGATCGCCGGCCGCGGACCCTCTCCGGCGCCGAGCTGGAGACCCTGCAGGAGCTGGCGGCCATGGTGGTGGACGAGTTCGAGCTGCGCCGGGCCAACCAGCGTCTCGATCAAGAGCGGGCGCGCGCCGAGCGGGCGGCCACCGAGCTGCGCCGCGCCAACCTCGAACTGCAGCAGGCCCGCGAGGAGGCCGAGCGGGGTAATCGGGCCAAGAGCCAGTTCCTCTCAAGCATGAGCCACGAACTGCGCACGCCGCTGAACGCCGTGCTCGGTTTCGCCCAGATCCTCGATCAGGACCCGCGCGAGCCGCTCTCCGAGCGCCAGGCCGGCTACGTCGAGCAGATCCTCGGGGGTGGTCGGCACTTGCTGTCGCTGATCGACGACATCCTCGATCTCTCCCGGGTTGAGGCCGGTCGGGTGCAGCTGCAGCCGGAGTGGGTGGCGCCGGGGTCGCTGGTTGATCAGTGCGTCGAGCTGCTCGGTCCCCTGGCCGCCGATGCTGGGGTGCACCTGTCGGTGCAGCAGGCCGCTGATGCCCCGGCAACGATCCGGGCCGATCCACAGCGCATCCGGCAGGTGCTGTTCAACCTGCTCAGCAATGCCGTGAAGTACAACCGGCCGCAGGGGCGGGTGGACCTCGAGGTCGAAGCGTCCGCCGCCAACCGGATCCGGTTCCGGGTGCGGGACACCGGGGTCGGCATCCCTGAGGAGCGCCAGCGCGAGGTCTTCTACCCCTTCAATCGCCTGGGCCTGGAATCCTCGGAGGTGGAGGGGACCGGAATCGGCCTGGTGGTGACTCGCCGCCTGGTTGAGCAGATGGGCGGAGAGCTAGGCTTCTCCAGCGAGCCCGGGGTCGGGTCGGTCTTCTGGGTCGAACTGCCCTGTTTCCCTGCGGAGAGCGAGGTTTCCGGCGATGGATAAGCCGAGCTACGAGGGCAGCGGGCTGGTCAACCTGATGGCCTCCCTGGGTCGCGCATTCGCGGCCGGGTCGAGCCACTATCCAGCCCTCGACCTCGATCCGGACCTGGGGCTGGAGGATGCCCGCACGGTGATCCTCTGGATTATCGACGGCCTCGGCGACCACTTCCTGGCCCGACAGCCGGCCAGCACACTGGCCCGAGACCGGGTTCGGGGGCTGACCTCGGTTTTCCCGGCCACCACCTCGGCGGCGCTGACCAGTATCATTACCGGCCGCCCACCGCGGGGGCACGGGGTCACAGGCTGGTTCATGTACGTCCACGAGCTCGGCGCCGTCACCGCCTGGCTGCCTTTCGGGCCGCGGGTGGGCAAGGGGCAGTGGTCCGGTATCGAGCCGGAAAGCGCCGAGTTGCTTCAGCGCGACCCGATCTGGGATCGCTTCGAGGCCGAGACGCACGTCGTCCAGCCCTCTTGGCTGGTCGATACGCCGTACAGCCGCGGGGTCACGGGACGCTATGCCCGGCGCCACGGTTATCAGGGGCTGGACGAGCTGCGCGAGGTGCTCGTGCGGATCGCCCGCGAGCCCGGCCGGCAGCGCCGATTCGTCTACGCCTACTGGCCGGATCTGGATACGCTGAGCCATCAGCACGGGGTCGACAGTGCGCCGGTGCGCGATCAGTTTCGCTCCATCGATATCGCCTGGCAGCGACTGCTCGACGGGGTCCAGGGTACCGATACCGTGGTGCTGGCCACGGCCGATCACGGCCTGATCGACACCGCCCCCGAGCGGACCCTCTACCTCGAGGACCATCCGGAACTCGCCGAGATGCTGGCCCTGCCGCTGTGCGGCGAGCCGCGGGCGGCTTACTGCTACCTGCGTCCCGGCACCGAGACCGACTTCCAGCTCTATTGTCGGGAGCGCCTGGGGGCCGTCTGCCAGGTCGCCCGGGCCGAAGAGCTGCTTGCAGCCGGTTGGTTCGGTCCGATGCCCGAGCACCCCCGGCTGCGCCGGAGGATCGGCGACTGGGTGTTGTTGCCTGCGGACGGCTGGGTGATCAAGGATCGGCTGGTGGGTGAGGGCCGTTTCGCCCAGGTGGGCGTGCACGGTGGCGCCTCGGCCAGTGAGCAGTGGGTGCCGCTGATTGCCGCACGGCCGTGATAGCATCAGCAGGATGGAATCCCTGCTCTACACCGCCGAGGTGCCCTTCGAGGCCGCGCGACGCGTTGGCCGGGGCTGGCACGGCCACTCCTTCCGGCTGCGTGTGCGGGCGGCGCCCGATGGTGGTGCCGCCGATCCGGACGCGCTGGCCGATGCGTGCGCCCGCGTGACGGCGCCATTTGACTACACGCTCCTCAACGAGCGCCTCGAGGATCCCGCTGACGACCGGCTGCTCGACGAGCTCGGCCGGTGCTTGCGCACCGCTGGCGTGACCCCGCGGCGGCTGGCGCTGCGCAGTGCCCCGGATCGCGGCGTCGGCCGCGGTGAGGTGGACTGGGCGTGGCGGGCCTTCCGGTTCGAGGCGGCCCATCGGCTGCCCTACGTCCCCGAAGGCCACCCGTGCGGGCGCATGCACGGGCACGGGTACCTGGTGGTGCTCGAGGCCACCGGCGCCGATGCTGAGGGGCTGGGGGCGGCGTGGGCGCCGCTGGGCGAGGCCCTGGACCGCGCCTGCCTGAACGACTTCCTGGACAACCCCACCAGTGAACTCATTGCCGTCTGGCTCTGGGAGCAGCTCCGTCCCCGCTGCCCCGGGCTTACCCGATTGCATGTCCATGAGACGGAGCACTCTGGCTGCACCTACGACGGCGAGCGGCACACCATCTGGAAGGCCCAGCGTTTTGAGGCCGCCACCTGCGTTTCGGGGCCCGGAGATCGACGCGGCCGGTTGCACGGGCACGGCTATCGGCTGCGGGTCCATGTCACTGCCCCGCTGGACCGCGTGCTCGGCTGGACGTTGGACTACGGCGACGTCAAGGCGGCCTTCGCGCCTGTGCGCCAGGCGCTGGACCACCAGCGCCTGGACGCGATCGCCGGTCTCGAGGCCGGGGACGTGGCCAGTCTGGCCGCCTGGGTGGCGCGCTCCGCGCACCAGCGGCTGCCGGAACTCCACCGCGTGGACTGCTACGAGCGCGACGGCGTCGGGGCCATCGCCTGGCCGGATTGAGCCGTGAGCTACGCCGTCCACAGTCTGTTCTATACCCTGCAGGGCGAAGGAGGGCGAAGCGGCCGGCCGGCTGTCTTTGTGCGTTTTGCCGGCTGCAACCTGTGGAGCGGCCGGGAGTCCGATCGAGCGACGGCCGTCTGCAGGTTCTGCGATACCGAGTTCGTGGGTACCGGCGGTCCCGGCGGGGGGCGTTTCGGTGACGCCGGGGAGCTGGCCGCGGCGGTGGCGGCGCAGTGGCCCGACGGCGGTGCGCCCTATGTCGTTTGCACCGGCGGTGAACCGGCGTTACAGCTCGACGCGGACCTGCTGGCAGCCCTGCACGCCCGGGGGTTTGAGGTGGCCGTGGAGACCAACGGCACCTTGCCCCTGGCGCCGGGCGTGGACTGGCTTTGCGTTAGCCCCAAAGCAGGGACCGAGCTGGCGGTCACCGCCGGTGACGAACTCAAGCTGATCTATCCGCAGCCCGGAGCAGAGCCGGAGCGCTACGCCCACCTGGCATTCCGCCACTTCTATCTCCAGCCCTTGGACGATGCCCAGCGCGATGCGCATACCCGTGCGGCACTGGACTACTGCCGTGCGCACCCGCAGTGGTGGCTGAGCATGCAGATCCACAAAGACCTGGGTATCCCGTAGCCCTCGGGGCGCCGCTTGCGCTCGGCCGGGGACCCAGGCAACGTGGACCCTCAGGTCCGCCTCTGGCGAGGGGAAAGGTCATGTTCGAGGTCAGTCTGGATACTGTCTGCTTTATCATCCGCAAGTGCCGGGAGTTCCAGGCTAAGGAGGCGGTGGTCATCCCCGACTCGCCGGATGGCCCCGAGGACGACTGGGCGCTTCAGGTCCTTGCCGACCACGCCGATGACCTGAGCGTGCAAGAGCTGCGTGCCACCTTCGAGGACATGGAGCCGGCGGAGCAGGCCGAGGTCGTGGCGCTGATGTGGATCGGACGCGGCGATTTCGATGCCAGCGAGTGGACGGAGGCGCGCAGCGAGGCGAAGTCGGCGTGGAACCCGCGGACCGCTGACTATATCCTCGCTACGCCGCTGGCGGCCGACTACCTGGAAGAGGGACTGGATGCCTTCGGTTTCGAGTGTGACGACTGAAGGCCGCGCGGGCCGGCTACGACCGCCCGAGCCGGTTCGATAGCCAGGTGTCCAGGCGCTGGATCTCGGGCATGCAGACCGCGTGCTCCATAGGGAAATCGTGCCACTCCACGGGATGGCCTGCGGCCTCCAGCTCGGCAGCCGCCTGGCGGCCGAGTTCGATGGGAACGATCGGATCCTGCGTCCCGTGGGCCATGAAGACCGGGGCCCGTGCCCCGTCGTGGCCGGTCTCCGTGGCGCTCGGCAACCAGCCCGAAAGCGCAATGACCCCGGCCGGCGGGGTTGACGAGTTGAGCGCCGTGTAGAGGGCGGTGGCGGCGCCCTGCGAGAAGCCTGCGAGGAACAGGCGCTCGGCGGGGGTGCCGCGTTCCACCTCCCGGCGCATCAGCGCCTCGATCTGCAGTCGTGCTCGCTCGAGCCCCGGCGTATCCTCATCGATGCCGCCGCCGCCAAGGCCCCGGATGTCGTACCACGCCGGCATGGACATGCCGCCGTTGACCGTGACCGGCTGGACCGGGGCGTGGGGGAAGATCAAGCGCACGCCGTAACCGGCGCTCTGGCGGAGTTCATCGACGATGGGCGCGAAGTCGTGGCCGTCGGCGCCCAGGCCGTGGAGCCAGATGATGCTGGCGGAAACGTTCTCGCCGGTGCGCTTCTCCACGCACTCGAGCAGGGAGGTCTCGTTCATGCTTGATCCTTGGTGGTGACTCGGTTGGCCATACGCTCCAGCCGTTCACGATCCTCCTGGTGCCAGGCCAGGGCGTCGCTGGCCTGGACGGCGGCGTCGAGGATCGGCGCCACCCACGGGGGCTGCTCGGGGCTGATGCGGTAGTGGACCCATTGCCCGCGGCGTCGACACTCGACCAGCCCGGCCTCGCGGAGCATGGCCAGATGGCGGGAGATCTTGGGCTGAATAATGCCCAGTGCTTCAGTGAGCTCGCAGACGCATAACCAGCCCTCGCGGCGCAGCAGAAGCAGGCAACGCAGCCGCGTGGGGTCGCCGAAGAGTCGGAACAGGTGGTCGGGCGTCAGGGGCATGCGCTCAGGGTAGGGGGCGCGCGGTATTCGTTCAAGCGAATAGCTATGGCGCCCCCCCCCCCCCCCGGCCCGCCCCGGGGGGGGGGGGGGGGGGGCGCCGTCTTAGCGTCCGCTCACGCGGCCTTGGTGGTCTTCGCGGCCAGGCTACTGGTGCTCTCGCGGACCGACTGCTGCAGGTCCTCGGTCATCGCCTGGCTGAGCTGGGCCAGAGTCCGGGCGTCCTTGGCGAGGCTGTCCGAGGTCTCGCGGGCCGCCTCCACGCTCTTCTGCAGGTAGTTCTGCAGCTGCTCCGGCGACTGGACCTCGCTTGCCTCGCGCAGGTTGCCGAGGGTGGCGTCGGTGTAGCGCCGGGCCATGTCCAGCTGGTAATCGGTCATCTTCTCCCAGTGCTCGAGCATCTTGCTGTTCACACCGTGGAAGGGCTCGGCATAGGGCCCGAACTGGGTCTGCATCTGCTTGATCATCTCTTGGTAGTTCATCATTGCCACCGCTCCTTTCGCGCCGTTCCGGGCTTTGTCTCGATTGTTGCCATGCAGCATAGCAGTGGCCATGTTGCGTCGCAACAAAATCGGTTGAAAAAAACTCGTGGGTGGCAGGTTGCGAGGCCCCCAACTTGTGCCAATATATGGGGTGCGACCGACAGCAAGACCTGACCCTGGTCCTCATGGAGGTCGCGTCACGATGATTAATACAGAGGTTGTTTGAGATGTCAGAGCGTCAACAAGGTACGGTTAAGTGGTTCGACAACGCCAAGGGCTACGGCTTCATCAGCCGCGAGGGGGGTGAAGACGTGTTCGTCCACTTCCGTGCCATCCGGGGCGACGGTTTCCGCTCCCTGGACGAGGGTCAAGCGGTCGAGTTCAGCGTGACCCGCAGCCCCAAGGGCCTGCAGGCCGAGGACGTCGCAGCGCTTTAAACCGCCGCCAGAGCGGCAGTAAGCTGCCATTGAGAGAAAGGCCCGCCCCTGGCGGGCCTTTCTCGTTGTGGGACGTGCGTGTGCGCCCCGGCGACATGTGCTAAACAGAGGGGTCCACAGAGGGAGTTGCCCCACCCATGTCCGAACGCGTCTTCACCCTGGAAGTCCACCCCTGCCTCCCGCCGTCACTCGCCCGCCTGCGCGAGCTGGTCGATGACCTCTACTATTCCTGGGACCGGCGAGTCCGGGGGCTGTTCTACCAGATTGACCCCGAGTGCTGGGAGGCCAGCGGCCACAACCCCAAGGTTTTCCTGCGCCGGGTTCCCCAGGAGGCGTTAGAGCGTGCCGCCGAGGACCCGACCTTCCTGGAAGACTACAACCGGACCCTTTCCGCCTACGACACCTATCTGGAGCAGGACACGTCGCCGGAGGTTGCCCCGCACCTGGATCCGGACCAGGACCTGGTGGCCTACTTCTGCGCCGAGTTCGGCCTGCACGAGAGCCTGCCCCTTTACTCTGGCGGCCTCGGCATCCTCGCCGGTGACCACTGCAAGGCGGCCAGCGATCTGCGCGTGCCGCTGATCGCGGTCGGGTTGCTCTATCGCCAGGGCTACTTCATCCAGAGCATCGATCACGAAGGGCGCCAGGTGGCGCACTACGTGCCCACCGAGGTGGCGCAGCTGCCCGCCTACCCACGCCAGGATGGTGACGGCGAGGAGCTGCGGGTGGCTGTCGACTTCCCCGGACGATCGGTGCAGCTGCGCATCTGGTCGGTGCGGGCCGGCCACGTGCGTCTGTACATGCTCGACAGCGATGTGCCCGAGAACACCCCCGAGGATCGCTCGATCACCTATCAGCTCTACGGCGGCGGCACCGAGATGCGCATCAAGCAGGAGCTCTGCCTCGGCATCGGGGGCGTACGGGCGCTGCGCAAGCTTGGCGTGGCGCCGACGGTCTGGCACTTGAACGAGGGGCACTCGGCCTTCCAGCTCGTCGAGCGCTGCCGCGAGTGGGTGGCGGCCGGCGTCGATTTCGTCACGGCGATGGAGGGCGTCGCCGGGGGCTCGGTGTTTACGACGCACACGCCGGTGGCGGCGGGTCACGACATCTTCGATCCGGAGATGGTCCGCGAATACTTGGGGGCTGCGCTCGGGGACTCCGGGCTCGATATCGATACCTTGCTGGCGCTGGGCAACGGGCGGGCTGAGCAGCCGGGTTTCAACATGACCAGCCTGGCCCTGCGCGGATCGCGCTTCCACAACGGGGTCAGCCGAATCCACGGCCGCGTGGCCTCGGAGATGGAGGCGCGCATCTGGCCTGATGTGCCGGCTCAGGAGAACCCCATCCACGCCATCACCAACGGCGTGCACGTGCCGACCTTCCTGGCCCAGGAGTGGGGCAATCTCTTCGATCAGCGCTGGCCGGCCTGGCGCAGCGAGCTGAGCAACGAGGCGTTCTGGAGCGTGGTCGACGAGCTGCCCGATCACCGCTACTGGAGCATGCGCCAGAGCCTGAAGTCGCAGATGCTCCGCGACGTCTGTGCCCGGGTCGAGGCGCGGTGCAAGCGCAACGGCATGGCCGAGGCGATGATCCGGCGCATGACCCGCTTCATCCGCGACCCCGAGGCCGATGTCCTCGTGCTCGGTTTTGCCCGCCGCTTTGCCACCTACAAGCGCGCTCTGCTGATCTTCCGCGACCTCGAGCGTCTCAAGCAGCTGCTCAACGATCCCGAGCGGCCGATGATCCTGATCTTCGCCGGCAAGGCCCACCCGCACGATGAGCAGGGCCAGGAGATGATTCGGCGGATCCACGAGCTGACCCTCGATCCCGATCTGATCGGGCGGCTTCTGCTGCTGGAGAACTACGACATGGCGCTGGCGCGCAAGCTGGTGACCGGTGTCGACGTGTGGCTGAACAATCCGGAGTACCCCCTGGAGGCGTGCGGCACCTCCGGTCAGAAGGCGGCCATCAACGGGGTGGTCAATCTCTCGGTTCTGGATGGCTGGTGGGATGAGGGCTACGCCGGGGACAACGGCTGGGCGATCTACCCCCACGCGCCGGGCTTCGATCCGGAGTACCGTGACGGCGAGGAGGCCCGCGACCTGCTCGATACCCTTGCCGGTGAGGTGGCGCCGCTCTACTTCGATCGCGGTGAGCGCGGCTACTCGGCCGGCTGGGTGCAGATGTCCAAGGCCTCGATGCGCAGGACGCTGCCCCGGTTCAATGCGCAGCGCATGGTGATGGACTATGTGCGCGATCTCTATGGCCCGGCCGCCCGACATCATCGGCGCCTGACCGACGAGGAGTTGGCCGGCGCCGCTGGTCTGGCCGCCTGGAAGGAGCATGTGCGGGCCTGCTGGGACGGGACGGCCCTGGAGCTGATCGACGAGGCCCCGGACGCCCTGCGCCACGGAGAGCCGCTGCGTCTGCGGGTGAAGGCGCAGCTCAACGGGCTGGGTGGCGATGATGTCACCGTCGAGTGCCGCTTCAGCCCGGTGCCCCACCCCCGGGATCCGGGCCAGACCCAGCGTTTCGTGTTCTCGCCCACTGGCGGTGATGACGACAGGGATCCGCTGTTCTCCCTGGACATTCAACCCCGCCTCAACGGCTTGCAGTACTTCCGTATCTGCATGTACCCGAGCCACCCGCTGCTCGGTCACCCGCTGGAGCTGGGGCGGATGCGCTGGCTCTAGGCGGCGACCGCCGCCTAGAGCCGGCCGTAGAGTTCGTTGAGGGCGCGCAGCTGCCCGGCCAGGGGGTCGGGCAGCCACTCCCATTCAAAACGCCAGCGCCAGTTGCCCTCGGCAACCCCGGGCACGTTCATGCGGTGCTCGCCGCCCAGCGCCAGCAGATCCTGCAACGGGATCACGGCCAGTCCCGCCACCGACGCCAGCGCTGCCCGGATCAGCGGCCACGGCATCGGTTCGCCGGGGTGGCCCAGGTAGGCGTGGAGCCGCTGCGCCGTCGCCTCCGGTAGGTCGGCGTACCAGCCCAGGGTGGTGTCGTTGTCGTGGGTACCGGTGTAGACGACGCAGTGCCGGTGGTGCTGGTGGGGTAGGTAGGGGTTGGCGGCGTCGCTGTCGAAGGCGAAGTGCAGCACCTTCATCCCCGGCAGGGCGAAGCGCTCGCGGAGCCGCTCCACGTCCTCGGTGATCACGCCCAGATCCTCGGCCACCAGCGGGACCCGACCGAAGCGCTCCTCCACCGCCTCGAGTAGGGCGTCCCCGGGGGCTGCCTCCCAGTATCCGTCCCGGGCGGTGGGCGCCTCGGCCGGGATCGCCCAGCAGGCGCTCAGCCCCCGGAAGTGATCGATGCGCACGAAGTCGAACAGGGCCAGCTGGGTGGCCAGCCGCTCGAGCCACCACGCGAAGCCGTCGCCCTGCAGGCGCTGCCAGTCGTAGAGCGGGTTGCCCCAGCGCTGGCCCTCGGCGGAGAAATAGTCCGGTGGCACGCCGGCGACGAGGGCCGCATGCCCCTCGTCGTCGAGTCGGAAGTACCGCCGGTGGGCCCAGGTATCGGCGCTGTCGTGGGCGACGAAAATGGGGACGTCGCCGAAGAACTGGACACCGCGCTCGGCGGCGTAGTCGCGCAACGCCTGCCACTGGCTGAAGAAGAGGTACTGTTCAAAGATGTGGCGGTCGATCCGCCCGGCCAGCCGGTGGGTGGCTGCCTCCAGCGCCGCCGGTTCGCGGTCCCGCTCGGCGGCGGGCCACGTCCACCAGGCCGCGTCGCCGTGCTCCTCGCGCAGGGCGGCGTAGAGGGCGTAGTCCTCCAGCCAGTGGCCCTGCTCGCGCCGGAAGGCGTCGATCTGCGCCTCGGTCGGTGCGTCACCTTGTTCGCGCAGCCGCTGGTGGGCGCGGTGCAGGCAGGAGCGGCGCCAGGCCCGCAGCGCGACAGGATCGTCTCCGGTCTCTGGGGGGTGAAGCTCCTCCGGCGTCAGCCACCCCCGCTCGGCCAGTGCGTTTAGGTCGATGTAGCACGGCTCGCCCGCGTGAACCGACAACCCCTGGTAGGGGCTGAGGTCGTCGTGGGTGGGGCCGAGCGGCAGCATCTGCCAGATGGTGAAGCCGCTTGCCGCCAGCCAGTCCACGAAGCGGTAGGCGTGCTGCCCCAGGTCGCCGTTGCCTGCGGGCCCAGGCAGGGCGCTGAGGTGAACCAGCACCCCAGCCCGGCGCCGCTCGGCCAGCTCCGCGCCGCTCACGGCTCGGCGCGTCCGTGGCGCATCACGCCGCCGCGCTCGGGCGAGCCCCGGCCCTGGCGCGCGAAGGCGTGGCTCAGGTGCTCCGGCGGCTCCTGGCCCAGGGCGTGGTACAGCGCGGCGAGTTGGATCCGATAGAGGTGGTCGAAGTCGCGGATCACGTCGGCGGGGTTGTAGTCGCCGAACCACCAGAACCAGTCCGAACTCTCGCAGATGGCCAGCTGCGCCTCGGCGCGTTCCCGGGCGGCTTCGTCGAGCGCGCCGATACGCTGATCGAACGCCTGCTTGGCCTCGGCAAGCAGCTCCCAGGCCCGATCCTTGTCCACCTCGCCGATCCAGGTGGAGAGGGTGCCGTAGACCCAGCTGCCGGCCACCAGTCGTGACAGGGGGCGCGGCTCGAGTTCCTCGGCCGCCTCGGCGAAGGTGGTCAGCACCAGTCCCGGGTGATCGCCGAGCCGCTGATACAGGCCGTTGAGAAAATGGAAACCGTTGGCGGGGTAGTGCTCCCAGGCGTTCTCGCCGTCCATGATGATCGGGATGACCGTCTGTTCCGGTGCCTCGCAGCCGGCGGCGATGGCCTCCATGCGGCTGATTAGATTGGCGACGGCGTCGTCGCCGTGCCAGTCGGAGAACTCGAAGCCGATGGCGTCGGACAGCCCGTCGTCGCGGAAGAAGCAGCGGGTTCCGTCGCCGCTGTCGCCCTCGGCGTCGAGGGCGTAGGCCCGGTGCCACTGGCCGTTGCCGGTGCCCTCCGGGCCGAGGCTGTTGTCCAGGACCGCGCCGCCGCTGGCCGCCCAGCGGAATCCGAACTCCTGCAGTAGCCTCAGGGTGGCCTGGCTGATCGCCCCCTCCGACGGCCAGCACCCCCGCGGCCGGTGGCCGAAGGTGTGCTCAAAGCGCCGTATGCCCTGCTCGAGGTGCCAGCGCGCCCGGTCCTCGCCGCCGGGATAGCGGTCGACCACCGGCATGGAACTCTCGGGCCAGGACTCGCGGGCGCACTGCAGATCCTGGAGCAGTGGCAGGATGGGGTGCCCATAGGGGGTCATCGACAGCTCGACCCGCCCGGTCTCGGCCAGGTGGCGGTAGCGGTGGGGCAGGCCGGCGAGCAGCTCGCCGATTACGCCGAGCAGTTCGCGTCGGTCGTGGAGGGTAAAGCCCTTGCCCTGGTCGATCAGCCGCTGGACCCGCGGCTCGCCGCGGCGGACGGTCTCGCCCATCCAGCCCAGGTGGTACCAGGTGATCAGATCCACCAAGAAGGCGTCGCTGAGGTAGCGCATGCTCGCCGGGTGGGCGCTGACCATCTCGGCGATCTCGAGCAGGTGCCGGAATGCCGGGAACGGGTCCGCTAGCCGCTGGCGGTTGATGCGCTGGCACTGCTCGACCAGGCGGCGCCGCTCGTGCTCGTTGACCGGCAGGGTGGGCATGGCCAGGGCGCGCAGCAGGGGGTCGCGCAGCCGTTCGCCGCTTTCCAGGAAGCCGGCGATCTGGCGGCTGTAGTCCTCCAGCTGCTCGAGGAGAACCGGGGAGAAGTTGACCACTGCGCGCGCCGCCGGGTTGGCCTCGAGGTGGGCGGCCATGTCGGCGTAGTCCTTGATCCCGTGCAGGTAGGTCCAAGGTAGTAGGTAGTCGCCGGTGCCGGGGTCGAGGTAGCTCGGCTGGTGCATGTGCCAGCACAGCACCACGCGCACGGGCTGGGTCTCTGTCGCGTTCGGGTCGCTGGCATCAATAGACAACGTGGATCTCCTGGCCGAGCATTTCCGGGGTGACGAGGACAACACCGCTGGGGCTGACCGTAAAGCGCCGCGCGTCCTCCTCGGGATCTTCGCCGATCACGGTCCCCGCCTGGATGTGGCAGTACTTGTCGATCACCGCGTTGCGGATCCGACAGTCGGGCTCGATATGGGCCTCGGGGAGGATCACCGAGTCCTCAACCCGGGTGCGTTCATCGACGATCACCGACGAGAACAGTAGCGAGCGCCGTAGCCGCGCCCCGGAGATGATGCACCCGCCGGAGACCATGGAGTCGACTACGGTGCCGCGGCGGCCCTCCTCGTCGAAGACGAACTTGGCCGGGGGCAGCTGCTCCTGGAAGGTCCAGATCGGCCACTTGCGGTCATAGAGGTTGAGCTCCGGGGTGACGTCGATCAGCTCAAGGTTGGTCCGCCAGAAGGCGTCGATGGTTCCTACGTCCCGCCAGTACGCCTGGTCCCCGGTGGTCGGCTCCCGGAAGGGGTAGGCCATGACTCGGGCCTGGTCGATCAGCTGCGGGATGATGTCCTTGCCGAAGTCATGCTCCGAGCCGCTGCGGGCGTCCGCCCCGAGGGTTCGGAAGAGGAAGTCCCGGTTGAAGACGTAGACCCCCATGGAGGCCAGCGCACGGTCGTCGCGGCCGGGGATCGGCGTGGGGTTGGCCGGCTTCTCGTCGAAGCGAACCACCCGGCTGTCGTCATCGATGCCCATGACGCCGAAGGCGCTGGCTTCCTCGATGGGGACCTCGAGGCAACTGACGGTGACGTCGGCGCCGCTCTCCACGTGGTAGGCAAGCAGCGGCCCGTAGTCCATCTTGTAGATGTGGTCGCCGGCGAGGATCAGGACGTAGTCGGGATCGTGCAGCCGGACGATGTCCAGGCTCTGATAAACCGCATCGGCCGTGCCTTGGTACCAGGAGTCGGCGATGCGCTGCTGGGCTGGCAGCAGTTCGACGAACTCGCCGAAGTCGCTGCTCAGCGAGCTCCAGCCCTGACGGATGTGCCGGATCAGGGAGTGGGCCTTGTACTGGGTGAGTACGCCAATGCGCCGCACGCCGGAATTAATGCAGTTGGACAGGGGGAAGTCGATGATGCGGAACTTGCCGCCGAACGGAACCGCCGGTTTGGCACGCCACTGGGTGAGCTCGCGCAGCCGCGTGCCGCGGCCGCCGGCGAGGATCAGGGCCAGGGTGTCTCGGGTCAGGCGGCTGACGAAACGGGGAGAGCGATGGGATAACACGTCGGATCTTCCTGGTGACAGAGGCCTGAAGGGCAGTATGGACGGCTTTTCCGGCGATCGACAGGGTATTGCGTGCCAGCGCCCCTTCCGGCAGGGTCCATTGAAGCCGGCGAGCGGGGTGTGCGCGTGAATCGATCCATTCAGAAGGATGCCGGGGGTGACGACCGGCAGCGTATCGCGGAGGGCCGTCACGCCGACCCCTTCGCCTACCTCGGCGGGCCCCACGGCGCCGAGCGCCGGGTGCGGATCTACCACCCGGAAGCCGTGGAGGTAACCTTCAAGGACGGCACCGCGGTGCCCCGTATCGCGGGTACCGACTTCTTCGAGGCGCCGCTGCCCGCCGCCCTGCAGGCGCCGTACGTTTTCTGCTGGCGCGACGCTGGCGGGAGCTGGCGCAGCACCTACGACCCCTACAGCTTCCCGCCGGTGCTCTCCGAGTTCGATCTGCACCTCTACGCCGAGGGGCGGCACTGGCACGCCCAGCGCTTTCTAGGCGCGCACTGCACCACGGTGGAGGGGGTGGCGGGCGTGGCCTTTGCCGTCTGGGCGCCCAACGCCGAGCGGGTCAGCGTGGTGGGCGACTTCAACCGCTGGGACGGGCGTCTTCACCCCATGCGGTTGCGCCTCGAGGCCGGGGTGTGGGAGCTGTTTATCCCCGGGCTGGAGCCGGGGGCGTTGTACAAGTTCGAGTTACGCGGTCACGGCGGTTGTGGCCCCATGCTCAAGACCGACCCCTGTGCCCGGCGTTACCAGCAAAGGCCCGAAACGGCCGCCGTGGTCGAGCCGCCGGAGGCCTACGCCTGGGAGGACGGCGAGTGGATGGAGCGCCGGCGCCGGGAGGGCAGCGCCTGGCAGCAGGCGCCCTGGTCGATCTACGAGGTCCACCTTGGCTCCTGGCAGCGCGATGCGCAGGGCGGTTTCCTCGACTACCGCACCCTTGCCCACGAGCTGGTCGCGTACGTCCAGCGCACTGGGTTTACCCACATCGAGCTGCTGCCGATCACCGAGCACCCGCTGGACGACTCTTGGGGCTACCAGACCACCGGCTACTTTGCCCCGACCAGCCGCTTCGGCGGCCCGGATGATTTCCGCTACTTCATTGACTACTGCCACCGCCACGGCATCGGAGTGATCCTGGACTGGGTGCCCGCCCACTTCCCGCGGGACGCCTGGGCGCTGGCCCGCTTCGACGGTACGCCGCTCTACGAGCACGCCGATCCCCGCCAGGGGGAGCACCGCGACTGGGGGACGCTGATCTTCAACTTCGGCCGCAACGAGGTGCGCAGTTTCCTGCTCTCCAGCGCCCTGTACTGGCTCGAGGCCTACCATCTGGATGGGCTGCGCGTCGACGCAGTGGCCTCCATGCTCTATCTGGACTACTCCCGCGAGGACGGTGACTGGGTGGCGAACGTCCACGGCGGCAACGAGAACCTGGAGGCCATCGCCTTCCTGCGCGAGGTCAACACCGTTACCCACGGCGAGCAGCCTGGGACCTGCATCATCGCGGAGGAGTCCACCTCTTGGCCGCAGGTCACGCGCCCGACCTACCTCGGTGGGCTGGGGTTCACCATGAAGTGGAACATGGGCTGGATGCACGACACCCTGACCTACCTCGGCGAGGACCCCGTCCACCGCCGCTACCACCACGACCAGCTGACCTTTGGTCTGCTCTACGCCTTCACCGAGAACTTCGTCCTGCCGTTCAGTCATGACGAGGTGGTCCACGGCAAGGGCAGCCTGCTTGACCGCATGCCCGGCGACGACTGGCAGCGCCTGGCCAACCTGCGCCTGCTCTACGCCTACCAGTTCACCTATCCGGGCAAAAAGCTGCTGTTCATGGGCTGCGAGATTGGCCAGCGCAGCGAATGGGATGCCGATTCTACGGTGGACTGGGCGGCCCTATCCGATCCACGCCACGCCGGCGTGCAGCGCCTGATCGGCGATCTCAACGGGCTCTACCGGGGTGAGCCGGCGCTGCACCGGCACGACTTCTCCGAGGCGGGCTTCGCCTGGGTGGACTGCCACGACGCCGAGCAGTCGGTGCTCAGTTACCTGCGCTGCGGTGACGCCGGCGAGCGGGCAATGGTGGTTCTCAACTTCACGCCGGTGCCACGCCACGGCTATCGGCTGGGCGTGCCGGTCGCTGGGTACTGGGCGGAGCGGATGAACACCGATTCGGCCCTCTACGGCGGCTCGGATGTGGGCAACGCCGGTGGCGTGATCGCCGAGCCGGTGCCGTGGAGCGGCCACCCGTATTCGGTGGTGCTGACCCTGCCGCCGCTGGCCGGCCTGGTGCTGGTCGGGGAGGGTGCGTGAGGATCCTGTTCGCCACCGCCGAGGCTTGGCCGCTGGCCAAGACCGGGGGCTTGGGCGACGTGGCTTTCGGCCTGACCCGGGGGCTGGCTGAGCTCGATTGCGACGTACACCTGTTGATGCCCGCCTATCCGGGTGCCGCCGAGCAGCTGGAGGGCACGGTCCGCCGGCGTCAGGTGCCGTGGGCCGACGGGGATGTGGCGCTGATTGAAGGGCGGCTGCCCGGCACCGGGGTTGGGGTCTGGCTGCTCGACGATCCGCCGCTGTTCGCACGCGTCGGCGGTCCCTACGCCACGGCTGGGGGCGATGCCTGGCCGGACAATCATTGGCGGTTCTGCCGTCTGTCGCAGGTGGCTGCGGCTCTGGCAGCGGGGGATTTGCTGGACTGGCGCGCCGACGTGCTCCACGGCAACGACTGGCAGACCGCGTTGGCCCCGGTGTTCCTGCGCGAGCGCAGCGAGCGGCCGGCCACCGTGTTCGGTATCCACAATCTGGCCTACCGCGGGCTCTTTCCGGCGGAACTCTATCCCCGGCTCGGGCTGCCAGCCGAGCTCTGGCACCCCGAGGGGTTGGAGTTTTTCGGCCAGCTGGCCTTTATCAAGGGCTCGCTGGTCTTCGCCGACGCCCTGGTGACGGTCAGCCCAACCTACGCTCGCGAGATCCAGACCCCGGCCTTTGGCTGGGGGCTGGAGGGGCTCCTCCACCACCGGCGGGACCGGCTGTTCGGCATCGTCAACGGCATCGATACCGAGACCTGGGACCCGGGGCGTGACCCCCATCTGGCCGCCCGCTACGCCGAACCGGACGACCCGGCCCGGTGGGCCAATCGCGGGGCCGTGGCACGGGCCGTTGGCCTGGCGGAGGGCGACGGGCCCGTGCTCGGTTTCGTCGGTCGGCTGGTGGAGCAAAAGGGTGTGGACCTGATCCTGGCGGCGTTGCCGCGTCTGCTGGCCAGCGGCGCGCGGCTGGCCCTTCTCGGCTCGGGGGATCATAGGCTGGAGGCCGCGCTGCGTGCCGCGGCCGAACAATATCCGGGGCAGGTCGGGGTGGTGATCGGCTACGATGAGGCGCTCGCCCACCAGATCGAGGCCGGCAGTGATCTGTTTCTGATGCCCTCGCGCTTTGAGCCGTGCGGGCTCAACCAGCTCTACTCCCTGCGCTACGGGACGCCGCCGGTGGTCCACCCCACCGGCGGGCTGGCGGATACGGTCGTGGACGTGGATGCCCACCCCCAGAGCGGTAACGGTTTCCACCTGGCTGCGGCGGAGGGCGCCGCCCTGGCCGAGGCGGTGGAGCGGGCCTTGGCGCACTGGCGGGATCGGTCGGCTTGGCACGCCATCCAGGCCCGCGGCATGGCCGGGAGCTACTCGTGGGAGGCCTCGGCGCGGGCGTATCGGGATCTGTATCGCGAGCTGGGGGCAGAGCGGGGATGACGACTGCTCCGCCGGGTCAGCGCCCGCGGATTAGCGCTGGCGCCTGCCCCGCCCCCGGCCCTTTCGCTGCCGGGCCGGGGGGGCGCCCGCGGGCGGCGTCTGCCGGCGGGGGTGCTTGCCCGTCGGGGTCCGCCGCCCCTCGCCGGCGGATCCGGTGCCCGGCGGCTGGTGGGCGGGCACCAGGTGACGTTTGCTGTTGCCGATGAGGTCCGCGCGGCCCATGCGCTGCAGGGCCTGGCGCAGCAGCGGCCAGTTCTCCGGGTCGTGGTAACGCAGGAAGGCCTTGTGGAGCCGACGCGTGCGCAGACCCCGGGCGGTGTGCACCGGGGCGCCGCCCTCCGGCCCGACCCGGCGCAGCGGGTCGCGGCCGCTGTGATACATGGCGGTGGCCAGCGCCATGGGCGTGGGCAGGAAGGCCTGCACCTGGTTGGGCCGGAAGCCGTTGCGCTTGAGCCACAGGGCCAGCTGCAGCATGTCCTCGTCCGTGGTGCCCGGGTGGGCGGCAATGAAGTACGGGATCAGGTACTGCTCCTTGCCCGCCCGCCGGCTGTAGTCCTCAAACAGCGCCTTGAAGCGATCGTAGGTGTCCATGCCCGGTTTGAGCATCTGCCCCAGGGGCCCGGGCTCCGTGTGCTCCGGCGCGATCTTCAGGTAGCCGCCGACGTGGTGGCTGACCAGCTCCCGCACGTAAGCCTTGGAGTGGATGGCCAGGTCGTAGCGCACGCCCGAGGCCACCAGGACCTTCTTCACGCCGGGGCGTTGCCGGGCCTGGCGGTAGAGGTCGATCAGCGGCTCGTGATCGGTATCAAGGTTGCGGCAGATGCGGGGGTAGAGGCACGACATGCGCCGGCAATGGGCCTCGGCCTGCGGGTCCTTGCAGCCCATGCGGTACATGTTGGCACTGGGGCCGCCGAGATCCGAGATGACCCCGGTAAAGCCCTCGGTGCGCTCGGCGATCTCGTCGATCTCGCGCAGGATCGACTCCCGGGAGCGGGACTGGATCAGCCGCCCCTCGTGCTCCGTGATCGAGCAGAAGCTGCAGCCGCCGAAGCAGCCGCGCATGATGCTCACCGAGAAGCGGATCATCTCCCAGGCGGGGATCCGGCGTCCAGCGTAGTCTGGGTGCGGCCCCCGCTGGTAGGGCAGTTCGTAGAGGGTGTCCAGCTCCTCGGTGCTCAGCGGCAGCGGAGGCGGCGTGATCCAGACCTCCTGATCGCCGTGGGCCTGCACCAGGGTCCGGGCGTTGTGCGGGTTGGTCTCCTGGCGGGTGATGCGCGCCAGCTCGGCAAAACGATCCGCGTCCCGGCGCACGCTCTCCCAGTCCGGCAGCCGCAGCACGCCCTGCTGGTCGGCCGGGTCGTCCTCCGCGGGGCCGGGAGCGGGGCGGGCGTAAGCGATGCCGCGCACGTCGCGGATCCGCTGCGGCGGCTCGCCGGCGGCGATGCGGTGGGCGACCTCGACCAGGGCCCGTTCCGCGTTGCCGTAGAGCAGCAGGTCGGCCTTGGCGTCGAGCAGCACCGAGCGCCGGACCTTGTCGGACCAGTAGTCGTAGTGGGCCAGGCGGCGCAGGCTGGCCTCGATCCCGCCCAGGAGGATCGGCGTGTCGCGGTAGGCCTGGCGCAGGCGCTGGCTGTAGACGATGGTGGCCCGGTCGGGGCGGCGTCCGCCCTCGTCATCGGGGCTGTAGGCGTCGTTGCTGCGGCGCCGACCATCGGCGGTGTACCGGTTGACCATGGAGTCCATGTTGCCGGCGGTGACGCCAAAGAAGAGGTTCGGTGCCCCCAGGGCCTGGAAGTCGGTGGTGTCGCGCCAGTCGGGCTGGGCGATAATACCCACGCGGAAGCCCTGGGCCTCGAGCAGACGGCCGATGATGGCCATGCCGAAGCTCGGGTGATCGACGTAGGCGTCGCCGGTGACCAGGATGATGTCGCAGCTGTCCCAGCCCAACTCGCCCATTTCTCGCCGGGACATGGGCAGAAACGGCGCTACGCCGAAGCGGGCCGCCCAGTAGGGGCGGTAGGAGAACAGTGCGGGGGGCTTCGAGTCGTTCACGCCGTCATGGTAACCGGCGCAGCGGGGCGCGTCATGGACGTTTTATGTGCCGCGGCCGCAACTTGAGCGGATCCCGGGGCGGCGCTAGGGTGTCGGGCTCGAATCATCGCCCCGGAGTCCATGTGTCATGAAGATCGAGCAGCAGACCCTCACCGTGCAGACCCGCGGCCGTGGGACCCATGAGCTCACCCGTCGCCTCGCCGACGCCATTGGTGAGTACGGCGTTTCGCGTGGCCTCGCGCATGCCTTCTGCCACCACACCAGCGCCTCGCTCATGATCACCGAGAACGCCGATCCCAGTGTCCGCGCCGATCTGGAGCGGTTCATGGCCCGTGTAGCGCCGGACGGCGACCCCATGTACGAGCACGACATGGAGGGCCCTGACGACATGCCGGCCCACATCCGCAGCATACTCACCGGCAGCGGCGTGACCATCCCGATCAGCGGCGGTCGCCCGGCGCTGGGGACGTGGCAGGGGCTCTACCTCTGGGAGCACCGCAGCGGGGGGCATGCTCGACGCGTGACGCTGACGCTGATCGGGGAGTGACGGGAAGAGTCACGATCGAGTCACGCGGGTCGCCGGGAGGCTGGACGGAGTACGTGGGTTTTTGCGTAACGATGGATTGGAGGGCGGGAAATGGTGGGCCCGGTCGGATTCGAACCGACGACCAAGGGATTATGAGTCCCCTGCTCTAACCACTGAGCTACAGGCCCGTCGGAGGGGATAGGGATCCCGCAGGGATCAAAACACAACCCCGGGGCGCCGGCAACGGCACCCCGGGGATCGGCTCGGGCGCGGGTTACTCCTCCAAGAAGCTGCGCAGTCCCTCCGAGCGGGTCGGGTGGCGCAGCTTGCGCAGCGCCTTGGCCTCGATCTGGCGGATGCGCTCGCGGGTGACATCGAACTGTTTGCCGACCTCTTCGAGGGTATGGTCGGTGTTCATGTCGATGCCAAAGCGCATGCGCAGGACCTTGGCCTCCCGGGGCGTCAGCCCGGAGAGTACCTCGCGCACCGACTCGCGCAGGCCTTCGGAGGTGGCCGAGTCCACCGGCGAGGTGACGCTGGTGTCCTCGATGAAGTCGCCCAGGTGGCTGTCCTCGTCGTCGCCGATGGGCGTCTCCATGGAGATCGGCTCCTTGGCGATCTTGAGGACCTTGCGCACCTTGTCCTCGGGCATCTCCATGCGCTCGGCGAGCTCCTCGGGGGTGGCCTCGCGGCCCATCTCCTGAAGCATCTGCCGCGATACCCGGTTGAGCTTGTTGATGGTCTCGATCATGTGCACCGGGATGCGGATGGTCCGCGCCTGGTCGGCGATGGAGCGGGTGATGGCCTGGCGGATCCACCACGTGGCGTAGGTGGAGAACTTGTAGCCGCGCCGGTACTCGAACTTGTCCACCGCCTTCATCAGGCCGATGTTGCCCTCCTGGATCAGGTCCAGGAACTGGAGGCCGCGGTTGGTGTACTTCTTGGCGATGGAGATGACCAGGCGCAGGTTGGCCTCGACCATCTCCTTCTTGGCGCGGCGGGCCTTGGCCTCACCGATGGACATGCGGCGGTTGATCTCCTTGATCTCCGCCACGGAGAGGCCGTTCTTGTCGGCGATCTCCTTGAGATCCGCCTGGGCCTTGCGGATGGTCTCGGCGTGCGGCTTCAGTCGCTCGGCGCGCTCGCCCCCCTCGGCCAGCAGGTCGTCGAGCCAAGTGGGGTCGGTTTCGCGATCCTGGAAGCTCTTGACGAACTCCTTGCGAGCCATTCGCCCTTCGCGGGTGCACAGATTCATGATCTCGCGCTCTCGGGCGCGGATCGTATCCACCGTGCCACGCAGCCGGTCGGCCACAGCGTCCACCACCTTCGGGGTGAACTTGATGCTCAGGAAGATCTCCTCCAGCTCGCCGCGCAGTTCGGCGATGCGCGGTGCGGCCGAACCCTCGCTGGCCAAAACCTCCTGCATCTCGTTGTAGGCGGCCCGCAGGCGCTCAAAGAGCTCCGCCACCGCCTCGGGATCGGGGCCGGTTTCGGTGGCGGTGGTCTCCTCCTCGTCCTCGGTGGCGGTCTCCGGGGCGGCAGCGGGGGCCTCCGGAAGCTGCTCGGAGCCGTCCTCGCGGTCACGGAAGCCGGCAAGGATGTCGGTCAGCCGGGCCTCGCCCTCCTGGGCGCGGTCGTAGAGCATGATCAGCTGCCGGGCCGCCTCCGGGTAGGAGGAGAGGGCCATCAAAGCACGGTCGAGCCCGTCCTCAATCCGCTTGGCCAGCTCGATCTCGCCCTCGCGGGTGAGTAGCTCGACGCTGCCCATCTCGCGCATGTACATGCGCACGGGGTCGGTGGTCCGGCCGAACTCGGCGTCCACGGCGGCGAGGGCGGCAGCGGCCTCTTCGGCCTCGTCCTCGTCGGTGGCCACGGTGGTTTCAGCCAGGAGCAGCTCGTCCGAGTCCGGGGCCGTCTCATGGACGTTGATCCCCATGTCGTTGATCATGCCGATGATATCGTCGATTTGATCGGGGTCGACGATATCGTCGGGGAGGTGGTCGTTAACCTCCGCGTAGGTCAGAAAGCCCTGCTCTTTGCCCTTGGCGATGAGCTGCTTGATTTGCGACTGTTGATCCTGTGACATAGGCGATCGGTCTGATCCGCGGTTGCTCGGGGAAGGCGCCGCTGGGCGGAACCGTACAGTGTAGCGTCCAGGTTCGGGTTCCTTCAAGGGCGCGTCAGGTTTTAGAGGCGAAACGCCGCGCGAAGTTCCTCCATCTCCTGCTGTTCATCGGCGCTGATCCGGCCCCGCTTGAGCCGGTCCATCAGCAGCTGCAGTCGTGTCGCCTGACGCAGCCGCTCCTGCTCCAGGTCCATGGTCTGCTCATCCCGTTCCTCCTGCTCGAGCTCACGGACCAACCGCTTCTGCTCGTTGTGGATGATCTGCTCCTCGATCCGCATGAGGGCGTCCTGGAGTTCCTGCTGGTGGTCCCCCTCGGCCATGGCGGTTCGTTGCCAGGCCGCCAGCCGGTGTAGCGGGGTCTCGTGCGGGGTGTCGCGGAACCGCTCCAAGACCCTTGCCGTTGTGATATTGGGTTCCGTGCGCGCCAGTTCAAGGAGCTGTTGCAGCAAGTCTAGTCCAGGAATGTCTCGATCGGCGAAGCGGTCCGGGTCGCCGGCGTACGCCGCGAGCTGCGGCTGCTGCAGCAGCAGGGCGATGGCGTGGCGCACGGGGGTGCGCTGCAGGCTTGTCTCGGGACTGCGTGGGGCGCTGCGCGGCTGCGCGGCGCCTTGGTTGCGGGTGGCTTCGCCCCGTCCTTCGAGGATGCGGTCGATGCGTTCGGGCTCGGTGCGCGTCAGCTCGGCGAGCTGGCCGATCAGCGTCTCGCGCACGATGCCCCGTGGTAGCCGCCGCAGCGGGTTGCTGGCCCGTTCCAGCAGGCGGGCGCGGCCGTCGACGGTGGTCAGGTCGCACTCCTCGCCGAGGTGGGCCAGGAAGAATTCGATGACCGGCGTGGCGGCATCCAGGCGTGCTTCGAAGGCCTCGCGGCCCTCGCTGCGCACCAGGTCGTCGGGGTCGCTGCCCTCGGGCAGCAGCAGCACGCGGACCTCGCGGTCGCCCTGCAGGACTGGGAGCAGGTTCTCGACGGCGCGCAGCGCCGCGCTGCGGCCGGCGTCGTCGCCGTCGAAACAGAGCACCAGTTCGTCCGCGGAGCGCAGTAGCAGCGTCGCCTGCTCGGCGGTGGTGGCGGTACCGAGGGTGGCGACGGCGCCAGGGATGCCCTGCTGGGTCAGGGCGATGACATCCATGTACCCCTCGACCACGATCAGCCGGCCGGGGCGGCGCTCGGCTTGAAGGGCTTGGTAGAGGCCGTAGACTTCACGGCCCTTGTGGAAGACCGGGGTCTCCGGGGAGTTGAGGTACTTGGGCTCGCCGTCGGAGACCACTCGGGCGCCGAAGGCCACCACGCGACCGCGGCGATCGTGGATCGGGAAGGTAATGCGATCGCGGAAACGGTCGTAGGTCTTCTGTTCCCGTTCGATGATCAGTCCGGCGCGGATGGCCGGTCGCGGGTCATCGAGCTGGCGCAGGAGGTTGTCCCAGCCCGGCGGGGCGAAGCCGAGGCCGAAACGGGCGGCCACCTCCCCGGAGATCCCGCGCCGACGCAGGTATTCTACGGCGCTCTGGCGCGCAGGGTGGTTGCGCAGTGCGTCGCGGAAGAACTGGTGGGCGTGGGCCAGAGCGCGGTACAGCGGGGCGTATTCGTCGGCGGCCCGGCGGGCCCCGCCGCCGTCCGGGATTTCCAGGCCAACCCGGCCGGCCAGCTCCTCAATGGCCTCACGGAACTCCATGCGGTCGTGTTCCATGAGGAAGCGGATCGCCGTGCCGTGGGCACCACAGCCGAAGCAGTGGTAGGTCTGTCGTTCAGGATTGACGTTGAACGAGGGGGTGCGCTCGTCGTGGAAGGGGCAGCGCGCCTTGTAATTGCTGCCGGCCGGGCGCAACGGCACGCGCTCGCCGATGACGGCGACGATGTCGGTGCGTTGCAGCACCTCATCGATGAACTCATCGGGGATCCGCCCGGCCATCGGCCAGCCTCCGGGGTCTGGAAGGCTCCAGACGGTATCGCGGCGAGGGCGGGGTCAGCCGCCGAGGCGGTTCTTGACGCGAGCGCTGACTGCGCCGAGGTCGGCCCGCCCCTGGAGCTTCTCTTTGAGAGATCCCATGACGCGGCCCATGTCCTTGATCGATGCGGCCCCTGAGTTGTTGATGGCCTCTTCGATCAGGGCGTCGATCTCTTCATCGCTGGCCGCTTGGGGAAGGAACTCGGAGAGGATCTCGATCTCTCGTTCCTCGGCCTCGGCCCGGGCGGTCTGGCCGGCGTCGCGGTACTGCTCCGCGGACTCCCGCCGCTGCTTGACCGCCTTGGCCAGGACATCGATGGCCGCGCTGTCGTCGGTGGCGAGGTCACAGCGCTCGTCCACCTCACGCTGCTTGAGTGCCGCGCTCGCCGAGCGCAGGACCGCCAATCGCTCCTTGTCGCCGGACCGCATGGCGGATTTCACTGCCTCGAGCACGGTTTCCTTGACGCTGCTGGGTGGGGCCATCGGTTCCTGGGTCCGGGGGTCAGTAGGGCCGCTGGCGCCGCTGCTGCTCGCGGTTGAGCCGCTTCATGTGCCGCTTGACGGCGGCGGCCTGCTTGCGCTTACGCACCTGCGTGGGCTTTTCGTAGTACTCGCGCCGGCGGATCTCGGACAGCACGCCCGCCTTCTCGCAGGAACGCTTGAAGCGGCGCAGGGCCACCTCGAATGGCTCGTTTTCGCGGACTTTCACAATCGGCATGCGCTCGTCGACCCCTTCGTCGTTGTCCATGGCAAATGATTATCCGGGCATTTCAGCCCAAAGATAAACGAGCAGTCTAGTTGCCATGAGGGGGGTATTTCAACCTCGCCGTCGGCGTTTTTTCGGGTAGGGGCAACTGCCATCGGGCTGCGTGTTGAAGCGCTTGTAGGTCCACTGGTACTGCGCCGGAGCGATGCGCACGCACTGCTCGACTCCCCGGTTGATCGCCGCCGTGGCCGCGGTCGGGTCGCGGTCGGCGACGTCTGGGTCGGCGGGCAGGAAGTGCAGATCGTAGCCGCGACCGGCGGGGAGTCGCTCGGCGAACGCGAATAGTGGCACGGCGCCGGAGCGCTGGGCGATGCGCCCGGCCAGGGTCATGGTCTTGGCGGGGACCCCGAAAAACGGCGCGAAGGGTTCACTGCCGTCCGGCTCCTGGTCGGGCAGGATGCCGACCACCTCCCGGCGGGCGAGGGCGCGCAGTACGCCGCGCACGCCCTGGGGGCCGGCGGGGAGCAGGCGGGCTCCGTTGCGCGAGCGCCCGGCGAGCAGGATGGGTTCCAGAGCGGGCTGGCGGGGGGGGCGGTACAGGGCCGTGAGCGGTTGTCGCGCAGCCACCCAGAGGTTGAGCAGTTCCCAGCAGCCGATATGGGGGGCGAGCAGGAGCACGCCCCGACCTTCATCCAGGGCCTGGTCGAAGTGGGTTCGGCCGTGGACCTGGCGCACCCAGCCGACCACCCGTTCAGGCGGGCGCTTAAAGATCGGCGCGATCTCCAGCGCGGTCTTGCACGTCTCCTGCAGGGCGTTGCGAACCAGGCGGCGCCGCGCGCCCGCGGCCAGATCCGGGAAGCAGAGGCGCAGGTTGATCTCGGCGACCTGCCGCGTCCGATTGGGCAGGTAGGCCAGGGTGGTGCCGACCGCCGCACCGACGGCGTGCAGCACGGGCAGGGGCAGTCGGGCCAGGACGGAGAGGGTCCATTCCAGGCTGCGTGGTGGGGCTGGCTCTTCGGTCATGGCGATAGCTAACCTGTTCCCGGGGCGGCAAGGCAACCCGGGCGGTGGTGTTCGGGGGCAGGCTCGCTACACTTTCCCGGTGGGGTGCCATGCGCGCCCGGGGCGAGCCTTTACCCATGTGGCCGTGCCCGGAGTTCTTCGTGAGGACATACAGGAGAGGATTCCAATGAGCGGTAACCAACCGATGGAAGAAATGGTCCGGAACTGGACCGAGATGCAGCAGCGCATGTGGGATACGTGGCTGCAGACGGTGCGTGGCATGCAGATGCCCACCGGGGTGTCCCAGGGCGATGAGTGGCAGCGCCACTATCAGCAGAACCTGGAGGCCTGGGAGAAGGCGGTCCGCGAGGCCCTCGACGCCCAGGTGCAGTGGGCGCAGAAGTGGGCACAGCAGGCCGGTGCCGGAGAGCATGCCAGCGAGGGGATGCAGGAGGCGGTTAAGCAGACCCAGGAGATGATGAAGTCCTGGACCGAGGCGCAGAGCAAGCTCTGGAACGCCTGGTTCGACAGCGTGAAGAACATGGATCCGTCCCGCATGGCGGAGCAGTGGGACTCGGAGGGCCAGCGCGTGCTCCAGGCCTGGCAGGATGCGACCAAGCGGGCTCAGGAGGCGATGCAGGAGCTATCCGGAACCGCGACGTCGGGGGCTACCGGCTCGCAGAAATCCTCTGCAGGGCGCAGCACCTCTGGCGGCAGCAAGAAGGCCTGATCGGACGAAAAAAAAAGCCGACGCATCCTGCGTCGGCTTGAACCCGCTTCCCTCGGGCTAATGGGCGGGGGCCTTACTCTTCCTTGAGCGGTCCCTGAAGGCCGAGCGATCCATCGCCCCACCCAGGCTCCCGCACAATCGACTGGGCTCTTCCGTTAAGCCTCAGGAGTTCGACTGCCGGTAGCCGTGGTCTACAATGCCCCAGCGCCCGTAGCAGGGAAATCAGGGGCAGCCGCAGTGCGTGTAAGACAAATCTGACATCGTCGGCGATGATCACCGTTATTCAGCGTTCAGGAAGGGCCCGGGTTTGGGTCGAGGGCGAGGTTGTCGGGCAGATCGGGCACGGGCTGGTCGCCCTGGTCTGTGCCGTGCGCGGGGATGGCCCGCAACAGGCCCGGCGCCTGGCCGAGCGGGTGCTGGGCTACCGGGTGTTTCCGGATGACGCCGGGCGCATGAACGCCTCCGCCCTCGATCGGGCCTGCGGTGTGCTAGCTGTGCCGCAGTTCACCCTGGCCGCGGATACACGCAAGGGCATGCGGCCGAGCTTCGGACCCGCTGCCGACCCCCAGACCGGTCAGGACCTGTTCGGTATCTTTCTGGATGCTCTGCACGCCCGGGCGACGGGGCCGGTGGCCGCCGGGGTCTTTGGCGCGGACATGCAGGTTGAGCTGGTCAATGACGGGCCGGTGACCTTCTGGCTGGAGGCGCCGCCGGGGCCGGCCGGCGCCGTGTGATATCCTCGTTCGCCCGTCGGGCGTCAGGCCCGGATCGATTCCAACTGCGAGGGCGTTACGGCCATGGCCAAGCGAACGGCAGAAGTCGAGCGCACCACCGGCGAGACCGCCGTGCGGGTGCGGGTGGATCTCGACGGCGAGGGGAGCGCAGAACTCGACTGCGGGGTTCCCTTCTTCGAGCATATGCTCGCCCAGGTGGCCCGTCACGGCGGCTTGGATCTGCACGTCCAGGCCAAGGGGGACACCTGGATCGATGACCACCACACCGTGGAGGACGTGGGCATCGCGCTCGGGCAGGCGCTGGCTCGTGCGTGGGGCGACAAGGCCGGGCTGACCCGCTACGGGTACGCCTATGTGCCCCTGGACGAGGCGCTATCGCGTGCCGTGCTCGACCTCTCCGGCCGGCCCGGGCTCGTCTATGAGGCCGAGTTCCCGCGGGCGCTGATCGGACGCTTTGATACCGAACTCGTCGAGGAGTTCTTCCGGGCCCTGACCAGCCACGCTGCGGTGACCGCGCACCTGGACGTGCTGCGCGGACGCAATGCTCACCACATGGTCGAATGCCTTTTTAAGGCCTTCGGGCGCGCGCTGCGCCAGGCCGTCAGCCTGGATGAGCGCGCCGCGGGTCGGATCCCTTCCACCAAGGGGGCCCTCTAGCCATGAGCCGGGTGGCCATCGTTGACTACGGTATGGGCAACCTGCGCTCGGTCTACCGGGCCCTGGCCCACGCCGCCGGTGACGAGTCGGGTCTCGAGGTGACCGCCGACCCCGCCCGGGTCCGGGATGCCAAGCGTGTTGTACTCCCGGGCGTCGGCGCCATCGGCGACTGCATGACCGAACTCGACCGCCTCGGGCTGACCGCTGCCCTAATCGAGGCCGCGCAAAGCCGTCCCTTCCTCGGTATCTGCCTGGGGATGCAGGCGCTGCTGACCCACAGCGAGGAGAGCGGCGGGGTGGACGGCCTGGGTGTGCTGCCCGGACGTGCCGTACGATTCCCAGACGGCGAGCGCGACGGCCGCGGGCGGCCGCTGAAGGTGCCGCACATGGGCTGGAGCCGGGTGCACCGGCCTTGCCGGCACCCGCTGTGGGCCGGCATCGAGGACGGGACTTGGTTCTATTTCGTGCACAGCTACTACGTCGTGGCCGACGATCCGGGCATCATCGTCGGCCAGGCCGAGCACGGGTGCCGTTTCGCCGCCGCCGTGGCGGACGGGCCCTGCTTCGCCGTGCAATTCCATCCGGAGAAGAGCCAGGACGCGGGCCTGCGCCTCTACCGCAACTTCCTCGACTGGGACGGGAGCTGGACGTGATCGTAATCCCCGCCATCGATCTCAAGAACGGCCACTGTGTGCGGCTGCGCCAGGGCCGGATGGACGACGAGACCATCTTCGACGCCGACCCCGTGGCAGTGGCCGGGCGCTGGGTGGCGGCCGGCGCCAGGCGCCTCCACCTGGTCGACCTCGACGGCGCGGTGCAGGGCCGGCCTGCCCACGAGGAGACGATCCACGCGATCGCCCGCGCCTACCCCGATACGCCGCTGCAGATCGGCGGCGGCATCCGCAGCCGGGATACGGCCCTGCGCTACCTGGACGCCGGCGTGGGTTACGTCATTGTCGGCACCCGTGCCGTGCGCGAGCCGGCTTTCGTGGAGGAGCTCTGCCGCGAGATCCCCGGGCGGGTGTGCGTGGGGCTGGATGCGCGGGGCGGGTACGTCGCCACCGATGGCTGGGAACAGACCTCCGAGGTGGCCGCCGTCGACCTCGCTCGCCGGTTCGAGGACGCCGGCGTGGCGGCGTTGATCTTCACGGACATCGGCCGGGACGGGATGATGCAGGGCTGCAACGTCGAGGCCACCCGCGAGCTGGCCCGGGCCGTTTTCATCCCGGTGATCGCATCCGGCGGTGTCAGCAGCCTCGAGGACGTGCGCAGCCTGGCCGCGAGCCCGGAGGGCATCGCCGGGGCCATCGTGGGGCGGGCCATCTACGACGGCGGCCTTGACCTGGCCGCCGCTATCCGCACGGCGCGGGAGGCCGGCGATGACCGCTAAGCGCATTATCCCTTGCCTGGATGTGGATGGCGGCCGGGTGGTCAAGGGCGTCCGTTTCGTGGACATTCGCGACGCTGGCGACCCCGTGGAGATCGCCCGGCGCTACGACGCCATGGGGGCTGACGAGCTGACCTTCCTGGATATCACCGCCAGCCACGAGGAGCGCGATACCATCTACGATGTGGTGGAGGCGGTGGCCGGGCAGGTCTTTATCCCGTTGACCGTCGGTGGCGGCGTGCGCACCGTGGCCGACGTGCGCCGCCTGCTCAATGCCGGCGCCGACAAGGTGGCCATCAACACCGCGGCGGTTCACCGCCCGGAGTTCGTCCGCGAGGCCGCCGAACGCTTCGGCTCGCAGTGCATCGTGGTGGCGGTGGACGCCAAGCAGGTTGAGGAGGATCCGCCGCGCTGGGAGGTCTTCACCCACGGCGGGCGCAATCCCACCGGGCTCGAGGTCATCAGCTGGTGCCAGCGCCTGGTGGCGCTGGGAGCCGGCGAGATCCTGCTGACCAGCATGGACCGAGACGGCACAAGGGCCGGTTTCGATCTCGGCCTGACCCGCGCCGTCGCCGATGCGGTGACCGTGCCGGTGATCGCCTCCGGCGGCGTGGGGGATCTGGAACATCTGGCCGATGGGGTCGACGAGGGGGGAGCCGATGCCGTTCTGGCGGCGAGCATTTTCCACTTCGGCGACCACACCGTCGGCGAGGCCAAGGCGTACATGGCGGAACGCGGTATCGAGGTCCGACAATGAGCGAAGCCGGAACCGGGCGGTCGGCGGCCGACACCCTGCGCGAGCTGGCCGAGACCATCGAGCGGCGCCGCGGTGCATCGCCGGATGCCTCCTATGTGGCGCGGCTTCACCACAAAGGCTTGGACGCCATCCTCAAGAAGGTTGGCGAGGAGGCGACCGAGACGGTGATCGCCGCCAAGGGCGGCGAGCGGGAACAGATCGTTTATGAGACCGCCGATCTGTGGTTCCATACTCTCGTCATGCTCTCCGCCAGTGGGGTGTCGGTGGATGAGGTGCTGGCGGAGCTGGAGCGACGGGTGGGCCGTTCGGGCCTGGACGAGAAAGCGGCCCGCGGCGAGTGAGCAACGCATAACGGAAGGCGCCGCACGGCGTCGGAGGGTGAGGAGATGGGATTCAATATCTGGTCGCTGCTGATCATTCTGCTGATCGTGGCGCTGCTGTTCGGCACCAAGAAGCTGCGCAATATCGGCGGGGACCTTGGTGGTGCCATCCGCGGCTTCAAGGAGTCGATGCGGGAGGGCGAAGAGGAAGAGGCGCAGAAGCGCGCCGATGGGGAGTCGTCGGAGGAGCCCGAGCCGCTGGAGCACCAGGGCGACCCCGCCTCCGAGCAGGGCCACGCCCGGGAGAGCAGTGCCACCCGCCAGAGTGCCGAGCAGCACGACCGTAGCGCCTCCTGAGAGGCGCCGGCGCGCCTCCGGTACGGCCCTGACGCAGGATCGCCATGTTCGACCTCGGCTTCTGGGAAGTTCTGATCATCTGCCTGATCGGCTTGCTGGTGCTCGGCCCCGAGCGCATGGCTCGTACTGTGCGCGTGCTCGGCCGATGGGCCGGGAAGGCGCGCTCTTCGTTCAACGCCACGCGCCGCGAGGTCGAGCGCGAGCTGCGGGTCGAGGAGATTCGCAAGGCGGGCGAGTCGGTTCGGCGCGATGTCGAGCAGACCCGCCGCGCCTTCACGGGGGCTGAGGAGGACGTCGAGCGGGAGACCCGGGAGGCCCGGCGCGCCGCCCGGCTCCGCAGGGCCGAGGAATCCGAGGGCGGTAAGCCGCGCGGCGCCGACAAGGAGCAGGACCAGTGAGTGCCGGCGAGCCCGACGAGAAAGAGGGGGGTGACGAGAAGCTTCAGGAGGCACCGCTGCTTAGCCACCTGAAGGAGTTCCGCGACCGCCTGCTGCGCATCGTCGTGGTGGTCCTGGGGGCGTTCCTGCTCCTCTACCCCTTCCGGGACACACTCTACCGCTGGATCTCCGGGCCGCTTCAGGAAGTCCTGCCCGAGGGCACCTCGATGATTGCTATCAAGGTGGCCTCGCCGTTTCTGATTCCCATGAAGCTGGCCCTGGTGGCGGCCATCTTCATCACCATCCCCTACATCCTCTACCAGCTCTGGGCCTTCGTGGCGCCGGGGCTGTATCGCCACGAGCGGCGGATGATCTGGCCGTTGCTGATCTCCAGCACCGGGCTGTTCTATCTCGGGGCGGCCTTCGCCTACTTCGTGGTCTTCCCGATCGCCTTCCGCTTCTTTGCACTGGTCTCCCCGGAAGGCGTGCAGATGATGACGGATATCGGCGAATACCTGTCGTTCGTGCTGACCCTGTTCTTCGCCTTCGGTGCGGCCTTTCAGGTGCCGATCGCGACCATCCTTCTGGTGCGCAGTGGCATCTCCACCCGGGAGAGCCTGGCGGCCAAGCGCCCCTACGTGATTGTCGGTGCCTTCGTGGTGGGTATGATGCTCACCCCGCCCGATGTGCTCTCGCAGGTGCTGCTGGCCGTGCCGGTGTGGTTGCTCTACGAGATCGGCATCCTGCTCGCCGGACGGACGCAGCCCGCCGAGGCCGCCTCACCGGACGGCGGCGGAGGCGATCACGGTTAGCGGTGGCGCCCGGGGTGCGCCGGCCCGCCGGGGCCGCCGCGCCCCGGGCGCACGGGTTCTCTCCGTTCGCTCCGAGCCTTAGAGTGGTGGCATGACTGATCGCGGCCTTTTCGAACACCTTCGCAACACCTCCTACCTGCACGGGGCCAATGCGGCCTTCATCGAGGACCTGTACGAGACGTACCTGGCCGATCCGAGCCGCGTGGACCCGGAGTGGCGCGCCTACTTCCACAGCCTGACCCGGGAGTCCGGCACCGGTGAGGACATCCCGCACAGCCCCATCCGGGCCCGCTTTGAGCAGCACGCGCGGGACAATGGCGGCACTCCGGCGCGGGCCTCCGGCGCTGTCCAGGGCGGGCTGAGCGCCGAGGCGGCCGAGAAGCAGGCGGCGGTGCTGCGGCTGATCAACTCCTACCGTTTTCGGGGTCACCAGGCGGCGGATATCGACCCCCTGGACCTGCGCCCGAAACCGCCGGTGCCGGATCTCGATCCGGCCTTCCACGGCCTGTCGCCGGCGGAGCTGGACCAAACGTTCAACACCGGGTCCCTCTACGCGCCGACGCAGATGACGCTGCGCGAGATCATCGCTCAGCTCGAGGAGGTCTATTGCGGGTCCGTCGGTTCGGAGTACATGCACATCACGGATACGGTGCAGAAGCGCTGGATCCAGGAGCGGCTCGAAGGGACCGGTTGCCGTCCGCGGCTGAGCGCCGCGCGCAAGAAAGAGATCCTCGAGCGCCTGACTGCGGCCGAGGGTATCGAGAAGTACCTGCATTCCAAGTACGTGGGCCAGAAGCGGTTCTCCCTGGAGGGTGGGGACTCGCTGATCCCCCTGCTCCACGACCTGATCCAGGGCGCCGGACGCGAGGGCGTCAAGGAGATGGTGCTGGGCATGGCCCACCGGGGCCGGCTCAACGTGCTGATTAACATCATGGGCAAGGACCCGGGCGACCTGTTCGCCGAGTTTGAGGGCCATCAACCCGACGGGCTGCAGGGCTCCGGCGACGTCAAGTACCACATGGGCTTCTCGTCGGACATCCAGACCCCGGGCGGTCCCATGCACGTGGCTCTGGCCTTTAATCCGTCGCACCTGGAGATCGTCAACCCGGTGGTCGAGGGCTCCTGCCGCGGGCGCATGCGCCGGCGTCGCGATCCCCAGGGCGAGCAGGTCCTGCCCCTGCTCATCCACGGTGACGCCGCCTTCGCCGGGCAGGGCGTGGTCATGGAGACCTTCCAGCTCTCCCAGGCCCGCGGTTTCTATACCGGGGGTACGGTGCACGTGGTGGTCAACAACCAGATAGGCTTCACCACCTCGCACCCGCAAGACACGCGCTCGAGCCACTACTGCACCGAAGTGGCGAAGATCGTTCAGGCGCCGATCTTCCACGTCAACGGCGATGACCCCGAGGCGGTAGCCTTCACCACGGCCCTGGCCCTGGATTACCGCAACACCTTCCACCGCGATGTGGTCATCGATCTGATCTGCTACCGCCGCCACGGCCACAACGAGGCCGACGAGCCGGCGGCCACGCAGCCGATGATGTACCAGAAGATCCGCAACCAGCCGACGGTACGCCAGCGTTACGCCGAGCGGTTGGTGCAGGAAGGCATCCTCGGGCCGCGGGAGTCCGAGGAGATGGTCGCTGCCTACCGCGAGGCCCTTGAAAACCGGGAGGTG
Source organism: Halorhodospira sp. 9622 (assembly GCF_022228025.1). Lineage (NCBI taxonomy): Bacteria > Pseudomonadati > Pseudomonadota > Gammaproteobacteria > Chromatiales > Ectothiorhodospiraceae > Halorhodospira > Halorhodospira sp. 9622. Next base: position 66,524 of record NZ_JAJNRE010000007.1, on the reverse strand, counting down.
GTGGCGTCGAACATCCTCACCGGCGTGCGCAACGACTACGCCGCGAACTGGACCCGGTTCGTCGGCGGCGAGTGGAATGAGCCGGTGGAGACCGCCGTGGACAAGGAGCGCCTGCGCGGGCTGCAGCAGATTCTCGACGCCCTGCCCGACGGCTTCGAACTCAATCCGCGGGTGGCCTCCATCATGGAGAGCCGGCGCAAAATGGTCGCCGGTGCGCTGCCGCTGGACTGGGGCTTTGCCGAGACCATGGCCTACGCCACGCTGCTGCAGGACGGCTACCGCGTGCGTCTGACCGGCCAGGACTCCGGCCGGGGGACCTTCTTCCACCGCCACGCCGTGCTGCACAACGCCCGTGACGGCTCCAACTTCGTGCCGCTGCAGGACGTGACCACCGAGCCCCAGGACTTCGTGGTCATCGACTCGCTCCTCTCCGAGGAGGCCGTGCTCGGCTTCGAGTACGGCTACGCCACCACCGAGCCGGATACCCTGACCATCTGGGAGGCGCAGTTCGGTGACTTCGCCAACGGCGCGCAGGTGGTCATCGACCAGTTCATCGCCGCGGCCGAGGCCAAGTGGGGCCGGCTGTCGGGTCTGACCATGTTCCTGCCCCACGGCTACGAGGGGCAGGGCCCCGAGCACTCCTCCGCTCGGCTGGAGCGCTACCTGCAACTGTGTGCCGAGAACAACATGCAGGTCTGCGTGCCCTCGACGCCGGCGCAGTTCTTCCACATGCTGCGCCGGCAGATGCTGCGCCGCTACCGCAAGCCACTGGTGGTGCTGACGCCGAAAAGCCTGCTTCGGCACAAGCTCTCCACCTCCGGGCTTGACGACCTGACCGGCGGCCACTTCCACAACATCATCGATGAGGTGGACGGGCTCGATCCCGCTGCCTGCCGCCGGGTGGTGCTGTGCGCCGGCAAGGTCTACTACGACCTGCTCGAGGCCCGCCGGCGGGAGGCCCGCAATGACATCGCCATCATCCGGGTCGAACAGCTCTACCCGTTCCCGGAGAAGGCGCTGCGCCGGCTGCTGACCGAGCGCTACGCGGCCGCCACCGAGGTGGTCTGGTGCCAGGAGGAGCCGAAGAACCAGGGCGCCTGGTACTCCACCAACCACCACCTCTACAACTGCATGGGGCCGGATCAGCGGCTGCGCTACGCCGGGCGCTCGGCGGCGGCATCGCCGGCGGTCGGCTACCCCAAGCGCCACCACGAGCAGCAGCGGGCGCTGGTCGAGGATGCCCTTGGCTAGGCGGCACGCGGCGATCGAGCCCGGACGAGAACACCAGAGAAGGGGACCTGCATGAGCGTCGAGATCAAGGTGCCAGCGCTGCCCGAGTCCGTCAGCGAGGCGACGGTGGTGGCCTGGCATAAGCAGCCCGGCGAGGCGGTGAGCCAGGACGAGAACCTGGTCGATCTGGAGACGGATAAGGTGGTGCTGGAGGTCCCGGCGCCCGCCGACGGTGTGCTGCAGGGGATCGACCGTGCGGTGGGCGATACGGTCACCCCGGACGATATCCTCGGGCACGTCGAGGCGGGTGCCGCAGCCGCCACCGATGACCCCCCGGCCGCCGAGACCGCCGCGGCGGCCGCGGCCGGCGGACAGGCGTCGGACGACGCCGAGCCGGCCCCCCAGGGCGGGGAGGACACGGCCCCCGAGGCGCCCGTCGCGGCCGCGGACGCGGAGGCGGCACCGGCGGCGAGCCTGGACGGGCTCAGCCCGGCGGTGCGCCGTCTGGTCCGCGAGCACGGCCTGGATCCTGCCCGGATCGAGTCCTCCAGTGGCGACGGTCGCCTGACCAAGGAAGACGTGCTCCGCCATCTGGAGCGTCGGGCCGAGGCCGAGGCAGCGCCCACCGCGGTTACAGCACCGCAGAGCGCCCCCGCCGCCGAGGCCGCCCCGCTGGGCGACCGACCCGAGCAGCGGGTGCCCATGACCCGGCTGCGCCAGCGCATCGCCGAGCGTTTGGTCGAGGCGCAGCAGACCGCGGCCATGCTCACCACCTTCAACGAGGTGGACATGCAGCCGGTGATGGATCTGCGCGCCCGTTACCGCGAGCGTTTCGAAAAGGCCCACGACGTGCGCTTAGGCTTCATGTCGTTCTTCGTCAAGGCGGCGGTCGAGGCCCTCAAGCGCTATCCGGCGGTCAACGCCTCGATCGACGGCAATGACATCATCTACCACGGCTATTACGACATCGGCATCGCCGTCTCCTCGCCGCGGGGGCTGGTGGTGCCGGTGCTGCGCGACGCCGACCGCCTCTCCTTCGCCGAGATCGAGTCACAGATCAACGAGCTCGGCAAGCGTGCCCAGCAGGGCAAGCTGAGCATGGACGAGCTTACCGGCGGTACCTTCACCATCACCAACGGCGGGATCTTCGGGTCGCTGCTCTCCACGCCCATCCTCAACCCGCCTCAGAGCGGCATCCTGGGGATGCACAAGATCCAGGAACGACCGGTGGTCGAGGACGGTGAGATCGTGGTCCGGCCGATGATGTACCTGGCCCACACCTACGACCACCGCATCATCGACGGCCGCGAGGCGGTGCAGTTCCTAGTGGCCGTCAAGGACTGCATCGAGGATCCCGCCCGGCTGCTGCTCGAAATCTAGCGGCGCGGGCCCAGGATCCGCCCGGGGCCGGAGGCCCTCGAGCGCACATACAACCACAGAACAGGGTCGCAACATGTCCAATCACTACGATGTCATCGTTATCGGTGCCGGCCCCGCCGGATACAGCGCTGCCATTCGCTGCGCCCAGCTGGGCATGCGCACTGCCGTGGTCGACGCCTTCGTCTTCAAGGATGGCGAGCCCGCCCTCGGCGGCACTTGCCTGAACGTCGGCTGCATCCCCTCCAAGGCGCTGCTCGACAGCTCGGAGCAGTATCACAAGGTTACCGAGCAGCTCAGCGCCCACGGCATCACCGCCCAGGGGGTGGAGCTGGATGTGGAGAAGATGATCGCCCGCAAGGACAAGGTGGTGAAGGATCTCACCGGGGGCATCCGTCAGCTGTTCAAGGCCAACAAGATCGAGTGGATCCACGGTCACGGCCAGTTGGTCGAGGCGAAGACCGTGGAGGTCCGCCGCTCGGATGGCACCAGTGAGCGCTACAGCGCCGACTCCGTCGTACTGGCCACCGGCTCGCGCAGCGTCGAGATCGGCGCCGCAGCGCTGGATCACGAGCGCATCGTCAACTCCGACGGGGCGCTGGACTTCACCGAGGTGCCGCAGCGGCTCGGCATCATCGGCGCCGGGGTCATCGGCCTCGAGATGGGCTCGGTATGGAGCCGCCTCGGCTCGGAGGTGGTGCTGCTCGAGGCGCAGGACGAATTCCTCGGGCCGGTGGACCGCCAGGTGGCGCGCACGGCCCAGAAGGAGTTCAAGAAGCAGGGGCTGGATATCCGCCTGGGTTGCCGGGTCACCGGCACCCGGGTCGACGGTGGGGTCACGGTCTCCTACGAGGACAAGAACGGTGGGCAGGAGCTGGAGGTCGACCGCCTCATCGTCTGCGTCGGCCGGCGACCCAACACCGATGACCTCTGCTCGAAAGAGGTCGATCTGCTCCTCGACGAGCGTGGCTTCATCAATGTCGACGAGGACTGCAAGACCAACCTGCCCGACGTCTACGCCGTCGGCGACGTCGTGCGCGGGCCGATGCTCGCCCACAAGGGCCAAGAAGAGGGCATCCTGGTGGCGGAACGGATCGCCGGCAAGGGCGGGCGCCTCAACTACGAGACCATCCCGTGGGTGATCTACACCGACCCCGAGATCGCCTGGGTGGGTCGGACCGAGGAGCAGCTGAAGAAGGCCGGCATCCCCTACAACACCGGGGTTTTCGGCTTTGCTGCCAACGGGCGGGCCCGTGCCATGGACCAGACCGCTGGGATGGTCAAGCTCATCGCCCACGCCGAGACCGACCGGTTGCTCGGGGCCCACATTATCGGTCCGCAGGCCTCCGAACTCATCGCCGAGGCGGTGGTGACCATGGAGTTCGCCGGCTCCGCCGAGGACATCGCGCGCACCATCCACGCCCACCCGACGCTCTCCGAGTCCGTCCACGAAGCGGCCCTGGCCGTGGGTAAGCGGGCCATCCATAAGGCCAACTGAGCCGGTACGCGCCGTGCGCCGCCCCCGCACGGGGCGGCGCCCCCGCACGGGGCGGCGCCGCCGCGAGCGGTCCGGATTCCGTTGCACCGAGGCAGTGCCGCTGGAGCACCGCTTTCGGGTATTCTGGACCCATGACCACCATCCGTACCGTCGCGACCACTCTTCCGATCCTTCTCCTGCTGGCCGCGTGCGCTACTCCCGAGCGGGCGCAGGACCGCGAGCCGGCCGGGGTCCGTGAGGATCCCCCCGCCCCCTTGGCCGAGGCCGAGCCCGAGCCCATCGAGGCCCCCGAGACTGTCCCGGAGCCGGCACCGGGGCTGGGTACCGCCGATGAACCGTTCATTGCCCGCGGGCAGGAGCCGGGGTGGATGCTGCGCATGGACGGCGAGCGCATGCGGCTGCTGGCCGATTACGGCCGCCTCGAGGTGGCCGCCGCGCAGCCGGACCCGGAGGTAACGGACACGGCCCTGCGCTATACGGCGGAGACCGATAACGGCCGCGCGCTGGAGGTTGTCGTCGAGCAGGCGCTGTGCGCCGATGTGGCCACCGGCATGCCGCACCCGTACCGCGTCGACTACACCCTGGACGGTACGCAGCATCGCGGTTGCGGCGGCGATCCCCGGGCGTTGCTGACCGGGGGTGAGTGGCAGATCGTGGCCGTCGACGGCGAGATCCCCGAGGCGATCATCACGCTCGATCTCGATGCCGAGGGGCGGGTTCACGGGCAGGCGCCGTGTAATCGCTACGCCGGCGCCTACCGGCTGACCGGCGAGCGGATCGTGTTCAGCGGCCTGGCCGCCACGCGCATGGCCTGCCGCGACGCGGGCCTGGCGGAAGCCGAGCAGGCGTTCCTGGATGTGCTCGCCGGGGTGTACTTCCTCTATATGCCCGAAGTCGACCGTCTGCGCCTGCTGACCGCGGATGGCAGGCGCCTGGAGGCGGTCCGCGCGGAGGAGGCCGGCGGGGTGGCGCCGTGAGCGTTCGCCCCTGCCCCCTGTGCGGCAGCTCGGCGGTGCTGTTCCATCGGGCCGAGCGCACGTATCACCGATGCCCGAGCTGCGCCCTGGTCCACGTACCGCCCCAGCAGCACCTGTCGGCGGCGGACGAGAAGGCTGTCTACGACCAGCACCGGAATGCGGTGAACGACCCGGGCTACCGGCGCTTCCTGGCCCGGATCGCCGATCCGCTGATGGCCGCGGTGGTGCCGCCGGCGCGCGTGCTGGATTTCGGTTGCGGCCACGGCCCCGCGCTGGCGGCGATGTTCCGTGAGGCAGGCTATCAGGCCGAGGTCTACGATCCCTTCTACTTCCCCGATCCGTCGCCGTTGCGCGATCGCTACGAGGTGGTTACCGCCACCGAGGTGGTCGAGCACCTGGCCGAGCCGGCGGCCGAGCTCGACGGGCTCTGGGGGTGCGTGCGACCCGGGGGCTGGCTGGGTATCATGACCAAGCGCCAGCCGTCCGCCGAGGCGTTCGGTGCCTGGCACTACCTGCGCGACCCGACCCACATCGCCTTCTTCGCCGAGGCGACCTTCTGCTGGTTCGCCCGACGCTGGGGCGCGGAGCTGCATCTGCCGCGGGACGATGTCGCCCTGTTGCGCCGCCCGGTCGCCGGCGGCGCGGGCTGAGGACAGTCGGGGCCGTGCCTGCTATGTTCACCCGAGACCGCTGCACCTTCAGCGGCAGCCTGAAGCGAGGATTCGCAGTGCCACACGACCTCCCCGACCGCCCACGACGCCACACCCTGAAGATGATGATCAGCGCATCCCTGATGCCCCTGGTGGGCATGTCGGCCACCCCGGTTGCCGGCGCCCGGGGCGGCGAGGTGGACCGGGACGGGAGGCCGCGTATCGGCCTGGCGCTCGGCAGCGGCGGGGCCCGCGGCCTCTCCCACCTGCTGGTCTTCGAGGCGCTCGAGGAGCTCGGGGTGCGTCCGCACCGGATCAGTGGCTGCAGCATCGGCGCCATTATGGGCGCGCTCTATGCCGCCGGGCTTAGCGCCGAGGAGATCCGAGCCGGAATCGATGAGCTCGTCGCCGATCAGGACGAGAACTGGCTGCAGACGCTGATGGGCGGCAAATGGCGGCAGTGGCTCGACTTCGTGCAGCCGTCGGATCGCGACGGCGGGCTTGTGGAGTCCGACGCCTTTATCGCCCACCTGCGCAAGGAGACGGGCGTGTCGCGCTTTGGCGAGCTGGAGATTCCGCTGCAGATTGTGGCCACCGACTACTGGAAGCGCGAGGCGGTGGTCTTCGATTCGGGTGCGTTGTGGCCGGCGGTCCAGGCGAGCATGGCCATGCCGGGGCTGTTCAGCCCGGTCTCCTATCAGGATCGGGTGCTGGTCGACGGTGGCCTGACCAATCCGGTGCCGTTCGACCTGCTCGCTGAGGATTGCGACGTGGTGGTGGCGGTCAATGTGCTCGGCACCCGTGAGGAGGGCAAGGACGAGGCACTGCGCAACCCGGCGTACCTGGACAACATCTTCAACACGTTCCAGGTCATGCAGTACTCCATCCTGCAGGAGAAGCGGCGGCGGGAGGAGCCCGATATCCTGATCAGCCCGGCGATCAGCGATATCCGCGTGCTCGACTTTCACAGGGTGGATACGATCCTTGAGCAGGCCCGCCCTGAGGTGGACATCCTCCGGGACGAGCTGCGTGAACGGCTGGCCGAGTGGTGAGCGGGATGATGGCGGAATGGTTTGCCAGCGGCCGCGTCATCGACGCCATCCTGGTGCTGATGCTCCTCGAGGGGGCCCTGCTTTACGCGCTCTACCGGCGCACCGGTCATGGCCTGGCGTCGGCAACCATCGTGACCACCCTGGCGGCCGGCGGCTTCCTGCTGCTGGCGCTGCGCGCCGCGCTGACCGGTGCCCCGTGGTACTGGGTCTCGGGGTGGTTGCTGGCTGGCCTGGCGGCCCACCTGGCGGATCTGTGGCAGCGTCTGGGCCGGTCCTGACTGTTACGCTTTGTAGGCGGCGAAGCAGCGCATGACCCCGCGCGCCCGTCGCGAGGTGCCGTCGATGCGGAACCCCGCCGCGCGCACGGCTGCCTCGGTATCCCGGTTGAGGTGGCAGCCGCCGCTGACGGCGGTCCACACCGGCTGGATGCGGTCCTGCACCCGGCCCGCCAGCCCCGGTGAGCGCACGTGCTCGAGCATTCGCAGCACCCCGTGATCGTCGAGGACCCGGCGGATCTCCCGCAGCCCCGCCGCGGTATCGCCGACGCTGCAGAAACTCAGGCTGGTGGTGACCGTGTCGAAGCTGCCGTCGGCGAAGGGCAGTGCCTCCGCGCGGCCAACGTACAGCGGGACCTGCGGCGCCCGGCGCCGGGCGCGGCGCAACGCGGCGGCGTCCGGATCCACTGCCCACACCGCGGTCTCGGCGGGATAGAGCGGTAGGGTCCGTCCCGTCCCGCAGCCTACCTCCAGGACACGGCCGCGGACCCCGTCGACGAGCGCCTCGCGCCAGCGGTGCATGCCTAAGCGTTCGCAGACGGCCATACCGGCGTCGTAGAGCCACGGGATGTGCTCGACGCCGCGCACCGGGGTCACTCGCGAAGCCAGCAGGCGGCTCGATGCTCCGGGCGGGGCCGGAAGTCCGGCGGCGGCGGATCGAGCTCGCACCGACCCGCCATGGCGTGCGGGCAGCGTGGGTGGTAACGGCATCCGGTGGGTGGCTGGATCAGGCTGGGCGCCTCGCCCCCGGGGACTGGGCGGGGGCGGCCGGCGTTGGCGGCATCGGGGTCGCCGAGGGCGCTGAGCAGGGCCTCGGTGTAGGGGTGCTGGGGCCGCTGCAACAGCGCGTCCACAGGGGCCTGCTCGACGATGCGTCCGCCGTACATCACCATCGCCCGGTCCACATAGTGGCGGACCGTCGAGAGGTCGTGGGTGATGTAAAGCAGGGCCAAGTCGTGCTCCTGTTGCACCCGGTGGAGCAGGTTGAGGATCTCCACCCGGACCGAGGCGTCGAGCATGGAGACGGGCTCGTCGGCGATGATCATCGCCGGCCGCAGCAGCAGTGCCCGGGCGATGACCACGCGCTGCTGCTGACCGCCGCTGAGTTGGTGGGGAAACTTGCCGGCCACCTCGGCCGCGGGGCTGAGGCCAACCTCTTCGAGGGCTGCCTCGATGCGCCGCCAGCGCTCGGCGCGCGGGCGGACGCCGTGGATAATCAGCGGCTCGGCCAGGATCCGCTGCACCTCCATGAACGGTGGCAGGGCCCCGTAGGGGTCCTGCTGGACGTAGCCGACCTGCGCGCGGTATGTCTTGAGGGCCGCGCCGTTGAGCTCACCCACCTCGGTACCGGCGAAACGCACCGAGCCGGCGGTGGGCCGGTGCAGCCCGAGCAGGGTGCGCGCCAGAGAGCTCTTGCCGCAGCCGCTCTCGCCGACCACCGCAATGGCCTCACCGGCGTCCAGGCTGAAGGCTACGCCGTCGACGGCGCGCACCGTGCCGGTCCGCAGGAACCCCCACTGACGCAGTTCGAAGTGGGTGTGCAGGCCGTCAACGCACAGCAGTGCCTCATCGGTGCTGCCGGTGGTGCGCGCCGCGATGGGTGAGTGCAAGCTCATGGTCCCCCTCCCGAGCGGTGGTGAAGCCAGCAGCGGACTCGGTGCCGGGTATCGTAGGCAACCTCGGGTGGTGGCTCGCTGCAGCGCTCATAGGCCTTCGGGCAGCGTTCGGCGAAGCGGCAGCCGGTCGGCGGCTCGAGCAGGCTCGGGGGGCGGCCCGGTATGGCGCGTGGCGGCTGCTCCTGGTGCAGCCGGGGCACCGAGTCCATCAGCAGCCGCGAGTAGGGGTGGGCGGGATGGCCGAAGAACGCCTCGGCGCTGGCGGTCTCCACCACCTGCCCGGCGTACATCAGCGCCACCCGGTCGGCCAGTTCGCTGGAGGTGGCGATATCGTGGGTGATCAGCACGAAGCTGACCCCGCGTTGGGCCTTGATGCGCTTGAGCACGTTCATGATGGATGCCTGGGTGAGCACGTCCAGCGCCGAGGTGGGCTCGTCGAGGACGACCAGGTCCGGTTCGGTCACCAGCGCCATGGCCAGCACCGCGCGCTGGCGCATGCCCCCCGAAAGCTCGTGGGGGTAGCGGCGCAGGAAATCCGTGGCGATGCCCACCTCCTCGAAGGCGGCGCCGGCGCGACGGTGTGCCTCCCGCCGGCCCAGCCGGTGGTGCACGCGCAGCGGTTCAGCCACCTGTTCCCCGACGCGCACCACCGGGTTGAGGGCGTTCATGGCCGCCTGCATGACCAGGGCGATGCGCACCCAACGCACTTCGCGGCGGAAGCGCTCCTCCGGAAGGCCGAGCACGTCGCGTCCGTCCAGGCGCATCTGGCCGCTGGGGGCATGGGCGTTGCGCGGCAGCGTGCGCAGCAGGGTACGCGCCAGCGAGCTCTTGCCGCAGCCGGACTCGCCGAGCACGGCCAGGGCCTCGTTGCGGCGCACCTCCAGGTTCACGCCGTCCACCGCCCACAGGGTGCCGCGCGCGGTGGCGTAGCCCAGGCGCAGGTTCTCGATCTCGAGCAGCGGGGCACCGGCCATCAGAGGTTCCTCAGCCGCGGGTTGAAGATCCGGTCCAGGGCGAAGCCGAGCATGGCAAAGCCGAGTCCGGTGAGCATCAGCAGCGCCGCCGGCGACAGCACCCAGTAGTAAAAGCCGTGGTAGAGCGCACTCTGGGCCTGGGCATCGTGCAGGACCTTGCCCCACGTCGGCAGCACCGGGTCACCCAGGCCGAGAACCGCCAACGACGCCTCCAGGAAGACGTAGGTGGGGATCAGGGTGACGAAGGTGGGGATGAGCACTGGCAGGATCCGCGGCACCATGTAGCGCAGGATGATCCGGCCGCCCCCGGCCCCATAGGCGCGCGCCGCCTCGATATAGGGCGCTTCACGGATGGGCAGCAGCATCGAGCGGTACATCTTGATCCCGGCGCTGAATATGCCCAGCACCACGACGACGCCGAGCATCAGCCAGATGCTGGTCGAATAGAGGGTGCCGATCATCACCAGGATCGGCAGCAGCGGCAGGATGATGTTCACCTCGGTGAGCCGCTGGATGGTGGCGTCCACCCAGCCCCCGTACCAGACCCCGGTGGCGGCGATGATCAGGGTGGTCACTGTGGTGCCCACGGCGGCGAGCAGTCCGAAGGCGAGGGCGACCGGCGTGCCCCAGAGCAGGGCTACGGCCAGGTCGCGGCGCTGGTGGTCGGTGCCGAAGGCGCCGTGGACCTGCCCGTAGACGACCAGCTCGGCGTGCAGCCGGGCGGACTCTTCGAAGTGCACCGTCTCGATAACCAGCTCGTAGGTGCCGGTGCGCACTGTCGGGTCCGGGGTTCCGGGCTCGGCGTCGGTGAACAGGCCGACCTGGGGCGCGCGGCCCAGCCGACTCTCCAGTTGCCGGTCCTGGGAGATGGAGAAGCGCTCCCGCTCCCCCACCCGGCGGGCGTCGATGGGGATCTCCTCGCCGTCCGGGGTGCGCCAGTGCACCCGCGTGAAGGGCTGGCCCTGCTCGAACTCCGCCTCGAGGAAGAGATTGATCTCCGAGGGGAAGCCGTCGTAGGGGAAGTCGACCTCCAGGGTGGTTGTCTCGAGCCGTGCTGCGCCCAGATCCTGACGCTCGGTGGGCGCATCCTCGCTGGAGACGGTGATGGTGCGCGGGGCGTCCCCGCCGAGAAGCCGGTCGGTCCACGCCGGGCTGGCGTTGACCGGCAGGTCCTGCCAGGCGTCGCCGCCGCGCCAGAGCTTCTGCGCCTCGGAGTAGGGGATGGCGGTCACGGCATAGATGGCCGTGGCGATCAGTATGGCGATGATCAGCAGCCCGGCCACGGCGGACGGGTAGCGTCGTACCTGGGTGAGCCCATCGCGCCAGCGGATCATCCCTGCCCCCCGTCGATGCGGACCCGCGGGTCCAGGATGGCGTAGAGGAAGTCCAGCAGGAACACGGTCACGGCCAGCAGGTAGGCAAAGATGACCACCGAGCCGATGATGACCGGCGTGTCACGGTGCCCGATGGCCTCGAAGAGTAGCGTGCCCAGGCCCGGCCAGTTGAAGACCTGTTCGAGAATGATCGCACCGCTCCATAGGCCGATGAGCATCAGCAGGAAGCTGGTGATGATCGGCGAAAGTGTCGGCCGGAGGATGTAGCGCTGCTCCACCAGGGCGTCGGGCAAACCCTTGGCACGGGCCATCTCCACATAATCCTCGCTGGAGTGGATGAGGAAGAACGTCCGCCACGAGTAGATCGATATGAAGATCTGGGCGATGAACATCGCCGCCACCGGTAGCGCCATGTGGCGGATCACGCTGGCTGCATAGGCCCACGGATCCTCCGGCGGCGGCACCGCCACCATGCCGCCGGACGGCAGCAGCGGGAAGATGAACGCAAGCAGCAGGATCAGGAAGATGCCGTAGAACCACGCCGGCGCCGCCGAGGTGGGTGCCAGGCCGATCACGGTCTGGTCCAGCCGGCTGCCGTAGCGTCGTGACAGCGACAGCGCGGCGAAGACCGAGACGAAAAACACCAGCAGGTTGGCGGTGCCGAAGAGCAGCAGCGTCGCCGGCAGGCGCTCGGCAATGATGTTGTAGACCTGCCGGGAACCGGCATCGCTGTGCATCTGCTCCGCCCGCCCCAGGTCGAGGGTCATGGCCGCGCGCAGGTAGTCGAAGCTGCGCACGATGAACGGCTCGTCCAGGCGCAGGCGCTCGACCTCTAGGTCGATCTGGCGCTGCATCAGTTCCTCGCGCTCCTCCGAGTCGAGGTCCTGGAAGGCCGGGTCTCCCCGGACCTGTTCGGCCACTTCGCCCTGGATCTGGGCCATGCGCAGCTCATCCACCTGCCCGCCCATGTTGGCGATGAGGATGGTCAGGTAGACACCGATCAGCACGGTCAGCAGCAGGGCGATGAGCCGCTTGGCGGTGAAAACCCCAAGATGACGGAGGTCGCGGAGCAAGGAGGCGGTGCGGCTGACGGGGGCGGCGCTGGCCACGGCTACTCCTCCTCCTGGCTGTCTGCTTCGGGGCCGCCGGCCGGTAGGGTGGCGAAGGCGTGGGTGGCGAATGCCGGCAGGGCCACGCTTCGTGAGGTGACGGCCAGTTCCATGCTGTTGGCTCCGGTGCCCAGCGTCTCCAGCGCCTCGGCGGGGACGCGGATGCGCCACTGTCCGTCGCCGTCCGGCTCGCTCTCGCCTTTCAGCGCCAGCCGGTCGTCCCGGTCGAAGAGGAGAAAGCGGGCGGTCTCGATCTCCTCGTCCGGGTAGGGTTCGCCGGCGTAAGTGATGCGGACCGTCAGCTCGAGATCCTCGCCGTGCTCGACCAGCAGCGGTCCGTCGATTTCCAGCTCCGGGATGCGCGGGTCGGTGAAGCGCAGCCACTTGTCGGCCGGATCCGGGTGATCCGGGTAGCGACGCAGCACGATGCTGCCCTCCACCGGGCGGACCGAGTGCAGGTAGAACGGCCCATCATCCACCCAGAAGTGGCCGCGTTCCTGCTGCCAGGTGTCGAGGGCGCGGTAGCGCTCGGCGGCCTCGCCCTCACGCAGCCATTCGCCAAGGGCCTGCTCGAAGGGCACCTGCTCGGCCTCAGCGGCAGCGCGCAGGTAGCCGCGGAGAACCTCCAGGCTCGGCCCCGAGACCAGGTTGAGCCACTCCACATCCATGCGGTCGGCCTTGCTCGAGGAGAAGGCGAGCTCGCCGCGGCGCTCGGCCTGGATGCCCAGGTTGACCACGTGCCAGGGCTGAGCGGCCGGGATGCGGGCGGCGACCAGGTTCTCGGCGTCCGGGTAGACCTGGTCGCTGTAGACCTCGACGGTCAGGGGGTCGGTATCGGTAATCCGCCAGCCGCGGAAGTTGCGTTGATAGACCTCGAACTCCGGCAGGTGGGAGGGATCGAACAGCGGGCTGTCCTCGTCGGCTCGGGCGAAGCTCAGGATCCAAGGCAGCACCACGTCGGCCACGGAGACCTGCGAGCCGTCGTGCCAGCGGCGCTCGAGGTAGTCGTCCTCGTAGTGGAGGACTACCCGCGAGCGGGCGGTCAGTCCATCCTCGTGGCGATCGTCCACGGTCAGGATGCGCTGCTCCTCCGGGTCCCAGTCGATCCAGGCGTCACCGGGGATCTCGATGGTCTCAGCGGTTTCCAGCGAGACCCAGTCCAGGGTGCGGTTGACCGGCGCGTCCTCAGTGACCGTGACCTCCGCCGAGTCGAGTCGCTGCGGCCAGTAGAGGCCGGTGAAGGGGTCGGGCAGCACCGCCGAGTCGGTCAACCCGCGCAGGATCATGCGGTCGAAGATCCAGTTGCTGCCGGCGACGTGGTTCCACGGTTCGGTGAGCATGCTCGGCGTGGCTGCCACCACGCGACCCCCCACGCGATCGCTGAAACGCAGGGTAAAGGGCCACAGCTGCGACCCGGAGAGCCCGCCGGCCAGGTCGCCGGCCACCTCAAGATCGGCGGCGTGGGGCCAGACACTGAGCTGATCCGCCAGCCAGATGCGCGCCGAGTTTTCCATCGCCAGGGTCAGGCCCTCCTCCATGAGTTCCTGGCGTTCCCCGACGCTGGTGTAGTCGCGGCGCTCCAGGCGCTCGGCGGCCTCGCTGAACGCCTCGGTGGGCTCATACGCCTGCCATAGCGGGTCGGGGCGGCCTCGGGGGGTGTAGTAGTAGTTGAAGTTGTCGCCGATGTCGCGGTTGATCACGGTCGAGACCCAGGCGCCGGTGTAGATGTGCCAGCGTCCGGCGGCCGGGTCGCCGGTCATCCAGATGCGGGAGGCCTCCTCGGCCGTGCGGTAGAGGCGCTCGACGGTGAAGCCGAGATCCTCCATCAGGTTGGCGATGTAGTCCCCGACCCGCTCACGGTTGTCCTCGGTGCGGATGAGCACGGTGAGGGTCACCGGCTCGTCGGCGTAATACCAGCGGCCCTCCCGGCGCTCGGCGCCGCGCGCCTCCATGGTTTCCGCGATGGTCGCCTCGGCGCGCTCCGGGTCATGGCGGTACTTGAGTTCCAGCGAGCGTGCGGTCTCCGCCAGCCGGGCGTAGTCGGGGAAGGCCGTGTTGATCGGCAGATAGCGGGGCACCGCAAGACCGCCGAAGAGTTCCTCGGCCACGTGGCGCCGGTCGATCAGGCGATTCAGCGCCTCGCGGATGCGCGGCTCGCGGAATGGATTGAGTCGCTGCTCGTCCTCGAAGGCGGCCGGGTTGAGGGTCAGCTCGATGGCCGTGCCGTGGGAAAGGAAGTGGTCGACCTGCTCCGAGTCCTGCGCCTGGCGGAAGATGGTGGCGCTGTCGATACCCTGAGTGAATAGGTGGTGCGAGCCGTGCTCGATGAGCGCGGTGAGCCGGCCCGGGTCGGACTCATCGGTGAAGATGATCTCATCGACTAGTGCACCGCGGCGTTCGGCCGGGTCGCCCGGTTCGCCCCGGTTGCTGGCGTCGGTGTCCGCGCCGCGCTGTTCGCCGATGATCAGCACGGTGGCGATTGCCCCGGCAATCAGGGCCAGCGCGGCCAGGGGGATATAGGAGCGCGGCGCCATGGGTCGAGCCTGTGAGTCCTCGCTGCGGGGTCGGTTTTTGACCGCAGCTCATGGTGCACCAAGCTTTGCGTGGGGTCCAACCTGCCCTTGGCCCGGGGCGCGCGCAATGCAGCGTGAGCCGGATCATTGTTGAACATAATGCTGCTCCCGTACGAAGCGCGCGGAGAACACGCAGAAAACGCCATGAGAGATCCTAACATATTGGTTGTTATATGATTTGGGAGGCGGTGAAGCGCTGTTGTAAACTCGCTGAACTGGCCGTCAGAGGTGATAAAAAATGCAGGAATTCACGGCGTGGCGGGTCCCGGAATCCGGCAGGGAGGATCAGGGCGGGGTCGTGACCCTCGGTGCCGCCGATCTGCCCGCTGGCGATGTGCTGGTCCGGGTGGCGTACTCCTCCGTCAACTACAAGGATGCGCTGGCCCTGACCGGCCAGGGCAAGATCCTGCGCCGTTTCCCCATCACCCCGGGGATCGATGCCGCCGGCGTCGTGGTTGAGAGCGACAGCGACGATGTGAAAGTCGGGGCGCAGGTGCTGATCACCGGCTGCGGTCTGGGTGAGGTCCACGACGGCGGCTTCGCCGAGTACGTGCGGATCCCTGCCGACTGGGTCGTGCCGCTGCCCGGAGGGCTGACGCCCCGCCAGGCGATGGCACTCGGTACCGCCGGATTCACGGCGGCGCTGGCCCTGATTCGCATGGAGGCGGCCGGGCAGACCCCGGCGCTGGGCGATGTGCTCGTCACCGGGGCTTCGGGGGGCGTGGGCAGCATCGCCGTGGATCTGTTCAGCAACGCCGGTTACCGCGTGGTAGCGGTTTCCGGCAAGAAGGATGCGGCGTCATATCTCCACGCGCTGGGCGCCGCCGAGGTGGTGAGCCCGGAGGCGATCGGGCTCAGCGAGCGGCCGCTGGATCGCGCCCGCTTCGCCGGCGTGGTCGACAACGTTGGCGGTCCCCTGCTCGCCGGGCTGCTGCCCCAGGTCGAGGAGTACGGCAACGTCGCCTCCATCGGTCTGGCCGGGGGCGTGAAGCTCGAGACCACCGTCATGCCGTGGATCCTGCGCGGCGTGAGCATGCTCGGCATCAGTTCCGCCAACTGCCCGCGCCCCCTGCGCCTGGAGAGCTGGCGGCGGCTCGGCGAAGACCTGCGTCCGCAGGACCCGGAAGGCTTCGTTACCCGCGAGGTGGAACTCGACGGGCTGCGCGATGCCGCCGAGGCGATGCTCGCCCGGCAGGTGACCGGCCGCACCCTGGTCCGCGTGGGCGGCGACGCCGTCGCCTGACCCGTCCGGCCCGCCCACCCGATCACGACACGGAGCGAACGAAAACATGACCGATCAGTCATCCGCGGGACGCCGCTTCCGCGACGCCGTTACGCAGGAACAACCGCTGCAGGTGGTCGGCGCCATCAACGCCTATTCGGCGCTGCTCGCCGAGCGGGCCGGGTTCCAGGCGCTGTACGTCTCCGGCGCCGGGGTGGCCAATGCCTCGTATGGCCTGCCGGATCTGGGGATCACCCAGCTGGCCGATGTGGTCGAGGACGTCCGGCGCATCACCGACGTGACCCGCGCGCCGGTGCTGGTGGATATCGACACCGGCTTTGGCGGTGCCTTCAGCGTCGCGCGGACTATCCGCGAGCTGACGCGCGCCGGGGCGGCCGCGGTGCACATCGAGGACCAGGTCCAGGCCAAGCGCTGCGGTCACCGCCCGGGCAAGGAGCTGGTCTCCACCGCCGAGATGGTCGATCGGGTCCGAGCGGCGGTGGACGCGCGGCCCGATCCGGAGCTGGTGGTCATGGCGCGCACCGACGCCCGCGCCTCGGAGGGTCTGGAGGCCGCCCTGGAGCGCGCCGAGGCGTACGTGGAGGCTGGTGCCGACATGGTCTTCGCCGAGGCCATGCACAGCCTTGAGGACATCCGCACCTTCACCGACCGGCTCTCGGTGCCGGTGCTGGCCAACATCACCGAGTTCGGCAAGACGCCGTACTTCACGGTGGCGCAGCTGCGCGAGGCGGGGGCGGGGCTCGTCCTCTATCCGCTTTCGGCCTTCCGGGCCATGAGCCGGGCCGCCGAGGAGGTCTACGGCGCCATTCGTGCCGAGGGAACCCAGGAGGGCATGCTCGATCGCATGCAGACGCGCGAAGAGCTCTACGAGGTGCTCGGCTACCACGACTATGAGCGCAAGCTCGATGAGCTCTTCGGGCGCGACGTACGAACAGGAGGAGAAGAGCGATGACGGGAAAGAAGACCGGTGCCGGGCTGCGTGGCCAATCCGCCGGGGAGACGGCGCTGTGCACGGTCGGCCAGGAGGGGACGGGCCTGACCTACCGCGGCTACGACGTCCGTGACCTGGCGGCACAGTGCGAGTTCGAGGAGGTGGCCTACCTGCTGCTCTACGGCGAACTCCCCGACCGCGCCCAGCTCGAGGCGTACAAGCGCCGCCTCTCCGGCATGCGCGAGCTGCCGCCGGCGGTCAAGGCGGTCCTTGAGCAGATCCCGCGGGATGCCCACCCCATGGATGTGATGCGCACCGGCTGTTCCATGCTCGGCACCCTGGAGACCGAGACCGATTTCTCGCAGCAGGCCGAGGTGGCGGACCGTCTGCTGGCGGTCTTCCCGTCGATCATCACCTACTGGTACCGATACAGCCACGAAGGTGTGCGCATCGATACCGACAGCGACGAGGACTCCATCGGCGCCCACTTCCTCTACCTGCTCCGCGGTGAGCGGCCCAACGCGCTGCACAAGAACGTCATGCACGTCTCGCTGATCCTCTATGCGGAGCACGAGTTCAACGCCTCCACCTTCGCTGCCCGGGTCTGCGCCTCGACGCTGTCGGACATGCACTCGGCCATCACGGGGGCAATCGGGACCCTGCGCGGCCCGCTCCACGGTGGCGCCAACGAGGCTGCCATGGAGATGCTCGAGCAGTGGTCCAGCCCGGAGGAGGCGCGACGCGAGCTGGCCGGAATGCTCGAGCGCAAGGAGAAAGTCATGGGCTTCGGCCATGCGGTCTACACCGAGGTCGACCCGCGCAACGCCGTGATCAAGGAGTGGTCCCGCGAGCTCGCCGCGGAGGTCGGTGACGAGACCCTGTTCCCGGTCTCCGAGGCCGTGGAGCAGTTGATGTGGGACGAGAAGGGGCTGTTCGCGAATGCCGACTTCTACCACGCCTCGGCCTACCGCTTCATGGGGATTCCCACCAAGCTGTTCACGCCGATCTTCGTGATGTCCCGGCACAGCGGGTGGGCGGCCCACGTGATGGAGCAGCGGGCGAAGAACCGCATCATTCGTCCGAGCGCCGATTACACCGGCCACAATCTGCGTGCGGTGCCGCCGATCGATCAGCGCTGACACGCCGTTCAGCCCGGGAACGCCGCCTCCGCCCCGTTGCCGCGGGGGGCGCGGAGTCGGCGGCGACCGTGGCACGATCAACTGCAACTGGTTCTTGAGGAAGCTTGCCCATGTCCGGAGACATCCGCAGCGCCCAGCGCCCCGATCCCGATGCCGAGCTGGTGGCCATCGCCGACTACGTCAGCGCCACCGACATCGACTCCGCCGAGGCGTATCAGACCGCCCGGCACTGCCTGATGGACAGCCTCGCCTGCGCCATGATGGCGCTCGACTACCCGGCCTGCACCAAGCTGCTCGGGCCCATCGTCCCAGGCGCCGAGATGCGCGACGGGGTGGTGGTGCCGGGCACCGCCTATCGCCTCGATCCGGTGCAGGGCGCGTTCAACATCGGCGCCCTGATCCGTTGGCTGGACTTCAACGACACCTGGCTGGCTGCCGAGTGGGGCCACCCCTCGGACAACCTCGGCGGCATCCTCGCCGCCGCCGACTACGAGAGCCGCCGGCGGCTCGCCCGGAGCGAGACGCCGCTGACCATGCGCGAGGTGCTCACCGCCGCCATCAAGGCCCATGAGATCCAGGGCGTGCTGGCGCTGGAGAACAGCTTCAACCGCGTCGGCCTCGACCACGTCCTGCTGGTACGGCTGGCCACCACGGCCGTGACCACCCGGCTGCTCGGCGGCAGCCGCGAGGATGTCATCAACGCCGTCTCCAACGCCTGGATCGACGGCGGGGCGCTGCGCACCTATCGCCACGCGCCGAATACCGGCTCGCGCAAGAGCTGGGCCGCCGGTGACGCCTCGGCGCGCGGCGTGCGGCTGGCGCTGATGAGCCTCACCGGCGAGATGGGCTACCCCTCCGCCCTCTCCGCCCAGGGGTGGGGCTTCCAGGACGTGCTCTTCCGCGGCGAGCCGATCCGTCGCTCCCAGGCCTACGCCAGCTACGTTATGGAGCACGTGCTGTTCAAGATCTCGTTCCCGGCCGAGTTCCACGCCCAGACCGCTGTCGAGGCTGCCCTGCAGCTCCATGCCCAGGTGGCGCCGCGACTTGACGAGGTCGACCGGGTCATCATCGAGACCCAGGAGGCTGGGGTGCGGATCATCGACAAGACTGGGCCGCTGAACAACCCCGCCGACCGCGACCACTGCCTGCAGTACATGGTTGCGGTCCCGCTGATCTTCGGCCGCCTCACCGCCGCCGACTACGAGGACGCCGTGGCCGCCGATTCGCGGCTCGACGCCCTGCGCGAGCGGATGGAGGTCACCGAGAACGAGGCGTTCTCGAGGGATTACATGGACCCCGACAAGCGCTCGATCGGCAACGCGGTGCAGGTTGTGTTCAAGGACGGCTCGAAGACCGAGCGCATCGCCGTGGAATACCCCATCGGCCACCGCCGTCGTCGCGATGAGGGCATCCCGGTGCTTGAGGAGAAGTTCCGCAACGCCGTATCGTCCCGCTTCGCGCCGCGGCAAGCTGGCGCGATTGAGGCTGCGCTCGGCGAGCAGCAGCGGCTGGAGCAGATGCCGGTCCACGAGTTCATGGACCTCTGGCGGGTCTGAGCCCGCTGCCGGCGCCACCCCGGCGGGCAGCCGCCCGCCGGGGGGTGGGTCAGATGTCGAAGAACCCGCCGAAGCCGTCGAACAGACCACCGTCGTCGCCGCCGACATCGCCCACGTCGCCCTCCATCGCGGCGGGGCTGAGGCCGAGATCCCCCGGGCTAAAGCCCATGTCCTCGGCAACGGCGGCAAAGGCCCGCTGCATCTCGGCGTTAAGGGTCATCCCGGCGAGCAGGGTGCCCAGATAGGCACCGCCGCCGACGGCCGCCGCCGTTCCGAGCAGTCCAGGTCCACGTCCGCCACGTCCCGCCCGGGCCTGGCTCGCCTCCAGCAGGTGTAGCCGGTTGATCAGCTCCTGATCGCCCGACTCCAGGATCCTGCGCCGCGCTTCTTCCGCTCTCTTTTGCCGCCGGTTCATCATCGACCTCCTGCGCTGTCCACGCGTGGGTCAGCTTTCAACATCTGAAGCTAGATGCACCGGTGCGTGGCTTCAAGGCAGCCGCGGTACGGTTATCGGGTGGGAGCAGGTCCGGCGAGTGGGCACAAAAAAACGCGGCCCCTGTGGCGGGGCCGCGTCCGTGCATCCGGGCGCCCGAGGGCGCCGGAGGTGTCTCAGGACTCCAGCGGGCGGTAGGCCACCTGCTGGATGAAGTCCACATCGTTGCGGTAGTACGGCTTCTGCAGGTCGCCGTAGCGCTCCACGTTGATGAACCCGGCGTCCTCGAGCAGGTGGGTCATGTAGTCCTGCCGCAGCGGGTACATCTTCAGCTGGAAGGTGGAGCCGTCGGCAAAGACGTACTGGAAACGCGCCATCGTCCGGTGCAGCTCGGCCGGGCCCACGTCCACACCCTCGCCGGTGTAGCAGTAGGCGTGCTTGGAGCTGTAGCCGTTGTCGAGCATGTCGTCGTAGTTGCGCTGATCGATGATCAGCATCCCGCCCGGACGCAGCACGCGGTACATCGCCAGCAGCGCGGTGCGGCGGTCCTCGTGATCGAACAGGTGGGTGAAGGAGTTGCCCAGGCACACCGCAGCGTCGTACTGCTCGGTGCCCATGACCTTGTCGAGCTCCAGCCAGTCGACGGCCCGGGTGTCGCTGAACTCCACGCCGTACTTGCTGGCGTTCTCGCGGGCCTTGATCAGCATGTTCTCGGAGCCGTCGACGGCGGTCACCTCGAAGCCGGCCTGAGCCAGCGAGACGGCGTTGACCCCCGTGCCGGTGGCCAGGTCGATGACCTTCTTGGCGCCGTGGGCGCCCACCAGGCGGTTGTAGAAGGCGCCTTCGCGGGCCAGACGCGTCTCCCACCCCACCAGGTCATCCCAGTAGTCGGCAAAACCGGGGGTATACTGCTCGTACTGCCAGCCTGCTTCGGCGTTTAGGGCCTGGGACATTATTGCATTCCTGCGTTGCTTCTCGGGATCGATGACTATGATCGTCGCGATCCATCGGGCGATACAGAATCAGTTTTGGACATTATGAACCGGTACAGTTGCGTTAGACTGGACCGTGATGACCACACCGCTCTACGAACGAGTGGCCGAGACCCTCGCCGGGCAGATCGAACAGGGCGTCTATGCCCCTGGCGACCGGCTGCCCGGACTGCGACGGCTGCGCCGGCACTTCGGGGTGAGCATGGCGACCATCGTCGCCGCCTGTGAACTGCTTGAGCAGCGCGAGATCCTCGAGGCGCGGCCACGCTCCGGGTTCTACGTCCGCGAACGCACCACCGCCGCCGCGGCGCCGAGCGAGCAGGTGGGCGAAGTGGACGCGCCCAGTCTGGTGCTCGGCCAGGAGCGTGTGCTCGATCTGGTCCGCGCCCACCACGAGCCGGACGTGGTCTCGCTGGGTGCTGCCGCGGCGCCCGCCGCTTTCCTGCCGGCGGCGGCCATGGACCGCAGCTTTGCCCGGGTGCGCCGCCGACAGCGCGAGCGCGTCAATGCCTACGACTTCCCGCCGGGCTGTGCCGAGCTGCGCACCCAGATCGCCCGGCGCATGGCCTACGCCGGCTGCAGCCTTTCGCCGGACGACATCGTGCTGACCGCCGGCTGCCAGGAGGCAATCACCCTCAGCCTGCGTGCCGTGGCCGAGCCCGGCGACGTGGTGGCCATCGAGTCACCCACCTTCTACGGCATCCTCCAGGCCATCGAGTCCCAGGGGATGCAGGCCCTGGAGGTCGCCACCGACCCCCACTCGGGGATGATCCCCGAGGCCCTTGAGCGGGCCCTGTCGCGTTGGTCGATCCGTGCCTGCGTGCTCATGCCCACTTTCGGCAATCCGCTGGGCCACGTGACCCCGGAGGCGCGCAAGCAGGAACTGGTGACACTGCTTAACGCCCACAACGTGCCCCTGATCGAGGACGACGTCTACGGTGAGCTGGCCTTCGACGGCACCCGCCCGTGGGCGGCGAAGGCCTTCGATGGCCAGGGCGAAGTGCTCTACTGCAGTTCGTTCTCGAAGATCCTCGGTGCCGGGCTGCGCGTCGGCTGGGTGGCGCCGGGGCGCTACCGGGATCGTCTCGTCTATCTCAAGTACGCGACCAGTCAAGCCACCTGCACCCTGAGTACGCTGGCCGTGGCCGACTACCTGGAGCAGGGCGGCTACGACCGCTTCCTGCGCCGGGCCCGGCGCAACTACGAGCGGCACGTGCGTTGGGTCGCCGGTCTGGTACGCCGCCACTTCCCCGAGGGGACCCGAGTGACCCGGCCACGGGGCGGTTTCGTGGTCTGGGTCGAACTGCCGGCCGGCTGCGACAGCCTGGAGCTGCAGCGCCGGGCGCTGGCCGAGGGGGTCAGCGTGGCCCCGGGGCCGGTGTTCTCGCCCACCGGGCGGTACGGACGCTGCCTGCGGCTGAACTGCGCCCAGGCCGATGTGGCGGCCACGGAGTGGGCGCTGCAGCGGCTCGGTGCCCTCGCCGCCGGCGAGGACCGTGGCGACGTTCGCGGTTGAGCCGGCCCCTCTTGGCCGGCGCGGCCCGGCTCGGCTACCGTGAGGCGGCATGGAACAGCTGCAGAATACCCTCCAGCGCATCGACGGCCGGGGCTACAAGGCGTACAAGGACATCCAGGGCCGCCACGCTTTCCCCGGCTTCACCCTCTGTGTGGACAAGGTCCAGGCCGACCCGTTTGCCGCGCCTTCGCGGCTGAGGGCTGTGGTGCCGTGGGAGCGGGCGGGGCTGCCCGAAGCGGCCTTGACCGGCGAGCCCCGGCGCCGCGCGGCGCGTGACTACATCGCCCGGGCCTTCGAGCGAGCCGCCGCCAGCGAGCAGGCGGTCCGCATCGATTCAGGCGCGCAGACGGTGCTTGATCGCAGTGCCGTGCTGTTCACCGACGCCGGTGTCGAGCTGCGTTTCACCGTCGCCCTGCCGGCGCGCGGGCGGACCATCCTCGGTCGCCAGGCGGCCGAGATCCTTTGCCGGAAACTGCCGCGGATCGTCGCCGCTGCTGCCGAGGCGCAGCAACTCGACGGCGCTTCGCTGGAGCGCCACTGCGCCACGGTTGAGGACCAGCAGGCGCTGCGTGCGCAGCTCGACGAGCGCGGCCTGGTGGCCTTCGTCGCTGAAGGGGCGGTCCTGCCGCGGCGCTCCGGCGTGGACGACCGGCCCCTGAGCGATGCCATCCCCTTCCACAGCCCCGATTCGCTGCGCCTGACGCTGCACGCCCCCAATGCCGGTCCGATCGCCGGTATGGGCGTCCCGGCGGGGATCACGCTTATCGTCGGCGGCGGCTTTCACGGCAAGTCGACCCTGCTCAATGCCTTGGAGCTCGGGGTCTATGACCACGTCCCCGGGGATGGTCGCGACGGCGTCGTCAGCGTCGAGGACGCGGCGAAGATCCGCGCCGAGGACGGGCGCGCCGTCCACGCCGTGAACCTGTCGCCATACATCGGCGAGTTGCCCTTTGGCAAGTCCACCACCGCCTTCTCCACGGACCTGGCCTCCGGCTCCACCAGCCAGGCGGCCGCCCTGCAGGAGGCCCTCGAGGCGGGGTCGCGCACCCTGCTGGTGGACGAGGACACCTCGGCGACCAACTTTATGATCCGCGATCGGCGCATGCAGGCCCTGGTGGCCCGGGATGCCGAACCGATCACGCCGCTGGTCGATCGCATCGCCGAGCTGCGCGATCGCCATGCGGTGTCCACGTTATTGGTGATGGGCGGCTCTGGCGACTATCTGGACAGCGCCGATACGGTCATCCAGATGCAGGAGTACCGTCCGGCCGATGTCACCGCCGAGGCGCGGCGGGTAGCCGCCGAGTACGCCACCGGGCGCCACGCCGAGGTGCGCTCGCCGCTGGCCTGGCCGACGACCCGCGCCGTGGAGGGGGGTACAGTGCGTACCGAGACCAAGCCCGGTAAGCGCAAGGTGCAGGGCCGCGGGCGCGATACCCTGCTGCTCGGCCGGGAGGCCGTCGACCTGCGCGCCGTGGAGCAGATCGCCGATCCCGCCCAGGTGCGGGCCATCGGCCTGCTGCTCGAGCGACTCTCGGACAGCGGTCGGGTCGAGGACCCGCCGGCGTGGCTGGCCGATCTGCTGAACCGCCACTGGGATCAGCTGCTGCCCCGCCCGGACGGGGACCTGGCCCGCCCGCGGACGATCGAGGTCATGGCTGCGCTGAACCGCCTGCGCGGTGCCCGTTTCGGCGGCGTCGCCGACGGCGTAGGCTAGGCCCAGGCAGGCCAGCGTCGCGAGCGGAGGGCAGAGGATGCGGGTGTTGATCATCGGGGCCCACGGGCAGGTGGGGCGGCGACTGGTGGAGCGGCTGGCGCCGAGCCGGCACGAGGTGCGGGCCATGGTCCGGGATCCGGACCAGCAGCCGGCCCTGGCGGCCGCGGGGGCCACCGAGACCGTGGTGGCTGACCTCGAGCGTGACTGTAGCCAGGCAGTCCGCGGCGCGGACGCTGTGGTCTTCACGGCCGGTTCTGGCCCGCATACCGGTGCCGACAAGACCGAGGCGGTGGACCGTCAAGGCGCGTTGCGGATCATCGAGCTGGCCGAGGCGGCCGGGGTGCGGCGTTTCGTGATGGTTTCGGCGATGCGCACGGAGTGCCCCGAGCAGGCCCCGGAGCGGCTGCGGCCGTACCTGGCGGCCAAGCGTGAGGCCGATGACCGCCTGCGCGCGACGGCCATGGACTGGACCATCCTGCGTCCCGGGCGTCTGCTCAATGAACGCGCCCGCGGGCGGGTGACCCTCGGCGAGGGGCTGCCCTACGGCGAGATTCCGCGGGATGATGTGGCCGCGCTGCTGGCGGCCCTGCTCGACGCCGGGGTGACGTCGCGGCGCACGCTGGATGCCGTCTCCGGCGAAACCGCCGTACGTGAGGCGGTTCGCCGGCTCGGCGTTAGCTAGGCCTCGGTGCTACTTGGCGCAGGTCTTCAGGCCCAGCGGGATGTAGGCCGGGCAGACCCCGACGATGGCGGTCGCCAGCGGGACCAGGCCGATCCATCCCCAGGCGGTCTGTGGCCCGATGAACGCCAGAGCGATCAGGCAGATGCCCACCACGGCACGGATGGCGCGATCCACGGTGCCCATGTTCCTGCTTACGTCCATTGCGATTCCTCCTTGGGTATCGACTCTCGGGTCTGATATCCGAAGTATTGCATATCAGTCCGGTGCGCGTCGCTGCAGCAGCCGCTCCACCCAGGCGGCGGTGAGTCGGTCGAGGAGTCGGTTCTGCTGTTGCCGTGCAGCCAGGTTACCCAGGTCGATCCAGCCCAGTGGCTGATCCTGTTCGGCGCAGGAGAAGACGGCCCGGGTGCGCTCGCCGGTCTCCGGGTCCACCTGCCACTGCAGGCACTGGGCGCAGACGCCCTTGAGCATGCACTGCATGGGACTGCCCACCGTGCCCACGGCCTCGAGGTGGTCCGGGAAGTACGCCGACAGGCCGTCCGCCAGTGCCTGCTGGAAGCCGAACAGGAGCCCGGTGCCGCCGACGACCAGGATCCGGTCGACCTCGGCCAGCGGTAGCCCCGGGGCATCGGGGGCGATCTCGCCGTCGCCGTAGCGGCGGACCAGGTCGACCATGTCGGCGCTGATCACTGCGCTGTCCTGGGGGCGGCGCGGCTCGAAGGCGGGCTCGCGGGCGGTAGCCCAGACGATCTGGTCGGCGCCGGCCTCCAGCTCATCGGGGTGGTCGATCTCGTCGGCGCTGCCGAAGGCGGCGATGTAGAGCACCCGGTTGCCCGCCGCGCGCAGCGCCGAGCCGATATCGTGCATCACCGCCGCGCCCCAGCGGCCGGCCACCACCATCACCGTGCGGTCTTCGGGGATCTCCGTGGGGGCGCCGGTGGGGCCCATCAGCACCAACGGGTCGCCGGGCTGCAGGCGGGCGGCGATGCGCGGGGCGGCCCCCCACTGCAACAGCATCAGGCGGATGCAGTCGCCGTCGATACCGGTGCCCGAGACGGTCATCAGTGGCACCTGCAGGCGGGTGCCGTCGACCACCGGACTGTGCGTCTCCAGCGTCTGCAGGCGGAAGAACTGCCCGGGCCGAAAACGGGCTGCGGCCAGCGGTGCCCGGACCCAGATCTCGGCCACGGCCGGGCTCGGCTGCTCCACGGAGACCACCCGCGGGGTCAGCCGCGCGGCCAGGTTGTCGAGAAAGGCGCGAGCCTTGCGACCGGGCTGCATGGGAAGCCCGCCGAGGGCGGCGAGCACTTGCGGGTAGCTGCGTCGCGCCGAGGCGATGGCCTGCACCACGCTGCCGGCGAATACCGGGTGGGTGTCGCCGATGAACGAGACCGTGCGCCCGGCCGACTGGTAAGACGTGAACGGGCCGATCTCCGGTGCCTTGCAGTGCTCGCCGGCGGCGATGGGCTGCAGGCCCCTGCG
The DNA here is from genome assembly GCF_022228025.1 of Halorhodospira sp. 9622. Classification (NCBI taxonomy): domain Bacteria; kingdom Pseudomonadati; phylum Pseudomonadota; class Gammaproteobacteria; order Chromatiales; family Ectothiorhodospiraceae; genus Halorhodospira; species Halorhodospira sp. 9622. Next base: position 40,168 of record NZ_JAJNRE010000007.1, on the reverse strand, counting down.
CCGGTAGCCGTAGGGCCGGTAGTGGATGCCCTGCAGCTGAAGGCTGCCCGGGTGCTCGTGGGCGTAGATGGTATTGGGCACGGTCCCGGCGGCGACGAAGATCGAGCGGGCCGCAAGCTCCGTCTCGCGCCCGGTGGCGTACCAGCGGCCGCCGTCGTGGCGCATGCGCCGGAAGACCACCGAGTGGACGTGGTCGTGCTCGTCCAGGCGCACGTGCAGGGGCTCGAGCCCCTCGGCGTAGAGGATGCCCTCCTCCAGGGCCTTGGTGAGCTCCTCATGGTTGCGCACGTAGGCCGGCGAGGCGGTGAGGCCCTTGCGGTAGGCGATGGTGACGCCGCCCCAAGCCTGGAGCAGCGGCGCGAATCGCGGCGCCTCGCCGGCCGCATGGGCGCGCTCGCGCTCAGCACGCACGGCGCGCCCATGGGCCAGGAACTCCTCGAGGATGGTCTGGTCCTCGACGCCGAGCCCGGCCCCGAACCCGGCGCCTTCAGCCTCCAGGGCCTCGTAGTGGGCGAGGACCTTCTCCACCTGAGCGATGTAGTGGGCCTGTACCTCGGTGGCAGTATCGACGGCGGTCAGCCCGCCGCCAATGACCACCGCCGGCATGCGCACCTGTAGGTTGGCAATGCTCTCACTCTTGCCGGCCCCAGTCAGCTGCAGGGCCATGAGGAAGTCGTTGGCCTGGCGCATGCCCCGGGCCAGGCTGTTGCCGACCTCCAGCACCCGGGGGTAGCCGGCCCCGGTGGCGATGCAGACGTGGTCGAACCCGAGCGCCCAGGCATCCTCTAGGGTGAGGGTGCCGCCCAGCCGGACGCCGCCGTGGACGGCATAGCGCTCGCGCCGGGCCAGGGTGAGGTAGATGAGCTTAAGGAAGTTCTTGTCCCAGCGGTTGGTGATGCCGTACTCGGCGACGCCCCCAAAGCCGTAGAGGGTGCGCGTCTGCAGCGGTTCCCAGACGTCGCCCCAGTCGCGGATCGGTCCGTCCAGCCACGCCTGGGGCAGCGGTTCGATTTTCAGGCCGTCGACGGCCACCACGGTGCACCCGGCCATGGTCAGGTGGTGGGCCATGGTGAAGCCCGCGGGCCCTTGCCCGGCGATCAGCACCCGGCGGCCGTTCTCCTCGGCGGGCAGGTACTGACGGGCGCGCAGCGGGTTCCAGCGCGCGAGGAGGTGGTAAAGTTCGACGCCCCAGGGCAGCCCGAGCACGTCGGTGAGGGTGCGGGTCTCGATCTGCGGGACGTCCACCGGGTCCTGCTTCTGGTAGATACAGGCCTTCATGCAGTCGTTGCAGATCCGGTGGCCGGTGGCCGGAATCATGGGGTTATCCACCATCGCCACGGCGAGCGCGGCCAGCGGGTGGCCGTCGCGGTAGAGGCGGTTCATCTCCGAGATGCGCTCCTCCAGCGGGCAGCCGGTGAGCTGTACCCCGAGCGGATCCGCCTTGTACCCAAGCTCCGGGTCGCCCTTCCTCTCGGGGAAGCCCCGTGAGCAGAAGTCGCCCTCGTGGTCGTGGCAGTAGATGCAGTAGTGGGCCTCGGCGCTGACTTGGCGCTGCGGGGCGCGGCCGTCAGTGAGCTCGAAGCCGTCCCGGCTGCGCCAGCGCGCGCGGGGGGCGTGGAAGCGGACGGGCTGGCCCTGCGCCTCGGTGGCCTCGGCCTCCAGCGCCACCAGGTTGGTGTGGTCCACCCGCTGCGGCAGCCGGAACGCCGCCCAGTCGGCGACGGCGGCCTGGCCCGGCGGGGTGTGCAGGGCCGCGGCACACCAGTCCAGCAGACGCTCACGTTCGGCTTCTGCGTCGCTTTCGGCGGTGTACTGTGCGGCCAGCCGGGCTACGGCCAGTTCGCGGTCCCGGCGGTCAATGCCCCGGGCATCCAAGGCCTGATCCAGCCACCTGTCGAGCTCGGCGAATGACACCTGGGGGGGCGTCTTGCGTCGGCGGGCCCGCTTCTGGACCCAGTCCCGCCGGAAGGCGAGCACCTCGCCGTCCCGGGTCAGGGCGTCACGGACGGTCTGCAGGGAGGCCTTGATGCCGAAGGCCTCGGCCAGGAACGCCTCGAGGCAGGGTGCCGTGGCGATGAGCCATTCCCCCAGGTCGCGGTCACTGAGGTTCGGGCGGTCCGGGTCGCGGTGCGCCTCGAGCTGCGCCGCCCGTTCCGGAGCCACGGCGCGGAGGTGCGCCAGGAAGCGCCGATCGAGTTCCAGCAGGCCGGTCCGGCTATGCAGATCCCTGTAGTTCAGGCCCTCGAGGCAGATGGGGTCTTCGCTCATTCCTCTCGCTCCACGCGCACCCGGTATTCGAGGGTTGTCTCGTCATCGGCCTCCAGCGCCAGGTCCCACAGGGCCCAACGGCCTTCAGCGCGTTCCGGCTCGTGGCTGGTCTCGAGCAGCTCCCAGTCGCCGGGGAAACGTTCCTCGAGCTCGATCCGAGTGGCGGCCTCGCCGCGGTTGCGCAGGCGGATGCGCCAGGCGGCCTCGAAGCCTTCGGTCGTCTCCAGTGCCCGGCGCTCGCGCAGGGTGCGCTCGCCGGTGACGGTGAAGGCGGGGCCCAGCTCCACCTCGATTTCGTCCCCGGCGGCGGTCCCCGGGATGCGCCCCTCGCCCACCGGCTCGGCGGCCCCGGGCGGGCCGGTGAGCAGCGTTACGCGGCCAGGGGGCAGATCGGTGCCGGCCTGCCAGCTGGCTATGCGCCGGGCCGGCGATTGCTGCGGGCGGTCTGGCTCGGCACCGGCGTTGCTGCGCAGCCGGTGATAGCGGTCGAAGGCGTCGGGCGTCTGGCTGAAGAGCTGGATGCGGTGGCTGCGCCCGGCGAGCAGATCGTGGGGTTCGGCGGTCTGGAACCGGGGCAGGCCGTCGAGTCGATCGGCCGTGACCGACTCGGCCCGGGCGAGGGTGCGGACAGGGGCGTCACCGAGGCTGGCGCCGATCAGGCTCAAGCGGGCCTGTTGCAGGTCGATACCGGTTTCGTTCTCCACGCGGGCGTAGCCGTCCAGGCGCGGCTCGGCGTCTTCGATGACGCGCAGCTGGTAGTCGGGATGCCAGGTCAGGCCCTCGCTGCGGTAGGCCAGGTTAGCGGGGTGGGTGCCGCCGCGCTCGCTGTCGATGGCCAGCTCGAGGGTGGGTCGCCCGTGCAGCCGGGGCGGCCGCTCCGGGAAGGCGAAGCGGGTCTCGCTGCCGCGTGGCAGCGGGTAGACCGCCTCGTCGGTGGCGACAATCACCTCGTCGGCGTCGAAGGTGAGCAGATAGCCACGTTCCCAGGTGCGGTCGGCGCCCGCGCGGTAGCGGATCTCGCTGCCCAAGTGGTGGCGCAGCAGCCCCTCCTCATCGAGGTCGCCCGGCGTGAAGGCAACCGCACCGACCCGGGGGAGGTGCTCGGAATCAAGGCTGACCGTGCCGGCATCGATGTGTTCCGGGACGTCGGTGAGGACGAGCCGCGCCGGCTCGTCGGGGAGCCCGATCTCGCGGGTCTCGCGGAACACCGCCGGCCCCCGCAGGTAGACGGTGACCGCTAGCGCCGTGCGATCCTGTCCGTCGCTGATTACCTCACGCACACCCTCGGGCAGCGTGCGGGTGCCGAGCGGGACCGGTTCCAGCTCCGCCGGCGCGGTCTCGGCGGCGTGGCCGGGGTTGGCGAGAGCGAAGAGCAGCAACGGGGTGACAAGCATGGGCAGCGGGACGGGCGTGGTCATGGTCAGCCGGCGAATCATCGGTGGTCCTGGTGCGCGGCGCGGGTCAGGGTCGAATGTAGCATGCAGGCCAGGCGCCTTTCTCGGGGCACTCGGGGTAGGGTTGTCGCTAGCTGCCGGTGTGCCCGGCCCGGCGGCGGGTGAGGAGGCCGCGCTGCCGCCGGTGGTCGCCGCCGTGCCCCGGCTCGATGTGGATCCCGACGCCTATCCGGCGGCGGTCTCCGTAGTCGGCCGCGAGGCCTACGCCGATCGCCGCCGCCTCTCCCTGGACCAGGGGCTCGACCGCGTCCCCGGGGTGCACACCCAGAACCGCTACAACGCCGCCCAGGACCTGCGTCTTTCGGTGCGGGGTTTCGGCGCCCGCTCGCCCTTCGGGCTGCGCGGCGTCCGCGCCTTCGTGGACGATGTGCCGTACACGGTGGCCGACGGCCAGAGCCAGCTCGATGCGCTGGACCCGGCCTTCGTGGAGCGCCTGGAGGTCATCCGCGGGCCGGCCTCGGCCCTCTACGGCAACGCCGCCGGGGGCGTCTTTCGCCTCACCACGCTGGAGCCCCCGGACAGCGGTGACTTCCTGGGCGGCGAAGTGCTCTTCGGCAGCCACGGCGAGCGGGCCCAGCGGGTCTGGGGCGGGCGCGCCGAGGAGACGTGGCGCACGGCGGTGACCGCCTCCAACCAGGAGATGGACGGCTACCGCGACCACTCGGGCTCGGCGCAGCGGCGGCTGAACATCAAGCTCGACCGCGACCTGGCCGGGGGGGAGCGGCTGCGTTTCATTGCCAATCTTCTCGACGCCCCGGAGGCGGAGGACCCGGGGGGGCTCAGCCGTGACAAGGTGCGGGAGGATCGGCGGCAGGCCGCGGAGAACGCCCTCGATTTCGACGCCGGCGAGGAGGTGGAGCAGCAGAGCGGGGCGGTGATCCTCACCGCGGAGCCGTCGGCCACCGAACGCTGGGAGGGCCGGGCCTTCCTGCAGCGCCGGGACTTCTACCGGCGGAATCCTTTTGACGGCGGTGATGAATATCAGGGGCCGGATGGTGAAGACCGGCTCAGTCCTGGTGGCATTGTGACCTTCGAGCGCTACTTCGGCGGCGTCGGTGGCCGCCACGTGCGCCGCACCGAGGCCGCCGGGCGGCCGGTGCAGGTCTCCGTGGGCGCCGACGCCGAGTGGCAGTACGACGACCGGCAGCGCTACGAGAACCTCGATGGGCGCGAGGGCGAGCGGACTAACGATCAGATTGAGCAGGCCCAGGTGGTGGCGGGCTATCTGCAGGCGGAGTGGCAGGTGGCGCCGCGCTGGCGGCTGGTCGGCGGCGGCCGTCTGGACTGGACCCGGATGAGCATCGACGATCGCAAGGCGACGCATGGGGGAACCGAAAGTCAGACCTACACCGAGCCGAGCTACCTGGCCGGGGTGCGCTACGCCGTGGCGGAGGATCACAGCCTCTACGCCAACGCCAGCTCCGCCTTCGAGACGCCGACCCTCTGGGAGCTCTGGGACCGCGACGAAGGGGGCATCAACGACGCGATCGAGCCGCAGCAGGCGCGCTCCCTGGAGGTCGGGGTCAAGGGGCGGGCCCTGGATCGGCGGCTGCGCTACGAGGTGAGCCTCTTCCAGGTGGTGACCGAAGACGAGCTGGTCCCGCAGGGGGAGACCGACGGTCCGGAGTGGTATAGGAACGCCGGCGAGACCCGCCGGCGGGGCGTGGAGCTGGGGGTGGAGGCGTTCCCGACGGATCGCCTGGAGCTGACCGCCGCGCTGGCCTACGGGCAGTTCACCTTCCGGGATTATGTTACGCCGGCACTGGATGAGGTCGACGGCGCCCAGAACAACGATCAGGTCCGCGGCAACCGCATCCCGGGCGTGCCCCGCGCCCACGGCTATCTGGAGGCCGCCTGGCAGGCCCCCAACGGCTGGCGGGTGGCCGGTGACCTGCGGGCCAGCGAGGGTATTTGGGCCGACGACCGCAACACCCAGCGCAGCTCCGGCTACTCCGAGGTCGGCCTGCACGCCAGCCGCACCTTCGTCACCGACGCCTACGAGGCGCAGCCCTTTTTCGGGGTCAACAACCTCTTCGACGAGACCTACGACGCCAACGTGCGCATCAATGCGGCAACGGCCGAAGTCGACGGGTCGCTCGAGGAAGGTGGCTACTTCGAGCCTGCCCCGGAGCGCACCATCTACGCCGGGATTCGCTTCGAGACCTACTGAAACGAGGGCCGGGAGGGGTTATCCTCCCGGCCTTCGTCGCGACGCCAAGCCTCCCGCCGGGCCGGCGGGGTCATCCAACAGGGAGTTCAGTCAGTATGCCGCGGAGCGCTGCGCCCTTCGGCGCCCGGGACCGTGCCAAGGGCCTGATGATCGCCGCCGCCGGAGTGACGGCGCTGAGCTTCGATGCGGTGCTGGTGCGCCTGGCCGGGGCCGGGGGCTGGGATGTGGTCTTCTGGCGGGGGCTGCTGATGGCGGTGGCGGTCAGCGCCCTGCTCTTCGCCACCCAGGGCCGCTACACCCTGCGCATCTGGCGCCGGGGAGGCTGGGCCGCGGCGGCCTCCGGGCTGTTCTTCGGGCTGAACTCGATCCTCTTTGTCTTCGCGGTGCTCAACACCCACGCCGCCAACGTGCTGGTGCTCTTCGCCACCGCACCGCTTTTCTCGGCGGTGTTCACCTGGCTCTTCCTGCGTGAGCCGATCCAGAGCCGGACCTGGTGGACCATCGCCGCGGTGATCGTCGGCATGGCCGTGATCTTCAGCGCTCCGGCGGAACCCGGCGGGCGGCTGGGCGACCTGGCGGCCCTGCTGGCCGCCGCCAATATGGGCGCCAACCTCACGCTGCTGCGTGCCCGTCCGGAGATCAACCGCCTGCCGGTGGTGGCCACCGGCGGCGTCGTCGCCGCCCTGTGTGCCGCCCCCTGGGCGGCGCCGTTGGCCCTGGGCTGGGAGAGCTACGCGGTGCTCGGCGTCATGGGTCTGGTGCAGATGCCCCTGGCCCTGGTGCTCATCGCCCAGTCCACCCGCTACCTGCCCTCGCCGGAAGTCAGCCTGGTGCTGCTGCTCGAGGCGGCCCTGGGGCCGGTCTGGGTGTGGCTGGTCTTCGCCGAGGTGCCGCCGGTGCCGTCGATGCTTGGCGGGGCGGTGATCGTGCTGGCGCTGCTCGGGTATTTCGCCCGGGACGCCTGGGAGGGCGCGGTGGGGTGGCGCTTCGGGCGGAGCTGAGGGTGGCACTCAGGCGCCGTCGTGCACGGCGCCGGCGATCTGCGTCTCGGCCCAGTCGAGGACCTCGCGGACACGCGGCGACGCAAGTCGGTACGCCTCGCCCGGCGTGACCCATCGGTACTCGTGGTGCTCCGGGCGGCCGAGTTCCGGGTTGATGCCGAGGACCACGCGCCGCGTGGTGGTCTCGGCGACGTAGTAGCGGGCCACCTTGCCCTGGGCGTAGGGGCCGGTCTCGAAGAACGCGTAGCCCCAGCGGAAGGTCAGCTCGGTGATTCCGGCCTCTTCCTGGACCTCGCGCCGGGCTGCCTCGAGTGGCTCCTCGCCGGGCTCGACCTTGCCCTTGGGGAAGTCCCAGTACTGGAAGGCGCGCAGGAGCAGATAGAGACGCCCCCGCTCGGCGAAGCGCACCGGAATGACGCCCGCCGAGAGGGTACGCCGTCTCCGCCGCCTACGACGTGGCCGAGGTGGCCGCTGCGTCATGGTAGGCCGGGGAGAGTTCGTGAAGGGCACGGATCATGGCGTCGACGTTCTCGGGCGGCGTCTCCGGCTGGATCCCGTGGCCGAGGTTGAAGACGTGGCCCGGCCCGTGGCCGAACTCCTCGAGGCAGCGGGCCACCTCGCGGCGGATTACCTCGGGGTTGGCGTGCAGCATGCACGGATCCAGGTTGCCCTGCAGCGCCACCCGGTCGCCGATGCGGCGGCGGGCTTCGGTCAGTGAGGTGGTCCAGTCAAGACCGACGCCGTCACAGCCGGTGTCGGCGATGTCTTCCAGCCACTGCCCGCCGCCCTTGGTGAACAGGGTCACCGGGATGCGCCGCCCCTCGCGCTCGCGGGGCAGCTGCTCGACGATGCGCTGCATGTAGGCCAGCGAGAACTCCCGGTAGCGCACCGGGTCCAGCGCGCCGCCCCAGGTATCGAAGATCATCAGCGCCTGGGCACCGGCCTCGATCTGCCCGTTGAGGTAGTCGGCCACCGTGTCGGCCAGCTTGGTCATCAGCCGGTGGGCGGCCTCCGGCTCGTTGAAGAGCAGGCTCTTGCTGGCCGCGAAGGTCTTGCTGGAGCCGCCCTCGATCATGTAAGTGGCCAGCGTCCAGGGGCTGCCGGTGAAGCCGATCAGCGGCACCTGACCGGCCAGCTCCTTGCGGCAGGCCGCGACCGCGTCCATGACGTAGCTCAGCTCCTTGTCGGCGGAGGGCTGCGGCAGGCGGTCGATGTCGGCGGCCGTCTTGACCCGGTGCTCGAAGACCGGTCCCTCACCGGAGACGAAGTTCAGCCCCAGCCCCATGGCCTCCGGGATGGTGAGGATGTCCGAAAAGAGGATGGCGGCATCGAGCTCATAGCGCTCCAGCGGCTGCAGCGTGACCCGGGCCGCCAGCTCGGGGCTGCGGCACAGGCCCATGAAGCTGCCGGCCTGGGCCCGCACCTCTCGGTATTCGGCCAGATAGCGGCCGGCCTGGCGCATCATCCAGACCGGGGTCCGGTCCACGGGCTGGCGCTGGAACGCGCGCAGGATTCGATCGTTCTTGAGCTCAGAGCTGCTCACCGCGTCACTCCTATACCTGTAGGTGATCAAGGATGCCCTTGGCTGCCTCACGGCCCTCCCAGACAGCCGTCACGACCAGATCGGAGCCGCGGACCATGTCGCCGCCGGCGAAGATCTTCGGGTTGGTGGTCTGCCCGAAGGTTCCGTCCTGCCGGCTGACCCGCACCTGGCCCCAATCGTCGAGCTCGACGCCGTGCTGCTCCAGCCAATGCGGCGGGCTGGGCCGAAAGCCGAAGGCGATGATGAGGCTGTCGGCCGGCAGCACCTCTTCGGAGCCGGGCACCGGCTCCGGCCGGCGTCGCCCGTGTTCGTCCGGGGCACCGAGCTCGGTCCGGACTACCTTAACCCCTTCGATGTGGTTTTCTCCAATGACTTCGATCGGCTGGCGATTCCAGAGGAACTCGACGCCCTCCTCCTTGGCGTTCTCGACCTCGCGCCGGGAGCCGGGCATGTTCTGCTCGTCGCGGCGGTAGGCGCAGGTGACGCTGGCCGCCCCCTGCCGGATGGCGGTGCGGTTGCAGTCCATGGCCGTGTCGCCGCCGCCGAGGACCACGACGCGCTTGCCGCGCATGTCGATGAACTCGTCCTCGGTGCCCTGCCAGCCCTCCTCGCGGTTGATGTTCGAGACCAGGTAGGGCAGCGCCTCGTAGACCCCGGGCAAATCCTCGCCGGGGAAGCCGCCGCGCATGTAGGTGTAGGTGCCGGTACCAAGGAAGACGGCGTCGTACTCGGCGAGGAGTTCGTCGAAGCTGACCGCCTGCCCGACCTCGGTGTTGAGGCGGAACTCGACGCCGATGCCCTCGAGGATTTCGCGGCGCCGGCGGACGATGTCCTTGTCGAGCTTGAACGGCGGGATGCCGAAGGTCAGCAGGCCGCCGATCTCCGGGTAGCGGTCGAAGACCACCGGCCGGACCCCGTTGCGGGCGAGCACGTCGGCCGCACCAAGCCCGGCGGGACCGGCGCCGATGATCGCCACCCGTTTGCCCGTGTCGACCACGTCGCTGACATCGGGCCGCCAGCCCTGGCGCAGGGCCTCGTCGCTGATGTACTTCTCCACCGACCCGATGGTCACTGCACCGAAGCCGTCGTTGAGGGTGCAAGCCCCCTCGCAGAGTCGGTCCTGTGGGCAGACGCGACCGCAAACGTCGGGCAGGGTGTTGGTCTTGTGGGAGAGTTCCGCGGCCTCGAACAGGTTGCCCTCGGCCACCAGCCGCAGCCAGTGCGGGATGTAGTTATGGACCGGGCACTTCCACTCACAGTAGGGGTTGCCGCAGTCGAGGCAGCGCCCCGCCTGGGCGGCGGCGGTCTGCTCGTCGTAGCGGCCGTAGATCTCGGCGAAGCGGCGGATGCGCTCGTCGACTTGGAGCTTGTCCGGGTCGCGGCGCGGGATCTCGAGGAACTGGAAGACACTGCTGGACATGGCTGACTAATCCGTCCGTGCTCGGGCGCCGCCGGCGGCCGTCAGGCCGCCTGGCGGAGCGTATCGAGGATGGTGTGAAGATCGGCGGCCTTCGGCTTGACCAGCCAGAAGCGGGGCAGGTAGCCGCGGAAGTCGTCGAGGACCGCCCGTCCCCACACGCTGCCGGTCTCGGCCACGAACTCGCGGATCAGCTCGCGCAGGTAGTTGCGGTGAGCCTCCATGTTTTCCGACTGCAGTCGGTGGATGTCGATGAGCTCGTGGTTGTAGCGGTCGGCGAAGGTGCCGGCCTCGTCGAGGACGAAGGCGAGACCGCCGGTCATGCCGGCACCGAAGTTGACCCCGGTGGGCCCGAGCACGCAGACCACGCCGCCGGTCATGTACTCGCAGCCGTGGTCGCCGACGCCCTCGACCACCGCGGTGGCGCCGGAGTTGCGCACACCGAAGCGCTCGCCGACGGTGCCGGCGGCGTAGAGCCGCCCGCCGGTGGCGCCGTAGAGGCAGGTGTTGCCCATGATGGTGGTCTTGCGCGCCTCGAACCGGCTGCCTTCGGGTGGGTAGAGGACGAGCTTACCGCCGGCCATGCCCTTGCCCACGTAGTCGTTGGCGTCCCCCTCGAGCACCATGTGCAGCCCGCCGGCGTTCCAGACGCCGAAGCTCTGCCCCGCGGTACCGGTCAGGCGTAGGGTGACCGGGCTGTTCGCCATGCCCTGGTTGCCGTGGCGGCGGGCGATTTCGCCGCTGAGCCGGGCGCCGATGGAGCGGTTGTTGTTGCGCAGGGTGTAGTGGAACTCACCGCCGGTGCCGGCCTCGATGGTCGGTAGGCAGTCGGCCACCATCCGCTCGGCCAGCTCGCCCTTGTCGAAGGGCACGTTGGACGGCTCCAGGCAGCGCTTGGGCTTGTCTTCGGGGACACCGCCGTCGGAGAGGATCGGCGACAGGTCCAGACGCCCCTGGCGCTCGGTCTCGCCGGGCAGGATCTCCAGCAGGTCGGTTCGCCCGATGAGGTCCTCGAGCCGGCGTACACCGAGCAACGCCAACCACTCGCGGGTTTCCTCGGCGACGAAGCGGAAGTAGTTCGCCACCTTCTCAGCGGTCCCGACGAAGTGCTTCAGGCGCAGGACGTTGTCCTGGGTGGCCACGCCGGTGGCGCAGTTGTTCAGGTGGCAGATGCGCAGGTACTTGCAGCCGAGGGCCACCATGGGCGCGGTGCCAAAGCCGAAGCTCTCGGCGCCGAGGATCGCTCCCTTGATCACGTCCAGGCCGGTCTTCATGCCGCCGTCGGCCTGCAGCCGCACCTTGTCGCGCAGGTCGTTGGCGCGCAGGGTCTGGTGGGTCTCGGTCAGGCCCAGCTCCCACGGGCCGCCGGCGTACTTCACGGAGGTCAGCGGGCTGGCGCCGGTGCCGCCGTCGTAGCCGGCGATGGTGATCAGGTCGGCATACGCCTTGGCCACGCCGGCGGCCACGGTGCCGACGCCGGCCTCGGCCACCAGCTTCACCGAGACCTGCGCCTGCGGGTTGACCTGCTTGAGGTCGAAGATCAGCTGCGCCAGGTCCTCGATGGAGTAGATGTCGTGGTGCGGCGGCGGCGAGATCAGGGCCACCCCGGGCTTGGAGTAGCGCAGCCGGGCGATCATCTCATTGACCTTGTGCCCCGGCAGCTGTCCGCCCTCGCCGGGCTTGGCGCCCTGGGCCACCTTGATCTGCAGCACCTCGGCGTTGACGAGGTAGTGCGGGGTGACGCCAAAGCGCCCCGAGGCGATCTGCTTGATCTTCGAGACCCGATCAGTGCCGTAGCGGGCCGGGTCTTCGCCGCCTTCGCCGGAGTTCGACCGGCCGCCGAGGCGGTTCATGGCCATGGCCAGGGCCTCGTGGGCCTCTGGCGACAGCGCCCCGAGGCTCATCCCGGCGGAGTCGAACCGGGTGAGGATGTCGTCGATGGGCTGGACCTCGTCCACCGCAATGCCCTGCTCCGGGGCCTTGAGCCCGAGCAGATCACGCAGGGTGGCGGTGGGGCGCTGGTTCACCTCGTCCGCGAACCGCTTGTAGGTGGCGTAGTCGCCGTTCTCCACCGCCTGCTGCAGGTAGGAGACCACCTCGGGGTTGTAGCAGTGGTACTCGCCGCCGTGGACGTACTTGAAGACCCCGCCCTGGTCGAGGAGTTCGGTGGGGCGGTGGGCGCGCCGGGCCAGTTCGCGCGCGTCGGCCTCGAGGTCGGTGAAGTCCATGCCCTGGATGCGGTTGGTGGTGCCGGTGAAGCACAGGTCCACCACCTCGTCGGACAGGCCCACGGACTCGAACAGCTGTGCCCCGCGGTAGCTGGCGATGGTGGAGATCCCCATCTTGGAGAGGATCTTGTACAGCCCCTTGTTCAGCCCCTTGCGGTAGTTGAGGCAGAGCTCCTCGACGTCCCCCTCGATCCGCCCGGAGCGGGCCATCTCGGCCACGACTTCGTAGGCGAGGTAGGGGTAGACGCAGGTTGCCCCGTAACCGATCAGGCAGCCGATGTGGTGGGGGTCGCGGGCGGTGCCGGTCTCGACGATGAGATTGGCGTTGCAGCGCAGGCCCCGGGCCACCAAGCGGTGGTGGACGGCGCCGGTGGCCAGCAGGGCGTGGATGGTCAGCCGGCCGCGCTCGACCCGGCGGTCGGAGAGCACCACCAGCGTCGACCCGGCGCGGACCGCTGCCTCGGCCTCGGCGGCGACGGCCTCGATGGCGCTGCGCAGACTCAGTTGAGCGGGGTCGTAGGTCAGGTCGATGACGGTGTGGGCGTACTCCGGGTCGTCCAGGGCCTTGAGCGCCGCGAACTTTGCGCCGGAGAGCACCGGCGAGTCCACGGTAATGCGCTTGGCGTGATCCTCGGACTCGTCGAAGAGGTTCTTTTCCCGGCCCAGACAGGTCTCCAGCGACATCACGATCCGCTCGCGCAGCGGGTCGATCGCCGGGTTGGTGACCTGGGCGAACTGCTGTCGGAAGGTGTCGTAGAGGGCTCGGACCTTGCGCGAGAGCACCGGCAGTGGGGTGTCGTCGCCCATCGAGCCGACGGCCTCCTGGCCGTCCTCGGCCATCACCTTCATCACCTGGTCGCGCTCCTCGAAAGAGACGCCGAAGAGCTTCTGGTGGACTTCAAGGGCCTTGGCATCGAGCTGCGGCGTGCGGCCGTCGTGGCCGGCGAGGGGCTCGAGGCGGCGCAGGTGGTCGCTGAGCCAGACCTTATAAGGCTTGCGGCGCATCAGCCGCTCGTCGATCTGCTCGGGAGTGAGCAGCTGTCCGGTTTCGGTATCGGCGGCGAGCATTTCGCCGGGCTTGAGTCGCCCCTTGGCCACCACCTCGGCCGGGTCGTAGTCCCAGACGCCGATCTCCGAGGCCAGGGTGATGTGGCGATCGCGGGTCATCACCCAGCGTGCCGGCCGCAGGCCGTTGCGATCCAGGGTGCAGGCGGCGTGGCGGCCGTCGGTGAGGACGATGCCGGCCGGACCGTCCCAGGGCTCGCAGTGCATGGAGTGGTACTCGTAGAACGCGCGCAGGTCCGCGTCCATAGAGTCGACGTTCTGCCAAGCCGGGGGCATGAGGAGGCGCATGGCGCGGAAGATGTCCATCCCCCCCTGGAGGAGCACGTCGAGCATGTTGTCGAGGCTCGAGGAATCGGAACCCTCGCTGTTGACCAGCGGGTGCACCGCTTCCATGTCAGGGATCAGCGGGGTGTTCAGCGTGAAAGCCCGGGCATTGGCCCAGTTGCGGTTGCCCTGGATGGTGTTGATCTCGCCATTATGGGCCAGGTAGCGGAACGGCTGGGCGAGGCGCCATTGGGGCAGGGTGTTGGTGGAGAAACGCTGGTGGAAGACGCAAAGGGAAGAGGCGAGGCGCGGGTCCTGAAGGTCCTGGTAGAAGGAGGGGAGGTAATCCGGCATCACCAGCCCCTTGTAGGAGAGGACCCGGCCCGAAAGGCTGGCGACGTAGAAGACCTCGTCTTCGCTGCTGATTGCCTTCTCGGTAAGCCGGCGGGCGATGAACAACCGCCGTTCCAGGTCCTGGGCCTCCATCCCCGGATCGGCGTTGACGAAGACTTGTTCGATCCGGGGACGGGTTTGGAGGGCCTGGGCCCCCAGCGCCGAGGGGTCCACCGGGACCTCGCGGAATCCGGCCGGCTCCAGCCCCTGGCTGCGCAGCGCCTCACGTAGGGCCTCGCGGGCGGCTTCCGCGCGCTGGTCGTCGGGGTGGAGGAACAGGCTGCCCACGGCGTACTGCTCGCCGAGTTCCAGGCCAGCCTCCTCTGCCACGGCGCGCAGGAAGGCGTCGGGCTTGGTCAGCAGCAGGCCGCAGCCGTCGCCGGTCTTGCCGTCGGCCGCCACCGCGCCACGGTGAGTGAGTCGCCCGAGGGCGGCTACAGCGGTTTCGATGAGCCAATGGCTGGGGTTACCATCCATATGGGCAATCAGCCCGAAACCGCAGTTGTCTCGTTCGAAGCTGGGCCGGTACAGGCCGGGTGCGTTTTCGTCCGTCACGGTCGCCTCTGGGATGCTGCGGGGTCGTTTTTTTCAGGGGGCGGCCGGCCCTCTGGGCGCGGTGCGCCGCCGGTGTCGATCACCCGCCGACAAAAGCGGGACGGTAGTATATGCACGAGCCCCCGTGGGCGCAAACGCCGATTGCCGGCGGTCCGGCACGGCGTCCCACTGGCCTTTTTGCACCCGCGCGTGTCAGAGTGACAACCCAGTCACCATCCGTATTTACCGCGTTCAACGACGGCGAGCGGGAGCAAGAAGCGCATGGTTCATGAGCTGCAGGGGTACTGCGTCGAGGATCTGGAGCCGGGGATGGCGGGATCCTACACGCGGACCGTCACCGAGGCCGACCTGGTCCTCTTCGCCGGCCTCTCCGGGGACAATAACCCCGTGCACATCAACGAGGAGTTTGCCTCGACGACCTTCGCCAAGGGGCGCATCGCCCACGGGCTGTTCCTAGGTGGGCTGATCTCCTGCGTCCTCGGCACCCGCATGCCGGGGCCGGGGGCCATTTACCTCGGTCAGCAGCTGCGCTTCCAGGCGCCGGTGCGCATCGGTGACACCGTGCGCGCCGAGGCCACAGTCATCGAGGTGGAGCGCGAGCGCCATCGCGTGCGCCTGGATACCCGCTGCTACGTGCGCAAGCGCACCGTGCTCACCGGTGAGGCCGAGGTCATGGTCAACAGCCGCGAGGCCTGAGCGGCCCCGCGCGTAGACAGGCGGTTCAGGCCCCGCCGCGCAGCGCCTCGATGACCGGAGCAGTCTGCGGGTAGGTGCCGCGCCAGAGATAGAACGATTCCGCTGCCTGCTCAACGAGCATGCCCAGACCGTCGCAGACCACGGCGGCGCCGCGCGCCCGTGCCCAGGCCATGAACGGCGTGTCGCCGTCGGCATAGACCAGGTCGTAGGCGGCGGCGCCGGGGGCGAGCAAGTCGTCGGGCAGGGGTGGCATCTCGCCCTGCAGCCCGGCGGCGGTGGTGTTCAGTACCACGTCAAAGGTATGCCCGTGCAGCGCTTCGAAGCCGCAACCGCGGATGCGCGTGTCGGCGGAGGCGAGGGCCTCGGCGCGACTCACCGTGCGGTTGGCGATGACCAGCGTCTGTGGCCCCTCGGCGAGCAGCTCGCTCAGGACCCCTCGGGCGGCGCCGCCGGCGCCGAGCAGGAGCAGGCGCCGGCCGGCCAGCTGGACCCCGTGATTGTCGCGCAGGTCGCGCAGCAGGCCGATACCGTCGGTGTTGTCGCCGAAGCGGCGACCGTCGGCCTCGGCGCGCAGGGTGTTCACGGCGCCGGCGGTTCGGGCCCGCTCGCTGAGGGTGTCGGCGAAGGCACAGGCTGCCTCCTTGAACGGCACGGTGACGTTGAGCCCGTGGCCGCCGCCGGCGAAGAACGCTTGCGCCACGGCGTCGAAGTGTTCCTCCGGGGCCCACAAGCGCTGGTAGAACAGGTCGGCCCCTACCTCCGCGGCGAAGCGGGCGTGGATTTGGGGTGATTTGCTGTGGGCAATCGGGTTGCCGACGACGGCGTAGTGATCGCTCATGGGTCTGTCCCGGTTCAGCCGAAGCTCCAGTAGAGCAAGTAGAAAAAGACCACGGCGAGGATGCCACCGGCAGGCAGGGTGACGAGCCACGACATGAACACCCCGGTCACCACCCGCAGGTCGATGGCGGCCAGTCCACGGGCCAGCCCGACGCCGAGCACGGCCCCGACCAGGGTGTGGGTGGTGGAGATGGGCAGGCCGATGCCCGAGGCGGTGACCACGGTCCCGGCGGTGGCCAGATTGCAGGCGAACCCCCGGCTCGGGGTGAGCTGGGTGATGTTCTTGCCCACTGTGGCGATGACGTGGCGGCCGAGCATCAGCAATCCAGCGACGATACCCACTGCGCCCAGGACCAGGACCCACACCGGGACCGGTGCCTCGGGCTGGATCTCGCCGCTGGTCACGGTGGCGACCACCGCGGCCACCGGCCCGACGGCGTTGGCTACGTCGTTGGAGCCGTGGGCGAAGGCCATGGCGCAGGCGGTGATGATCATCAGTACGGCGAAGACCCGTTCGACGTTACGGAACTGGTAGCGCCGGTGAGGGCGCTCGTCGAAGCGGGTGCGATGGATCGCCAGCTTGCCGGCCCAGGCCATGACCAGGCCGATGGCGAGCGACAGCAGGAGGTTGGTGGCGAAGCCCAGCTCCAGCCCGATGTGCTGCAGCCCACGGAAGAGGGTGATGACCGAGACGAAGAACCCGGTGAGGAAGATATAGAAGGGCACCCACTTCTTGGCCGCCTCCAGCGGATGGCGGCGGTCGAGGACCAGCATCTGCACTGAGCGGAACAGGGCGAAGCTGACCACCGCAGCGATCAGCGGCGAGGTGACCCAGCTGGCGGCCACCTGCCCGACGGCCGGCCAGTGGATGGCCCCCCAGCCCAGTCCGGCGATACCGAAGCCGACCAGGGCGCCGATGATCGAGTGCGTGGTGGAGACCGGCCAACCTCGCCAGGAGGCCACCAGCAGCCAGCAGCCAGCGGCGGCGAGGGCGGCGAGCATGCCGAAGACGAGGATCTCCTCCTCGCCGACCAGTGATGAGGTGTCGACGATGCCGCCGCGGACCGTGGCTGCCACCGCGCCGCCGGCGAGCACCGCGCCGGCGAACTCGAAGATGGCGGCGATCACCACCGCCTGGCGAATGGTCAGTGCCCGCGAGCCCACCGACGTGGCCATGGCGTTGGCCACGTCGTTGGCCCCGATGCCCCAGGCCATGAACAGTCCGAACGCAGCGGCGAGGGCCAGGTAGACGACGGCGTATTCCATGCCTCAGCGCGCGAGCAGGATCTGAAAGCGGGCGCCCGTCTGCTGGGCACGGTCGGCGAGGGTGCCGAGGGCCTCGATGATCTGGTAGAGGAACATGACATCCACCGGGTAGAGCTCGCGCTCGATCTCGAACAGCTGCGAGCGCAGCTGGACCTGCATGCGGTCGGTTTCGGCCTCTACGTCGTCGAGTTTGTCCAGCAGGCTCTCGACGATCTCCAGCTCCGCGCCGCGGAAGCCGGCCTCGACCAGCTCATCGAGCTCGCGTACCGAGGCCTTGGCCTGGCGGGCCGCCTCGATGCCCTGATCGAGCAGACCCAGGGTGGCCTCTTCCAGTGCCGCCGGCCACTGCATCTGGCGGCCGATCATCAGCCCGGCGATGTCCTTGCTCTTGTTGGCGATCCGATCCTGGGCGCGCAGCAGCTCGAGGAAGTCACGCCGGTCCCACGGCATGAACAGATCCGGCGGCAGGTGTGCGCGGATCTCCTTCTTCAGGCGGTCCGCCTCGTGCTCGTGCTGGACGATCTGGCGGTGGGCGTCGCGCATGCGCTGCACGTCGCCCGCCGCCGAGGCCCGGAAGAGTTCCGGCAGCACCTCCACGCAGTCGACCACCTCGGCCATGTGTTGCTGCAAAGGTGCGACCGGCGAGGAGCCGAAGATCCGGGCGAAGTAGCTCTTCAAGATCTCAGTCCTCTTCGCGCATCCACTGAGCCGCAGCCCGTGCGTGGTAGGTCAGGATGCCATCGGCGCCCGCCCGGCGCAGCGAGAGCAGCGCCTCGAGCACGCACTCGCGCTCGTCGAGCCAGCCGTTCTGGGCGGCTGCCTTGAGCATGGAGTACTCGCCGCTGACCTGGTAGGCGAAGGTCGGCACCCCGAATTCGTCCTTGATCCGCCGGATGACGTCCAGGTAGGGGAGGCCGGGTTTGACCATGAACATGTCGGCCCCCTCCTGCAGATCGAGGGCCACCTCGTGCAGGGCCTCGTCGCTGTTGCCCGGGTCCATCTGATAGCTGTCCTTGCCCGGTCCGGCCACGCCGCTGCCGAGGTTGTCCGAGGAGCCCACGGCATCGCGGAACGGACCGTAGTAGCAGGAGGCGTACTTGGCCGCGTAGGAGAGGATGCGCACATTGCGGTGGTCGTGGGACTCCAGGGCGCTGCGGATCGCCCCCACGCGGCCATCCATCATGTCGGAGGGGCCGACCACGTCGGCTCCGGCCTCGGCGTGGGAGAGCGCCTGGCGGACCAGGACCTCGACGGTCTCCTCGTTCATGACGTAGCCGGTTTCGTCGATCAGCCCGTCCTGGCCGTGACTGGTGAACGGGTCGAGGGCGACGTCGGTCATGACGCCCATCCCGGGGACCGCATCCTTGACCGCACGCACGGCGCGCTGGGCGATGCCGCTCGGGTTGTAGGCTTCGCGCGCGTCCTCGCTTTTCACTTCGGCGGGGGTCACCGGGAAGATGGCGATCAGCGGGATGCCGAGGGCGTGCAGCTCCCGCGCCTCCTGGACCAGTCGGTCGATGGTCATGCGCTCGACGCCGGGCATGGAGGGCACCGGCTCGGTGCGATCCTCGCCGTCGAGGACGAAGACCGGCTGGATCAGATCCTCCGGGCCCAGCCGGGTCTCCCGCATGAGTCGGCGGGAGAAGGCGTCGCGGCGCATCCGGCGCGGGCGCCGCAGGGGGTAGCCGCCATTGAACTGCGGTTGGGAGCTCCGTGTCACGACCGCCTCCATTGTTTCACGCTGCCGTTGAAGGCCTTGATTATGCCCGCTCCCCTGGCGTCGCCCAAGGGTTCACCCCGGGGGAACTTGACGCAGTGTGCCGGTGTCCTTGTGATTGAGGCGGGGGCGCGTGCTGATGCGCGCTTCCCCGGATCATTCCAAATCGCCTAGAGAGGAGAGGACTGATGCGCAAGCTGGCAACCATCCTGGGGGTCCTGACCATCGCCGGCGGGCTGACGCTGGCAGGCTGCGGCGGCGGCGACGACTTCGAGGAGCTCGACGAGTTCGAGGAGATGCCGGAGGGCGATGAGCCGGCCCCGATGGACGAGGACGAGGCCTTTGACGACTTTGATGACGACTTCGATGACGACTTCGATGACGACTTCGAGGATGACTTCGGCGACGAGGATCTCGAAGAGCAGTTCTAAGTCCTGACGGCCCGCCCCGAGGTGGGTCGATCCCGAATAAAGAGGGGGCGTCACCGCGGTGACGCCCCCTCTTTCGGTTTCTCCTGCCGGCCGCGGGCCGCGCCGCCTAGCGCGAGCCCTTGAGCTTGCGACTGCGCTCGACGAACTCGTGGATGATCGGCGTCATAATCAGCTCCATGGCGAAGCCGGTCTTGCCGCCGGGGACCACCATGGTGTTCCGCCGCGACATGAAGGAGTCGGGGATCATGTTCAGCAGGTACGGGAAATCGATCCCGAAGCGCTCCGGCTGACGGAAGCGGATCACCGTAAAGGACTCATCCGGCGTCGGCACATCCCGGGCGATAAACGGGTTCGAGGTATCCACCGTGGGTACGCGCTGGAAGTTGATGTCGGTCCGCGAGAACTGCGGCGTGACGTAGTTCACGTAGTCCGGCATGCGCCGCAGGATGGTGTCCACGGTCTTCTCGGCTGTGTAGCCGCGCTCGGCGCCGTCGCGATGGATCTTCTGGATCCACTCCAGGTTGACGATGGGCACCACGCCGACGAGCAGGTCCACGTGCTGCGCCACGTTGTGCTCCTCGGTCACGACGCCGCCGTGCAGCCCCTCGTAGAAGAGCAGATCGCTGTCCTGGCCGGCGTCCTCCCAGTCGGTGAACTCGCCGGGGCGCAGTCCGTAGGGTTCCGCCTCCTCATCGCTGTGAAGGTACCTGCGGCGTCGACAGATGCCCTCCTGGCCGTACCGGCGGAAGGAGTGCTCGAGCTCGTCGAAGACGTTGGCCTCCGGCCCGAAGTGGCTCAGGTTGCGCCCCTCCTCGGCGGCTCGGGCCAGCTGGTCGCGCATCTCCTGCCGGTTGAAGCGGTGGAAAGCGTCGCCCTCGATCACCACCGGGGTGACCTGTTCCCGGCGGAAGATGTGCTCGAAGGCGTTCTTGACGGTGCTGGTCCCTGCCCCGGAGGAGCCTGTGACCGCAATGATGGGATGCTTCTCGGACATGGCTTGACCCTCTTGCTCGCTGACTAGAAATTCCCTTGAATGCGAGCTCAACCGGCGCGGTGCGCAGCCTCGAGCTCCTTGCGCATATCGGCGATGGCCTGGCCGTAGTCTTCGGCCCCGAAGACCGCCGAGCCGGCCACGAAGGTGTCCGCGCCGGCCTCGGCCACCTGACGGATGTTCTCGGCCTTGATCCCGCCGTCGACCTGCAGGCGGGCGTCCGGGTTCAGCTCATCGATCAGTTGCCGCGCCTCGCGGATCTTGTCGATGGTCCCGGGGATGAACTTCTGCCCCCCGAAGCCGGGGTTGACCGACATCAGCAGCACCATGTCGACCTTATCGGCGACGTAGCGCAGGCAGTCGAGCGGCGTGGCCGGGTTGAAGACCAGGCCGGCCCGGCAGCCGTGCTCGCGGATCAGGCTCAGGGAGCGGTCGACGTGCTCGCTGGCCTCGGGGTGGAAGGTGATCCAGTCGGCCCCGGCCGCGGCGAAATCGGGGATGATCCGGTCCACCGGCTTGATCATCAGATGCACGTCAATGGGCGCAGTGATGCCGTGATCGCGCAGCGCCTGGCAGACCAGCGGGCCGATGGTCAGATTGGGGACATAGTGGTTGTCCATGACATCGAAGTGGATGGCATCGGCGCCGGCCCGGAGAACGGCGTTGACCTCATCGCCCAGGCGGGCGAAATCGGCGGACAGGATGGACGGTGCGATCCACGGCTTGTTCATGGGTACTCCTCCCGGCTTGAACCCAGGGCGCCCCGGCAAGCTAAGCCCGGGGCGCCCCGCGGGGAACTAAGGATTGATGATTATTGGAATAAACGGGCTCACGGAACGGCCTGCAGCGGCGGTTCCTGCGGGGGCGCAACCCCTGGCGTCTCCGGGACCTGCCAGTGCCGGTGGGCCTCGTCGAGGATGAACTGACGGAACGCCTCCGCCGCCGGCGAGAGGCGCTTGCCCGAGCGGTGGACCAGGTACCACTGCCGCTCCAGAGGGAAGCCCTCGACGTTGAGCACCCGCAGCCGGCCCAACTCGAGCTCCAGGGCTACGGTGTGGATGGAGACGACGCCGAGCCCGAGTCCGGCCTGTACCGACTGCTTGATGGCCTCGTTGGAACTCATTTCGAGCCCGCCGCGCAGGTTCATGCCGCGTTCCTCGAGCACGCGCTGGACCGCGTTGCGGGTGCCCGAGCCCTGCTCGCGCAGCACGAAGAGCTCGTCCTGCAGGCGTTCGAGTGGGATCGGCGAGCCGTCTGCCAGTGGGTGGTCCGGCGCGGCGATGATCACCAGCGGATTCGGCATGAAGGCCTCGGCGGCGACATCCAGCCCCTCCGGCGGGCGACCCATGACCGCCAGGTCCATCTCATTGTCCTGAATGCGGCGGATCACCCCCTCCCGGTTGGTGACCTCTAGCTGGAACGTCACCCCGGGCTGTCGCCGGGTGAAGGCGGCGAGCAGGTCGGTGGCGAAGTAGTTGGCGGTCGAGGCCACCGTCAGTCGCAGTCGGCCGCTGTTCAGCCCGCGCAGGGCTTCGAGGCCGTCGGCGAGCTCGCGCAGTTCGGCGGAGATGCGCTGGGCATAGCGCCGCACCTCCTCGCCGGCCTCGGTGAGGTAGATTCGTTTACCGATCTGCTCGAACAGGGGCAGTCCGACCTGCTGCTCGAGCTGCTTGATCTGCATGGAGACCGCCGGCTGCGTGAGATACAGCTCCTCGGCGGCACGGGTGAAGCTGAGATGTCGGGCTACAGACTCGAACACCTGTAGCTGCCGTAGTGTGATGTTCATCCTCCTGGGCCTCCCCCAATGCTTGTTAATAATGGAAAACTTATCCAAGCACCAAAAACAATTTCTTTTTCTTCTTGAACTGCAAGGCTATGCTGTCTGGAGACATGCCGCAAGGGGCAGCCACAAGAACCGGTGCTGCTCATTAAAGCCCCGGGGCGTGTTTGGACTTACGAGCAGAAACGCTTGAGGAGAGGATCGATGGCTAGCAAGACGTACACCGCGGGCGTCAAGGAGTATCGGGAGACCTACTGGGAGCCCGATTACAAGATCAAGGATAGCGACCTTCTGGCCGTGTTCAAGGTGACGCCGCAGCCCGGCGTGGACCGCGAGGAGGCGGCCGCCGCCGTCGCCGCCGAGTCCTCCACCGGGACCTGGACCACGGTCTGGACCGACCTGCTCACCGACCTGGAGCACTACAAGGGTCGCGCCTACAAGGTCGAGGACGTGCCGGGCGACGACGAGGCCTTCTACGCCTTCATCGCCTACCCCATCGACCTCTTCGAAGAGGGCTCGATCGTCAACGTCTTCACCTCGCTGGTGGGCAACGTCTTCGGCTTCAAGGCCGTGCGCGCCCTGCGCCTGGAGGACGTGCGCTTCCCGCTGCACTTCGTGATGACCTGCCCCGGGCCGCCGAACGGCATTCAGGTCGAGCGGGACAAGATGAACAAGTACGGCCGGCCGCTGCTCGGCTGCACCATCAAGCCCAAGCTCGGCCTCTCGGCCAAGAACTACGGCCGCGCGGTCTACGAGTGCCTGCGCGGCGGTCTCGACTTCACCAAGGACGACGAGAACGTCAACTCCCAGCCCTTCATGCGCTGGCGCGACCGCTTCGAGTTCGTCATGGAGGCGATCCAGAAGGCCGAGGAGGAAACCGGCGAGCGCAAGGGCCACTACCTCAACGTCACCGCCCCGACGCCGGAGGAGATGTACAAGCGTGCCGAGTTTGCCAAGGAGATCGGCGCGCCGATCATCATGCACGACTACATCACCGCCGGCTTCTGTGCCCACCAGGGCCTGGCCAACTGGTGCCGCGACAACGGCATGCTGCTGCACATCCACCGCGCCATGCACGCGGTGCTCGACCGCAACCCGAACCACGGCATCCACTTCCGGGTGCTGACCAAGATCCTGCGCCTGATGGGCGGCGACCAGCTGCACACCGGAACGGTGGTCGGCAAGCTCGAGGGTGACCGCCAGTCGACGCTGGGCTGGATCGACCTGCTGCGCAAGCCTTACATCGAGGAGGACCGCTCCCGCGGCCTGTTCTTCGATCAGGAGTGGGGCGCGATGCCGGGCGCCTTCGCCGTCGCTTCCGGCGGGATCCACGTCTGGCACATGCCGGCTCTGTTGTCGATCTTCGGTGACGATGCGGTCTTCCAGTTCGGCGGCGGTACGCTGGGCCACCCCTGGGGCAATGCCGCCGGCGCCGCGGCCAACCGCGTGGCCCTGGAGGCCTGCGTCAAGGCCCGCAACGAGGGCCGCGAGCTCGAGAAGGAGGGCAAGGAGATCCTCACCGAGGCCGCCAAGAGCAGCCCCGAGCTGAAGGCCGCCATGGAGACGTGGAAGGAGATCAAGTTCGAGTTCGACACCGTGGACAAGCTGGACACGGCGCACCGGTAAAGGGGAAGGAGACTGAGCAATGAGTGAGATCCAGGATTACAAGTCCAAGCTGTCCGATCCGAACAGCCGTCGCTTCGAGACCTTCTCCTACCTGCCGGAGATGAGCGACGCGGACGTCCGCAAGCAGGTCCAGTACATCGTCGACCAGGGCTGGAACCCGGCCATCGAGCACACCGAGCCGGAGAACGCCTTCGACCACTACTGGTACATGTGGAAGCTGCCGATGTTCGGCGAGACCGACGTGGACGCCATCCTCAAAGAGGCCGAGGCGTGCCACAAGGAGCACCCGGAGCACCACGTGCGCCTGATTGGCTACGACAACTACCGGCAGACGCAGGGCACCGCGATGGTGATCTATCGGGGTCCCATCGACGCCTAGTGGCCGGGGTGTGCCCGGCGATCGCCGCCCGCGCCGGGCGGTGGTCGCCGGGACCGCACCGCTGCTTTTCGAATGGTGGCCGGGATCGCCCCCGTCGCCATTCGAAAAGCCAGTACCCGAGCGGAGGGGCCGATGACCGAGCACGATGTGGACCAGTATCGCGTCACTGAAGCGCCGTACTACCGGCCGGTCAGTGACGAGGTCGATCTCTACCAGGCCGCCTACCAGGCCCGCATGCCCGTCATGCTCAAGGGGCCGACCGGCTGCGGCAAGTCTCGTTTCGTCGAGTACATGGCCTGGCAGCTGCAGCGTCCCCTGGTTACGGTGGCCTGCAACGAGGATATGACCGCCGCCGACCTGGTGGGCCGCTACCTGCTCGACGCCAATGGCACCCGCTGGCAGGACGGGCCGCTGACCACCGCGGCGCGGATCGGCGCCATCTGCTACCTCGACGAGGTGGTCGAGGCGCGTCAGGACACCACCGTGGTGATCCACCCCCTGACCGACCACCGGCGCACCCTGCCGCTCGAGAAGAAGGGCGAGCTGGTGCACGCCCACCCGGACTTCCACCTGGTGATCTCCTACAACCCCGGCTATCAGTCGCTGATGAAGGACCTCAAGCAGTCCACCAAGCAGCGTTTCGGCGCCCTCGACTTCGACTACCCGGAGGCCGCGGCCGAGGCGGAGATCGTCGCCCACGAGACCGGCGTCGACAGCGATATCGCCGACAAGCTGGTGCAGATCGCCCACCGCGCCCGCAACCTCAAGGGCCACGGGCTGGATGAAGGGATCTCCACGCGTCTGCTGGTCTACGCCGGCAACCTGATCGCCAAGGGCATCGAGCCGCGCTCAGCCTGCACCATGTCGCTGGTGCGCCCCCTGACCGACGATCCGGACATGCGCGAGACGCTGGATCAGGCGGTGGCGACCTACTTCTGAACGACCGGGTGATCACCCGGGGGCAGTGCGGGGGATTGCGATGACGGTGCGCCTCGAGGACTACCGTGAGACCCTGGTGGCGGCGGATCCGCGGATCGCCGAGACGCTGGAGGCGAGCTTCGCCGAGGCGTCGCGGGTGATGTCGCCACGGGGGCTGCACAACTACCTGGAAGGGGCCCGGGCCCTGGCCGAGCTGGGCCGCGGCGCCGACCTGGTCATCTGCTACCTGGAGGCGATGCCTGCGGTGGCCAAGGAAGTGGGCGAGGACGTGCTCACCGAGGTGGTCACTGCCGCCATGAAGCTCTCCTCGATGGTCAGCGGCCAGGTGATTGCCCTGCTGCTGGCCGGCTTACCCACTGCCGCGCGACGGCTCGGCGATCCGGAGCTGCTGCGCCAGTTCCTGAACCTCGTCCACCAGCTTTCGGCCAAGGCTCCGCGCGGCCTGCGGCCGATGCTCGAGAACCTCGACGAGCTCTTCTCCAAGCTCACCCTGGGCGGGTTCCGGCGCTGGGCGCTGTGGGGCGCCCAGGCCCACGCCCGCGATTTCGAGCAGCAGCGCGCCTACTTCGGCCTGCAGAGTGCCGACAGTCAGGCGATGCTCCAGCAGGAGCGCCGCGGCACGCTGCTGGTGGATAACCAGCGCAAGCTCAACTTCTACCTGCGTGCGCTCTGGGCCCGGGACTTCTTCATGCGGCCGACCTCCGGGGACTTCGAGACCCGCGAGGGGTACAAGCCGTTCATCGAGCAGCGGGTGATCCATCTGCCCGACGCTTACGACGACTACCACGGGCTGCCGGGCAAGGACCTCTATCGGGCCGCGGCCGCCCACGCGGCCGCGCACCTGGTCCATACCATCGAGCCGCTCTCGCCCGAGATGCTCAATCCGGCGCAGATGGCCGTCATCGGCCTGATCGAGGACGCCCGGGTCGAGGCGCTGGCCATCGACGAGTTTCCGGGGCTGCAGCGGCTGTGGCTGCCTTTCCACCGGGCCCGGGCCGCCGAGCGCGAGGCGGAGCTGGATCCGGTGGTCGAGCGCCTGGAGCGGGCTGCCCACGCCCTGCTTGACCCGGAGTACGCCGACGACGACCCCTGGGTCCAGCAGGTGCGCGAGATCTTCCACTACCACTTCGCCGATCGCCCCCGGGACGTGGGGCTGTCGTGGGAGCTGGGCATGGAGCTGCACAATAGCCTGGCGCAGCGCTACCCCATGCCCTCGGCCCGCGTCCTGCAGCGGATGGCCGTCCCTTACCGCGACGACAACCGCTACCTCTTCGCCAGCGATGAGGAGGAGTGGCTCGAGGCGGAGTACATCCCGGCCAGCCACCGGCAGGTGCGCCGCCAGGTCAACCTGATGGAGTTCGTCAACGAGGTTGACTGCGAACTCGCCGGCGACGACGCGCAGGAGGTCTGGGTCCTCGGGACGGAGCTCTTCCCCTACGAGGACTTCGGGGTCAGCTACAACGAGATGGAAGGGGTGGAGCCGGCCAGCCCGCCGTTCCATTACCCGGAGTGGGATTACCAGGTCCAGCTCAATCGCCCCGACTGGGTCACGGTGGTCGAGCGCCGTCCGAAACGCGGCGACCCCGAGGTCATGGACCAGGTCCTCAAGGACTACCGGCCGGTGGCCAGCCGCCTGCGCTACCTCGTCGACGCCTTGCAGCCCCAGGGGGTGATCCGCGAGCGCCGACAGGAGGACGGCGACGAGCTGGATATCGACGCCGCCGTGCGCTCCATGGTCGACCTGCGCCTGGGCATGAGCCCCGATCCGCGCATCAACACCCGCTACATCCGTAAGACCCGGGATCTGTCGGTGCTGCTTCTGCTCGATCTCTCCGAGTCCACCAACGACGCTATGGGCGGCAGCGAGAAGACCGTCATCGAGTTGACCCGCGAGGCCACCTCGCTGCTCGGCTGGGCCATCAACGGCATCGGTGACCCCTTCGCTGTCCACGGCTTCTCCTCGGACGGTCGGCACGACGTCCAGTACTACCGGTTCAAGGACTTCCATCAGCCGTGGAGCGAGGAAGCGAAGTCCCGCCTGGCTGGGATGCGCGGGCAGTACTCGACCCGCATGGGCGCGGCAATGCGCCACGCCGGGGCCCACTTGGTGCGTCAACCGCAGCGGCGCAAGCTGTTATTGATCGTCACCGACGGAGAGCCGCACGACGTCGACGTGCGGGATCCGCAGTACCTGCGCCACGACGCCCGCAAGGCTGCCGAGGAGCTGTCCGCCCGAGGGGTGACCAGCTACTGCCTGACCCTGGATCGGGACGCGGACGCCTACGTGTCACGGATCTTCGGGGCCAACGGCTACTCGGTGGTCGAGCACGTGGAGCGCCTGCCGGAGCGCCTGCCGGCGGTGTTCGCCCAGCTGACCCGGTAGCCGCTTATTCGGACGATCAGGACGGTTTGCTTTTGCTGATCGTTCGCGATCCGTAAAGTTTCGGGGCAGTATGGCGGCATGCTCGACCCGAGCCGCAACAGAACAATATTCCATTGAGGGAGGTAGAACATGGCGTCGACCGAACTGAGCCGACGAGAGCTCGCCAACGGCATTCGCGCCCTGGCCATGGACGCTGTCCAAAAGGCCAACTCCGGCCACCCGGGGGCACCGATGGGTATGGCGGACATCGCCGAGGTGCTGTGGCGGGACTACATGCGCCATGCGCCCCAGCGGCCGGGCTGGTTCGACCGCGATCGTTTCGTCCTCTCCAATGGTCACGGGTCGATGCTGCAGTATGCGCTGCTCCATCTGACCGGCTACGACCTCACCACCGACGACCTCAAGAACTTCCGCCAGCTGCACTCCCGGACCCCGGGGCACCCGGAGTACGGCTACACGCCGGGCGTGGAGACCACCACCGGGCCGCTGGGCCAGGGGCTGGCGAACAGCGTTGGCCTGGCGCTGGCCGAGCGGATGCTGGCGGCGCGCTTCAACCGCCCGGGCCACGAGATCATCGATCACTACACCTACGTCTTCATGGGCGACGGCTGCCTGATGGAGGGGGTCTCCCATGAGGCGTGCTCGCTGGCCGGCACCCTGGGGCTGGGCAAGCTGATTGCCTTCTACGACGACAACAGCATCTCCATCGACGGCAACGTCGAGGGCTGGTACACGGAGGATGTCCGCAAGCGTTTCGAGGCTTACGGCTGGCAGGTGATCGGCCCGGTGGATGGTCACGACGGCGAGGCCGTGCGGCAGGCCATCGAGCAGGCGCGCGCCGATACCAGCCGCCCGACGCTGATCGACTGCAAGACGGTGATCGGCTTCGGTGCGCCCAATCAGTGCGGCACCGCTGGCGTGCACGGTGCCCCCTTGGGCGAAGAGGAGATCGCCGCCTGCCGCAAGCAGCTGGGCTGGGAGCACGGCCCGTTCGAGATCCCCGAAGCCCATTACAAGGCGTGGGATGCGCGTGCTGGTGGCGAGCAGCTGCTCCAGGAGTGGGGCGAGCGCCTCGAGGCGTACCGCAAGGAACACCCCGAGCTGGCCGACGAGCTGGAGCGGCGGATGCGCGGTGAGTTGCCGGGCAACTGGCAGGAGCTGGTTGCCGAGGGCCTGGAGAAGTTCGCCGGCGGCAAGAAGGACGCCACCCGCAAGTCTTCCCAGGCGGTGCTCGGTCACTTCGGGCCGCAACTGCCCGAGCTGCTCGGCGGTTCCGCCGACCTGACAGGCTCGAACAACACCTGGTGGGACGGTTGCTCGACGGTCAGCCAGGAGCAGCCCGACGGCAACTACGTCTTTTACGGCGTGCGCGAGTTCGGGATGACCGCTATCATGAACGGCATCGCCCTGCACGGCGGGTTCATCCCCTACGGCGGCACCTTCCTGATCTTCTCCGACTACGCCCGCAACGCCGTGCGTATGGCGGCGCTGATGAAGCAGCGGGTGGTGATGGTCTACACCCACGACTCCATCGGCCTCGGCGAGGACGGACCCACGCACCAGCCTGTCGAGCAGCTGGCCAGTCTGCGCCTGATCCCCAACCTGCACGTTTGGCGTCCGTGTGACGCCCAGGAGACTGCAGCGGCCTGGGCGGCGGCCATCGCCCGCGAGGACGGACCGAGCGTGCTGGCACTGTCGCGCCAGGGCATGGAGCCGCAGCAGCGCAGCGGCGACCAAGCCCGGTCCATCGCCCGCGGTGGCTATGTCCTCAAGGAGGCCGGCTCCGGCAAGCCCGAGCTGGTCATCCTGGCCACCGGCTCCGAGGTGGATCTGGCCATGGCGGCCCGGGACCGTCTCGAGGGCGAGGGGCGCAGCGTTCGCGTGGTCTCCATGCCCTGTGTCGAGGCGTTCTGCGCGCAGGACGAGGCCTACCGTCAGCAGGTGCTGCCCGGTGATGTACCGCGGGTGGCCGTCGAGGCCGGTGCCACCGGCCTGTGGCAGGGCTGGGTCGGTCAGTGCGGCCTCGTAGTCGGCCTCGACACCTTCGGCGAATCGGCGCCGGGGCCGGAACTCTACGAGCACTTCGGCCTGACCGCGGACAGCGTGGCTGATGCGGGCCGGCGGGTCCTCGGCTGAGGGCCCCCGCCCGCGGGCGCAGAACCAGAATCGACTAGAGGAGAGTGGCCGTGAAAGCGAAGCGCATGACCGATCTCGACCTGGCGGGCAAGCGGGTGCTCATCCGCGAGGACCTGAACGTCCCGATCAAGGAGGGCCAGGTCGCCGACGATACCCGCGTGCGCGCTGCCGCCGAGAGCATCCGCCAGGCCATGCAGGCCGGTGGCCGGGTGCTGGTGATGTCCCACCTCGGGCGGCCCAAGGAGGGCGAATACGACGCCGAGGCCTCGATGGCTCCGGTGGCCCGCCGCCTGGGCGAGATCCTGGGTTGCGAGGTGCCGGTGGTGCGTGAATGGCTCGATGGCGTCGACGTTGCCGAGGGCGGCGTCGCGCTGGCGGAGAACGTGCGCTTTCAGCCCGGCGAGACCAAGGACGACGAGGATCTGGCCCGACGCATGGCGGCACTGTGCGATGTCTTCGTCATGGATGCCTTCGGCACCGCGCACCGTGCCCAGGCCTCCACCCACGGCGTGGCCCGTTTCGCGCCCGAGGCGTGTGCCGGTCCGCTGCTCGCCGCCGAGCTGGAGGCCCTGGGCAAGGCGCTGGACAACCCGGCCCGGCCGATGATCGCCATCGTCGGCGGCTCCAAGGTCTCCGGCAAGGTGCAGGTGCTGGAGGCGCTCACTCACAAGGTGGATCAGCTCATTGTCGGCGGCGGGATCGCCAACACCTTCATTGCCGCGGCGGGATACTCCGTCGGCAAGTCCCTCTATGAGGCTGACTTCGTCGAAACCGCCAAGCGCCTGATGCAAGAGGCCCGCGCCAAGGGTGGCGAGATCCCGATCCCCGAGGATGTGATCACCGCCAGGGAGTTCTCCGCGGACGCCGAGGCCAGCGTCCACCCGGTGGAGGCCGTGCCCGACGACGAGATGATCCTCGATGTCGGGCCGAAGACCCGTGCCCGCTACGACGGCATGCTGCGCAATGCCGGTACGGTGGTCTGGAACGGCCCGGTGGGCGTGTTCGAGATGGCGCCCTTCGCCGGCGGTACCGAGGCACTGGCCGAGGCCATTGCCGCCAGTGACGGCTTCTCGATCGCCGGCGGCGGTGACACCCTGGCCGCCGTGGAGCAGTTCGGCATCACCGAGCGGGTCTCCTACATCTCCACCGGCGGTGGCGCCTTCCTCGAGTTCCTCGAGGGTCGCGAGCTGCCCGGTGTTGCGGCCCTCGAGCAGCACGCGGCGGCGCATTCGTGATCGACGCGGTACTCAGTCAGGGAGTCGGTGGCGTGATGCCCCGCAGAACCAAGATCCTGGCGACCCTCGGGCCGGCGACGGACCGGCCCGAGGGCCTGGAGGCCGTCCTCGCCGCCGGGGTGGATGTGGTGCGCATCAACCTCTCCCACGGCGAGGCCAGCGACCACCGCCAGCGGGTCGAGGCCGTGCGCGCCTGGGGCGAGGCCCATGGTCGCCGTGTCGGGGTGCTGGTGGATCTGCAGGGGCCGAAGATCCGCATCGAGCGCTTTCGCAATGGCCCGATCCAGCTGCGCCGCGGCGACCCCTTTATCCTCGATCCCGCCGTGGATCCGGATGCTGGGGACCACACCCGCGTCGGGGTCGCCTACCGGGCCCTGCCGGATGACCTGCATCCCGGCGACGAACTGCTGCTCGACGACGGCCGCCTGGTGGTCCGGGTCGAGCGCATCGAGGGGACCGCCGTCCACACCACCGTGCAGGTTGGCGGTGAACTCAGCGATCGCAAGGGCATCAACCGCCGCGGTGGCGGGCTCTCCGCACCGGCGCTCACCGACAAGGACCGGGTCGATATCGTTACGGCCGCCGAGTTGGCCGCCGATTACGTGGCGGTCTCGTTCCCGCGGTGCGCTGACGACATCCACGAGGCCCGGCGGCTGCTCACCGAGGCCGGTGGGCGCTCCGGGATCGTGGCCAAGATCGAGCGCGCCGAAGCGCTGGACGCCGCCGAGGAGATCATGGATGCCGCCGATGCCATCATGGTCGCCCGCGGCGATCTCGGCGTGGAGATCGGCGATGCTGCGTTGCCCGAGGTCCAGAAGCAGCTCATCCAGACCGCCCGGGCTCGCAACCGGGTGGCCATCACGGCGACGCAGATGATGGAGTCGATGATCGACAACCCCATCCCGACGCGGGCCGAGGTCTTCGACGTGGCCAACGCCGTGCGGGACGGCACCGACGCCGTGATGCTATCGGCCGAAACCGCCACCGGCTCGTTCCCGGCCGAGACGGTGGCCGCCATGGACCGGGTCTGTCGGGCGGCCGAGCGCAGTCGCACGGTGACGGTTTCCCACCACCGGCTGGACGAGCACTTCACACAGGTCGACGAGACGGTGGCCATGGCGGCGATGTACGCCGCCAACCACTTCTCCATCAAGGCGCTGATCGCCATCACCGAATCCGGGGGAACGGCCTCGTGGATGTCGCGGATTAGCTCGGGGCTGCCGATCTACGTCCTGACCCGCCACCCGGAGACCCGGGGGCGGGTGACCCTCTACCGCGGCGTCTATCCGCTGGAGTTCGATGCCGAGCAGGAGGACCTCAACGCCCTCAAGAGCCGGCTACTGGCGCGCCTCTCCCGTCAGGGACTGGTCAACCAGGGCGACTACGTCCTGGTCACCCACGGCGAGGAGCTCGGTGCCGCGGGCGGTACGAACACGTTGCGCATCGTCTGCGTGGACGATTATCTCTAGAGTGAATGCACAGATAGCGGAGGAGTCGAGACTATGGCGATGATCACCCTGCGACAGCTGCTCGATCATGCAGCCGAGCACGGCTACGGCATGCCGGCGTTCAACGCCAACAATATGGAGCAGCTCCACGCCATCATGGAGGCGGCCAAGGAGTGCGATAGCCCGGCTATCGTCCAGGCGTCCGCCGGGGCCCGCAAGTACGCCGGCGTCCCCTTCTATCGGCACCTGATGGAGGCCGCCGTGGAGTCCTATCCGGACGTCCCGCTGGTGGTCCACCTGGACCACGGTGCCAACCCCGGTGCCTGCATGCGCGCCATCCAGTCCGGGTTCACCTCGGTGATGATGGACGGCTCGCTGAAGGAAGATGGCAAGACCCCCGCCGACTATGACTACAACGCCGGAGTGACCCGCCGCGCTGCCGAGATGGCGCATGCCGGCGGTGTCTCGGTCGAGGGCGAGATCGGCGTGCTCGGCTCCCTCGAAACCGGTGAGGCCGGCAAGGAGGACGGCGTCGGGGCCGAGGGCAAGATGGACAAGGACAAACTGCTCACCGACCCGGAGGAGGCGGCGCAGTTCGTCCGCGATACCCATGTCGACGCCCTCGCCATCGCCTGCGGCACCAGCCACGGCGCCTACAAGTTCACCCGTCCGCCCACGGGCGACATCCTGGCCATCAGCCGGATCAAGGAGATCCACCAGCGCCTGCCGGACACCCACCTGGTCATGCACGGCAGCTCCCAGGTGCCGCAGGAGTGGCTGGAGCTGATCAACCAGTTCGGCGGTGAGATCCCCGAGACCTACGGCGTACCGGTCGAGGAGGTCCAAGAGGGCATCCGCAACGGGGTGCGCAAGGTCAACATCGATACCGACCTGCGCCTGGCCTCCACCGGCGCGGTGCGCAAGCACCTGGCCGAGAACCCGTCCAACTTCGACCCGCGCAAGTTCCTGAAGGCCTCCACCGAGGCTATGAAGGAGATCTGCAAGGCCCGCTACGAGGCCTTCGGCTCGGCGGGGATGGCGTCCAAGATCAAGCCGGTCCCCCTAGAGACCATGGTCGAGCGTTACGAGTCCGGCGAGCTCGCCCCCAAGGTGAGCTGAACCGGGAGCTGTCCCCAGAGCCTTGGGGGGGGGGGCCCCCCCCCCCCCCCCCCCGCGGGGGGGGGCCCCCCCCCCCCCCGGCCAAGCCAGCGGGGAGCAATACCATGCGCAGGATTAGCGGTATTTTCCTCAAGGGGCTGCTGGCGGTTCTGCCGGCGGTCGTCACCCTCTATCTTCTCTACTGGCTGATCATGACCGCCGAGCGGGCGCTCGGGAGCGTCGTGCAGCTGATCATCCCCGAGACCTGGTATCACCCCGGCCTGGGCGTGGCCCTGGCACTGGCCGGCATCTTCGCCATCGGCGTCCTCCTCAACTTCTACCTTCTGCGCCGCCTGTGGGAGTGGTTCGAGCAGATCCTCCTGCAGCTGCCGGTGGTCAAGACCATCTACGGGGCGGTGCAGGACCTGACCGGGTTTGTCTCCCGGGCCGAGGAGCTGGGCGACCAGGTGGTCACGGTGCCGCTGCCCGGTAGCGATTACCGGGTGCTCGGCGTGGTGACGCGCAGGCAGTGGGCGGGGGTGGCCGAAGGGCTCGGTGACGAGCACACCATCGCCGTCTACACCCCCATGAGTTACCAGGTGGGTGGCTACACGCTGCTGGTTCCGGCCTCGGTGGTCGAGCCCGTCGATATGAGTGTCGAGGACGCCATGCGCTTTGCGGTCACCGCGGGGATGTCGACGCGCAAGAGCGCCTCGCTCGACGAGCTGCTCGAGGAACCGCCCGAGGGAGCGGAGAGGCAGCCGTGACCTAGCGACGACAAGAACAACAAAGCTCGCCCGTCTGCGGGGATCCCCCGGGGGCCCACAAGGCCGCCGGGTGCGGGACGGCCACCCGCCGTGTCGCGCCCCGTGGGTCCCGGCGACTCTTAACCAGGAGGTGGACCATGAAATCGATACCCGAGTTGCGCGACGATCCGGATCCGGAGGAGATCCAGGAGTGGCTCGACGCCCTGGATGCGGTGATCGAGCACGAGGGGCCCGAGCGGGCGCAGCAGATCCTCGAGCACCTGGTCAGCAAGGGCCGGCGCCGGCTCGGCCATCTGCCCTTCAAGGCCACCACCGGCTACATCAACACCATCCCCCGGCACCTCGAGGTGCGCCCGCCGGAGTACACCGATCACCACCTGGAGTGGCGTATCCGGGCGCTGGTGCGCTGGAACGCCATCGCCATGGTGGTTGCCGCCAACCGTGAGCACGACGGCATCGGCGGGCACATCGCCAGCTACGCCTCGGCCTGCACCCTCTACGAGGTCGGCTTCAACCACTTCTGGCGGGCGCCCAACGAGGAGCAGGACGGCGATCTGGTCTTCCTCCAGGGGCACTCCGCGCCGGGGATCTACGCCCGCGCCTTCCTCGAGGGGCGGCTCAGCGCCGAGCAGCTGGCCGGTTTTCGTCAGGACGTCGACGGCGACGGCATCAGCTCCTATCCCCACCCTTGGCTGATGCCCAACTTCTGGCAGTTCCCCACCGTCTCCATGGGCCTCGGCCCGATCCAGGCGGTGCAGCAGGCGCGCATGATGAAGTACCTGCACCACCGCGGGATCGAGGACACCGCAGACCGCAAGGTCTGGTGCTTCATGGGCGACGGCGAGATGGACGAGCCGGAGTCGATGGGCTCGATCGGCCTGGCCGCCCGCGAGCAGCTCGACAACCTGATCTTCGTGGTCAACTGCAACCTGCAGCGCCTCGACGGTCCGGTGCGCGGCAACGGCAAGATCATCCAGGAGCTCGAGGGCGAGTTCCGCGGCGCCGGCTGGAACGTGATCAAGGTGATCTGGGGCTCGCGCTGGGATCCGCTGCTCGAGCTTGACCACGAGGGGCTGCTGCAGCAGCGCATGGAGGAGGCCGTCGACGGCGAGTACCAGGCCTTCAAGGCGCGCGGCGGTGATTACACCCGCAAGCACTTCTTCGCCAAGTACCCGGAGCTGGAGAAGATGGTCGCCGGCATGTCCGACTACGACATCTACCGGCTCAACCGCGGTGGCCACGACCCGCACAAGGTCTACGCGGCCTACCACGCCGCGGTGAACCATACCGGGCAGCCGACCGTGATCCTGGCCAAGACCGTCAAGGGCTACGGCATGGGCGAGGCCGGCGAGGGGCAGAACATCACCCACCAGCAGAAGAAGATGGGTGAGAACGCCCTGCGCCGGTTCCGCGACCACTACGAGATCCCCATCCCCGACGAGCAGCTCAAGGAGACGCCCTTCTACAAGCCCGATGACGACGCCCCGGAGATGCGCTACCTCCACGAGCGTAGGCAGGCCCTGGGCGGCTACATGCCGGTGCGCTACGAGCGGGCGCCGGCGCTCGAGGTCCCGCAGCTCTCCGCCTTCGACGCGCTGCTCAAGGACAGCGGCGAGCGGGAGCTGTCCACCACCATGGCCTTCGTGCGCGCGCTGACGGTGCTCACCCGCGACAAGCAGATCGGCCAGCGGGTGGTGCCCATCATCCCCGACGAGGCGCGCACCTTCGGGATGGAGGGGCTGTTCCGTCAGCTCGGCATCTACTCCAACGTGGGGCAGCTCTACGAGCCCGAGGACGCCGATCAGCTGATGTCCTACCGCGAGGTGCAGACCGGGCAGATCCTCGAGGAGGGGCTGGATGAGGCCGGTGCCATGTCCTCGTGGATGGCGGCGGCCACGGCCTACGCCAACCACGGCGTCAACATGATCCCCTTCTACATCTTCTACTCCATGTTCGGCTTCCAGCGGGTGGGGGACCTGTGCTGGGCCGCCGGGGATATCCAGGCCCGGGGCTTCCTGATTGGTGGCACCGCCGGCCGGACCACCCTCAACGGCGAGGGGCTGCAGCACCAGGACGGCCACAGCCACGTCCTCGCCTCGACCATCCCCAACTGCGTCTCCTACGACCCGGCCTTCGACTACGAGCTGGCGGTGATCGTCCAGGACGGGCTGCGCCGGATGTACGCCGAGCAGGAGAACTGCTTCTACTACCTGACCGTCTACAACGAAAACCACACCCATCCGGCGATGCCCGAGGGGGCCGAGGAGGGCATCCGCCGCGGCATGTACCTCTTCCGCGCCGGCCCCAAGAAGAAGGGGCCGCGGGTGCAGCTGATGGGCTCGGGGAGCATCTTCCGCGAGGTGATCGCCGCCGCGGAGCTGCTCGCTGGCGATTTCGGCGTCCATGCCGATATCTGGAGCTGCCCCTCGTTCACCGAGCTGGCCCGCGACGGCATGGCCTGCGCCCGGGGCAACCGCCTCCACCCGGAGTCCGAGCGTCGGCAGTCGTACCTGCAGGCGTGCCTGGAGGGCTACAGTGGCCCGGCCATTGCCGCCACCGACTACATGCGCGCCTACCCGGATCAGATCCGTCCCTACATCGGACGCAAGTTCTGGTCCCTGGGTACCGACGGCTTCGGCCGCTCGGATACCCGCGAGAAGCTGCGGCGCTTCTTCGAGGTGGATCGCTACCACATCGCCGCGGCAGCCCTCTACGCCCTGGCCGATGAGGGCGAGATCGAGGCCGGGAAGGTCAGCGAGGCCATCGGCAAGTACCAGCTGGCGGCGGATGCCCCGAACCCGTGGGAGGTGTGACCGTGGCGGAACAGGAGCTCAAGGTACCGGATATCGGCGGCTTCGAGGCCGTGGAGGTGATCGAGGTCCTGGTCGCGCCCGGGGACCGGATCGAGCCGGAGCAGTCGCTGATTACCCTCGAGTCCGACAAGGCGAGCATGGAGGTGCCGGCGGAGGTCGGGGGCGAGATCCGGGCGGTGCACATCGCCGTCGGTGATATGGTCTCCGAGGGGAGTGTGATCGCCACCGTCGACACGGCCGCCGCCGATGCCGCATCCGGGCCGGCTGAGCCGGCGGCACCGGCCGAGGCCCCGGCTGCTGAGGGCGCCCCGGCCGAGGAAACGGCCGGATCGTCCGGAAGCGAAAAGCCGGCCGGCGGATCGGCGCCGGTGGCCCCTGCGCCCGCCCCGGCGGGCAGCGGCACAGGGCCCGCCGCGTCCAGCGGCGGGCAGCCGCCGATCGATCGCGACGGCCACCGCGCCGCCCACGCCAGCCCTTCGGTTCGTCGCTACGCCCGCGAGCTCGGCGTCGACCTCGGGCGCGTCAGCGGCAGCGGACGCAAGGGGCGTATTCGGCGCGAGGACGTGGAGGCCTACGTCAAGCGCGTGATGCAGGGCCAGGAGGTCCCGCCAACGGGTGCCGCCGCCGGCGCCCCGGCCGCCGAAGGGGTCGGGATCCCGCCGATCCCCGAGCAGGACTTCAGTCGTTTCGGCGAGGTGGAGCGGGTGGCGCTGACCCGCATCCAGCGGCTCTCGGGGCCGCACCTGCACCGCAGCTGGCTGAATGTCCCCCACGTCACACAGTTCGATGAAGCCGACATCACCGAGATGGAGGCCTTCCGCCAGTCGTTGAAGAAGGAGGCCGAGGCCCGGGGCGTGAAGCTCACCCCGCTGGCCTTCCTGGTCAAGGCGGCCACCGCGGCCCTCGCCGAGTACCCGCGTTTCAACGCCAGCCTCTCGGCGGACGGGCAGGAGCTGATCATCAAGCACTACTGCCATATCGGCGTGGCCGTCGACACCCCCGAGGGTCTGGTGGTCCCGGTCCTGCGCGACGCCGATCAGAAAGGCGTGCTGCAGATCGCCGAGGACCTCGGCGCCCTCTCGGCCAAGGCCCGCGACGGCAAGCTCTCTCCGGCGGACATGCAGGGAGGCTGTTTCTCCATCTCGAGCCTCGGTGGCATCGGTGGTACGGCGTTCACGCCCATCGTCAACGCCCCGGAGGTGGCGATCCTCGGCGTCTCCAAGTCGGAGACCCGGCCGGTGTGGGATGGGCAGGCCTTCCAACCGCGGCTGATGCTCCCGTTGTCGCTCTCCTACGACCACCGCGTCATTGACGGCGCCATGGCCGCCCGGTTCACCACCTACCTGAGCCAGGTCCTCGGCGACCTGCGCCGGCTGGTGCTGTAAGGGGCGCCCAGCGGGCGGGGGCGGCCGCCGGCCGCCCCCGCGCAAACCAGCGCCGGCGTGCTGCGCCGGCGGACTCGGCAAGGATTGGAGCACGGCATGGCTGAGCAACAGGTCAAGGTACCGGATATCGGCGGCTTCGAGGCCGTGGAGGTCATCGAGGTGCTGGTCGGACCGGGGGATCGGGTCGCGTCCGAGCAATCACTGATCACCCTGGAATCCGACAAGGCGAGCATGGAGGTGCCCGCATCCGCGGCCGGGGTGGTGCGTGAGGTGCACATGGCGGTGGGCGATACGGTCTCCGAGGGGTCTCCGATCCTGACCCTCCAGGCGGAAGAGGCCGCCGGCGGTGATCCGGCTGCCGGCGAGGGCGCGGCCGGTGGGGCCGCCACCGGGGCACCCGCCGAGCAGACCCCGGCGGACGAAGGGGTGGCCGCGGCCGCCACCGATGCCCCGCAGGAGGCGGACTGCGACCTGGTCGTCCTCGGCGCGGGGCCGGGGGGGTACAGTGCCGCCTTCCGGGCCGCCGACCTAGGGCTGAAGGTGATGCTGGTGGATCGGTACCCGGTCCTCGGCGGCGTCTGCCTGAACGTCGGCTGCATCCCCTCCAAGGCGCTGCTCCACGCCGCCAAGGTGGTGGACGAGGCGGATCAGTTCGCCGCCCACGGGATCGCCTTCGGTAAGCCGAAGATCGATCTGGAGCGGCTCAACGACTGGAAGCGCGGCATCATCAAGCAGCTGACCCAGGGGCTGGCCGGCATCGCCAAACAGCGCAAGGTTGAGGTGGTCACCGGCGAGGCGACCTTCGCCGATGCCCACCACCTGCGGGTGGCCGGTGAGGAGGGAACGCGGACCATCAGTTTCCGGCACTGCATCATCGCCGCCGGGTCGCGGCCGGCGATCCCGCCGTCGCTGGCCGTGGACGACCCGCGGGTGATGGACTCCACCGGTGCCCTCAAGCTCGAGGAGATCCCCGAGCGATTGCTGGTGGTTGGCGGCGGGATCATCGGCCTGGAGATGGCCTCGGTCTACTCCGGGCTGGGCAGCAAGGTGACGGTGGTCGAACTCTCCGACCGGCTCATGCCCGGGGCCGACCCGGATCTGGTCAAGGTCCTGCGCAAGCGCCTGGCCAAGCGCTGCGAGGCGATCCACCTCAACACGGAGGTGACCGGGGTCAAGGCGAACAAGAAGTCGCTGACGGTCACCTTGAGCGGTGCGGATGCCCCGGAGAGTGACCGCTTCGATCGCGTCTTGGTGGCGGTGGGCCGCCGTCCGAACAGCGACGGTATCGGCCTTGAGGCCGCCGGACTGACGCCGGGCGATGACGGCTGCCTGAGCGTGGACGAGCACATGCGCACCGCAGTGCCGCACATCCACGCCATCGGCGATATCGTCGGCCAGCCCATGCTGGCCCACAAGGCGGTGCACGAGGGCAAGATCGCCGCCGAGGTGATCGCTGGGGAGAAGAGCGCCTGGGACGCCCGGGCCATCCCCTCGGTGGCCTACACCGATCCGGAGGTCGCCTGGGTGGGGGTGACCGAGGAGCAGGCGAAGGCCGAGGGGATCGCCTACGAGAAGGGGGCCTTCCCGTGGGCGGCCAACGGTCGCGCGCTGTCGCTCGATGCCAGCGATGGCGTCTCCAAGATCCTCTTCGATGCGGACACTGGGCGGGTGATCGGCGGCGGCATCGTGGGCCCCGGTGCCGGCGATCTGATCGGCGAGATCGGCCTGGCCCTGGAGATGGGGGCGGATGCCCACGACATCGGTCTGACCGTCCATCCCCACCCGACCCTCTCCGAGACGGTGGCCATGGCGGCGGAGATGGCCAGCGGCAGCATCACCGATCTGCTGCCGCCGAAAAAGCGCAAGTAGCTGCCGCTCGTCGC
>NZ_JAJNRE010000069.1:0-1554 GCF_022228025.1 Halorhodospira sp. 9622 | reverse complement strand
CTTCTGACATGGGTAGACCTGTCAAGGCCTGGGCACTCCCGTCAGGGAGGCCGCTTTTCGGTTGTCTCGGTCCATCTTCGTTTCATGGCCATGGCTCCGGTTCAGGGCACGAAGGGCGACTTCACGACGGTGGATCACTCTGAGATACGTGGGTTGGTTACCGACCTGACTTCACTTCGTCGCGGAGCTGCCCTTCTCTAAGTGCGTGGGTCACCTCTGGATGCGCTCACCCAGGGGCCACATAGACATCATGGATAGAAGCTGCTGGGGTTCTCCTCACCGGCCCTCCATGCCCTGAACCGGAGCCACGGCCGCCGACTCATGCCAGCGCCCTCGAGCCATGGGGTTGGCCGGCGCACTCGCGGGCAATCGCCCAGATGAAGCCGGCCAGCTCCCGGGCCACCGCCGTCACGGCCTGGTTGGCTGGCTTACCCGCTGCGATCAAGGCGCGGTAGCGCCGACACAGCCGCTTTTGGGCCTGCCAGGCGATGGCCTGCACACCGGGGGGCGCGCATTCCGCCCGGCGCTCGATGCTCGCCGTCTTGCGCGCTGGGAAGCGATACGCCCACGCCGCCTCGGTGAGCACGCGCCGGGCGTGACCGTTACCGGTCTTGGTGATCGCGCCCTGGCGCCGTGTATTGCCGCTCGAATGCTCGCTGGGCACCAACCCCAGGTAGGCCATCAGCTCCCTTGGCGAATCGAAACGGGTGAGGTCGCCGAGTTCGGCGAGGATGGTCACGGCGGTCACCAGCTGAACGCCGCGCAACGCCATCAGCGCCTCGACCACAGGCCCCAGCGACCAGTGCGCCACGGCCTCCCGCATCTGCTCCTCGAGCGTGGCCACCCGGCGCTGCGCCTCCTTGACCGCGTCGATGTACTCCTGGAGCGCAATCTGCTGCCAAGGCGAGTCCATCTTGATCCCCTCCAGCCAGCGCCAGTGCGCCTGCGTCCAGCGCGACTTGCCGCCGCTGTAGCTCAGCCCATGGCGCAGCAAGAAGGCACTCAGGCGTTGGCGCGCACGGCGCTCGGCCGCCTTCATGTCTTCACGGGCCCGCGACAGATCGCGGATCGCCTCCTGCTCATCATCCGGCACCCACACCGCCGTGAGTTCCCCGGCGCGGTCGAGCCGAGCCAGCGTGACTGCGTCACGCCGATCCGTCTTGACCCGCGAACCCGCCTTGCGGGGGATGAGCGAGGGGGCAACCACCATGCACCGGTGGCCCGCCGCGGTCAGCTGCCGATAGAGCCCGTAGCCGCAAGGACCGGCCTCGTAGCAGAAGTTGAGCACCTCGCCGTCCGGGGACAGACGCTCAAGCAGCTTGGTCACCGCCTCCGGCGTGTGCGCGATACTACCCCAGTACTCCGGATCACCCCGTCCAAGCCGCGCGACCGCCACGGCGATCGTGTCTTTATGCACGTCCAAGCCGACGTAAACGCTGTTAAACTCATTCATGACCTGCCCTCCTCGATGTGGCTCTGTGTTCCCTGTGTTCCTACCTCGAAACATAACCCACGTGCTTCGAGGTCAGGGCAGGTCTATCCATGATGTCTAAG
>NZ_JAJNRE010000068.1:0-1605 GCF_022228025.1 Halorhodospira sp. 9622 | reverse complement strand
CGGCGGTTCGTCGAGTGGTATCGGTGGTACTACGGGGTCTCGGCCAGGCAGGCGGTGAGGCGTCGAGGTGGGTCGCCGGAGTACGAGCGCCGGCGGATCGCTCAGTACGGCTCGAAAGAAGAGCGGCGTGACGAGCTGGAGTGGCTGCGACGCTCACCAGTCGGGGGCGATGGTTACCTCCATCGTCCCATGCTTATCGAGAACCGAAAAGGCCGAAGCAGGCGAGTCTGAGGCGGTCGGGATAGCGCGGACTTATTCGCGGCCAGACGGCGTCCTTGCCATCCTCGTCGTTCACGGCGAGAGGACGTCAAGAAAATGATGCGTAAGGAGTGGGTCGACTTGATGCTGTTAAGCAAACCTAGCAAACTATTTGCAAGGTATGCGCATTGCGAGCAAGTAAACGGTGACTGCTTCTTCGTTCCTGGCGACACATCGGGTCTTCACTGCGGACGAGTTCGGATCCACGCTTAACCTGGCTCCGAGCAGCCGTGACTCTTTGCTCGGATACTACCGGCAGCGAGGCCGCATCCTGCCGGTTCGTCGTGGCCTCTACTGGGTGGTGCGAGCCGGGGAGACGCCCGAGAACTGTACCGTCGACCCATTCCTCGTTGCTGCAAAGATGACGGACGACGCGGTTCTTGCGTACCACACGGCACTGGAGTTCCACGGCCGTGCCTATTCCGGTTTTTCCGAGCTTCAATACCAAACGGCTCGAGCAGCGCGCACGACCACCTTTCGGGGCTGGCGGTTCCGGGCCGTGCGGTTTCCGAAGGTGCTGCAGCAGAGCGGAGACCTGTTCTTTGGAGTGGAGGAGCATGATCGGAGCGGGCAGAGCGTACGGGTAACCGGATTGGAGCGCACACTGGTTGACGTGCTGGACCGCCCCGAACTATGCGGCGGCTGGGAAGAACT
Source organism: Halorhodospira sp. 9622 (assembly GCF_022228025.1). Classification (NCBI taxonomy): domain Bacteria; kingdom Pseudomonadati; phylum Pseudomonadota; class Gammaproteobacteria; order Chromatiales; family Ectothiorhodospiraceae; genus Halorhodospira; species Halorhodospira sp. 9622. The sequence goes on along the minus strand of NZ_JAJNRE010000068.1, from coordinate 693 downwards.
CTGGCGCTCGGTGGAGATGGTTGAATTCTTCGACCTGGACCAAGTGGTGGAGTATGCACTGCTTCTCGGTAACGCCACGACGGTGGGCAAGGTGGGTTGGTTTCTTGATCTGCATCGAGAGAGCTTGATGGTCCAGGAGGAGCACCTACGGATCTTGCGGGAGAAGCGGCCGCGGCAACCGCGGTATGTCAGCCGCCGGAACTGCGGGCGGACCCGGTTCATCGCCGAATGGAATCTTGTCGTCCCGCAGGCCTTGGCCGAGCAGCGCTGGAGCGAGGTGGCATGAGTCTGTGAGTTTCTGGACAGAATTCTGGACCACGGTGAGATTCGCGCCGAGGTGCTGGATCTGGATCCGCGGCTCACGGCTCTTGTGCAGAGCCACCCGGCGTTGCTCTGGAAGGCCCAAAACGCGCGTGGGAATGTGTCCTGACGCCGTAACCGGACACAGGGGGCGGTGTCGTCTGCCGGTCACCCGGGCGGTGGGCCGCCTCTTGGCGCGCCGTGTGGGGCCTATTGGAGAACGTGCGGGCGAAGCGCCGCGCAGCCCGCAACTGCGTAGCATTTGACCACCGACAGGGATGTGCTGCATCCGACCGCCGAGCAGGCTCTGCACGGTGGACTCGGAACCGTGCGCCTAACCGCGTTGCACGCGCCAAGGTTTGTGCTAATTGTACGTGCCGCTTACAATCAGCA
>NZ_JAJNRE010000067.1:0-1672 GCF_022228025.1 Halorhodospira sp. 9622 | reverse complement strand
CCGATCGCCCACGATTCCCGGGGCGCTTCGAGGAAGCGCCCCTTCAAAACCTCACTGCTCAGCCAGCTCCTGCTCAAGCGCCCGCGCATAAGCCTGCCGCGCCGTGCGCGTGATCGCCAGCTGCCGGTTCAACCGCTCGATCTCCTGATCGGCAGCACGCACGTTCAAAAGCTGCTGCCGCGCGTTCTCCGACAGATCGCTCAGGTTGTAGCTCGTGCCATCAATCGTCACCGTCTGCTCTTCAGCCATGCTCATCTCCTCGTTCATCGCTTCGATCGTCGCTTGTCTCATCCAGCGCATCCCAGTCCAGGGCCTGCTCCTCCAGCGGGGTCGGGTCAAAGACCTCGTTCGCCGCCGGCAGCCCCTCGGCCCGACGCTTGGCCCGCATCCAGCGCACCAGCCGTCGGGCATGCGAGCGCGAGAACATCTGCCCATAGGCCAGGCTCAGCGCCCCGGCATCACGAAGGCGCTCGAACGCCGCTCCATCGAGCGTCTGCATCGTCGACTCGCGCACCTGATAAAGGCCCTGCACCCGGCGCTTGCCCCCATCCTCGCCCGGGTAGGTGATCGGCCAGGGCTCGATCACCCCCTCGCCGGCGAGTGCCTGCACCGCCCGCTCGGTCCCAGCCTGCGAGCGGGCCACTTGGCGAAGAAGCGCCATGCGCCGCTCCAGCACCGGGGCCGGACTGCCCTCGGCATCGAATAGCGGCTCGCCCAGGTAGGGATCCCGCGTCAGCTGCTCCGAGCTCGGATCCACCCCGATCACCTCCCGCCGCTCGCCGGAGGCGAGCAGCCGGAAGGGATGGGCGCGCAAAAGCGCCGGGATGTACGCCCCACTGCGCCACTGCCCGCGGGCGTTGGTAAAGACATTCTGCCCCGGCTCCAGCCCAAGCACCGCCTGGAGCTGATAGCCCGAGCCCGCCGGCGTGAAGGCCACGGGCATCGCGCGCAGCGCATAGGGGAGTTCGGCGAGTACGATCGGCACCAGCACATGCTCGGCGGCAAACCCATAACCACCGCCCGGTATCAGGCGCCAGTGCGCGTGCCGGCTTGCCGAGAGGGGTTCATAGCGCCGCGATTTCTCCTCAGCCATCGCTCGGCGCAGCGCTGCGCTGACGCTCCTGAAGCTGCTCACCGGCGCGCTGCAGCGCCCCGACCAGCGTCCCGTACTGATTCGCCGGCAGCATCAGCTCACCGGTCACCCGCTCCTTGCCATCGGCGCCCACAGCCAGGCACTGAATCCGCACCATGCCGTTTCGAAGCGCCACGGCGCCAAACTTCTCCACATACGTCGGTTGCATCTCATCCTCCTGCTGCTCATCCATTCTCCGATCCGCCCGCGGGTCCGGATCCGGGCTGACCACCTGTGCCGCAGCACTTCGACCGCGCCGGCGCTGATACGCCTCCACCAGCTCGCCGAGATGATGCCGAAACCGCTCGCCGACGCCGACAAAATCCTCCCGCACCGGCGTGGGGAAATCCAGCGAGTGCCCCGGCGAGAGATGCTCGACGTAGTCCGCGTTCTCCTCCAGGCGCTTGAGATACGCCGGATCGAAGTCCAGGCCCACCAGGTCATACACCCGCCGGGCGACACTCTCCGGATCCGAGACCGTCTCCTCGTAGTGGACCACCTCGATCGGATTCGGCAGCCGGCGGCGCCAGAACTCGATCA
>NZ_JAJNRE010000066.1:0-1739 GCF_022228025.1 Halorhodospira sp. 9622 | reverse complement strand
CCCAGGGCAAAGCCCGCGATGGTGCGCCGCTCGATCTTGCGCTGCTCATCGCCCATCACCCGCTCGAGGTACTCAAGCCAGCTGTGCGGTAGATCCAGGCTCTTCAGCGACGCGCGCTGATAGAGGGCAATCACATCCTGCGGATCCTGTCCGAGCACACGATCCAACAGGGCTATCGCCTCATCAACTCTTCCGGCATCACGCCGCATCCGAGCCTTCAAGACCAGAGCCGGGGCGTGATCCTCACGCATGCCAAGCGCCTTGTCGAGGTAGTGCTCGGCCGCCGCGCGGTCCTCGAGCTTGAGCTGCATGTTCGCCAGGTTGGTGTAGATCCCTGGCGAAGCGCCCCCACGGTGAATCGCTGCCTGGAAGTTTTCGGCGGCCTCCGAGAACTGACCCCGCTTCTCGGCAATCGCGCCGAGCGCGTGCGCGACGTTGATCGATTGCGGGTGCCTCTGGGCAAGGTCCTCGGCGAGCTCCTTGGCGCCATCCAAATCCTCATCGTTAATCAGCCGCTCTAGGCGCTCGCGTATTCGTCGTTTCGGCTCAGCACGCTTGCTCCGTGCGGCCATATCTCCTCCCGATGGTCCACGGTCTACAACATCGGCGACCCCCGCGCAGACGCCCGCGCGAGAGAGCCAACCGAAGTCGCACCATTAAAATGGCCCACCCCGCGAACGAGGTGGGCCCATTTCCGACGAACCTCAGCTTACGAGTTAGACCAGTCCATCGAACTCGAAGTTGTCTGCATGGAGTTCGTCGAACTCACCAGCACCGTCGTAACTCAACGTATCCTCCAGCTCAGCAACGAACTCGGCCGAGGCGATATCATCCACGTCACCGCTGCTGCCAACGGTCAACTTATAGAGATACCCCGTCTCGCTATCGGTACCCCCGTTCCCGTCATGCCCGATGGCGTAATAGGCCTCACCGGCCGAGATATCGGAACTGGAGATCGCCCCGTCAGCAGTATCACCTGCGATATTGGTCAAATCACCGCCACTTAGGTCATCAAAGTCACTCGTGGTCAGTTCGGCAGAATCAACGGTGAAACCGTCATCAATCTGCTGAACCCTCTCAAGGCCGACGTTGCCGTCATCGAGGCGGATCGTGTCACCAAAGTCTCCAGCGGTGCTATTGCCATCATCGAAATTCCTGATGGTCACACCGAAACCATCCGGGACAATCTCGAGCGTCTGCTCGACCGAATCGGAATTGCTGCCGTCATGCAGCGTGATCTCCGACTCCCCACCGGCGAAGTGGATGGTGTCGTAGTGGGCAGCCACAGGACTGTCGCTCGAGGTGGTTGCAATGGCCGTGACATCCAGCTCCGCGTCATCCTCGATGCGGACACTGATCTGGTAGGCGTCCTGGGTAGTGTCGCTGTCACTCCAACCGTACAGCGTCAACTCCTCGTCGGTGCCGCCTTCCAGGACGAGAAGATCAACGTAGGCGTCAGAGGCACTATCGCCGATGCTAGCACCGCTGCCCAGCTGCAGGGTGTCATGCTCATCGGCGTCCCACTGCGAAGTCACCTCCAGCGTCTGATAATCAACCAGCGGGTCGCCGGCAGTATCATTCAGGACGTCAGGCATCCAGTTGCTTTGCCCACCAGCAGCACTAATGCCGTCCTGCACGATGGCCTCGTAGGAGTCACTGACGTTCACATCCGAATCGGATGCCAGCGCCCCGGCATCGACACCGTCGGTAACTTGATCGACGCTAAGCGACCAGACGAC
>NZ_JAJNRE010000065.1:0-1924 GCF_022228025.1 Halorhodospira sp. 9622 | reverse complement strand
CCCAAGTTCGTCAGCTAATCGCGTAACTTCCCGTTTTGCTTACACCTCGTAAGCGAAAAATGCCACAACAGGCCTTCAGGCGGGCCGTTTCGGGACCTCGATGCCTACCTCTTTGAACAGCTCCAGTTGCTCGGGTGATGGCTTGGTCACGCCCTCGAAGTCGCGACCACCGATGCGCACGGTGTGGCGCTGGATCTGGCGCAGCGTACGCAGGGCGCGCTCCGGGGAGAGTGTGCTGCCGGCGGCCTTGAGCCGCTGGCGCAGCATCCGGTGGAGGACCAGCGCGAGAAAGCAGATCAGCGCGTGAGCCCTGATGCGTTCCGGGAGCCGGTGATAGACCGGTGCGATCTCGATATCGCTTTTCAGGACCCGGAATCCGCGCTCGATGTCGGCCAGTGAGCGGTAGCGTTCGACAATCTGATCGGCGCTGCTATCGGTCAGACTGGTGACCAGCAGCAGCTTCCCATCGAGCCGATCCGCAGCCGCCCAGGCCGCCTCGTCGATGTTGTACTGGAACTGGCTCGAGGCGAGATCGGCCCGCACGATCGAAGACAGCCGCTTGTCCAGCGCCGCCTTGTGAAAACGCTGGTAGGCGCTTCGGTCGCTGGAACGCCGACCACGTTGCGGCATGCCGGCGTCTTGCTTGACCAGCCGCTCGGCCAGGCGCTCGCCCAGGGCGTCGAGTTCTTCGATATTGCGCCGGCGAGCGGCATTCTGTTCGGCCGCCCGCTGCGCGTTGTGGGCGATCACCAGACGACGGCCCTGCCACTGCGTCTCGACCACAGACTCCGCCCCGGTGCGCTGCGCCTGCTCGGCCAGTTCCGGGTGCAGCCGTTCGATCACGTCGGTGAACTCGCTGTAGCGTCGCCCGGGCACCGCCAGGATGTAATCGACCGCCAGACCCTGCTCGGCGCCGAGCGCCTCCAGGGTCTCCACATTGTCGAGACTCAGCAGGCCCCGGTCGGCGACGACCACCATGCGCTTGAGCGCAAAGCGTTTGAGCAGCCGCTCAACGATCGGCCCGAGCGTCGTCGTCTCCGCCACATTGCCTTCGAAGACCTCGTGGGCGATGGGGAGGCCCTCGGCGGTTTGCACCACCCCGAGGGCGAATTGCCGGGCGATGCCATCAACGTCCTTGCTCATCCCGTAGCGGCGCACGTCCTCGTCGAGTTCCTTGCCGCCGTGGATGCGCACGGTCGTCAAATCCCAGAACACCACGGAGAGCTCCTGGTCGAGCAGCGGTCTGAGCTGCTTCGCTACAGCCGCCTCGACCTTCTCGTGGCGATCCATCAGTGCGTCCATGGCGCGCAGCAGCTGCGAATGGCAGACGGCATCGCCATCCAGGCCGGGGACGCTGGCCTCGTCGCGCAGCCAGTCGAGCATGCTCAGTTTGCTCGACGGCGCGCTGAGCCGATTGAACACCATCGCCCGGACCAGCGCCTCGGCATCAAAGCTTCGCCGCGATGAGCGAAGGGCCTTTCGAATCGCGTCATCGAGTCCGAGTTCGTGCCAGAGCTGGTTCAAGGCCCAAAGATCGCCGAAGGCCCGAGCGGTCTCGAACTCTGGCTCGTCCGGGACGGACTCCGGGCGGCCGATGGCGCGCTGCAGCCCGCGGATCAGAGGATCGAGACTCTTCTCTGAGAGTTGATCGAGGCGGCCAAGATTGGCGACGACCCGTTGCTTCACCTTGCCCTGCTCGTCGCGGTATCCCTCGACGAGCTGCAGGTACTGCCGGCCACCGGATCGGCTGATGCGCGTGTACATGACACGACTATAGAGCGGTATCAGTCATTCCGCAATTGATTCCGCTATAGCACGCGTGCCACAACAGCCTATAAGGCCTGACGGCGGGCCGATCGTTGGGAAATCAATGGGCTGCTGCCCAAAATCGCCCAGATTCAACAAATGAACTGACGAACTTGGG
>NZ_JAJNRE010000063.1:0-2084 GCF_022228025.1 Halorhodospira sp. 9622 | reverse complement strand
GTACCCGTCCGGTTGACCCCGTCTGGATAGCCCGGAGCGGCCGCTGCAGTCTGAGCAGACTCGCTTATGCGGCCTGAGGATCGCTCCAGTGGTAGGGCAGCAGCTCTCTGATGCGGTTGGCGGGGTGGTCCTGGATGCGCCCGAGCACGTCCTCGAGGTAGCGCCGGACGTTGACCCCGTTCTGCTTGCAGGTCTCGACGATGGTCAGCAGCACCATCATCGCCTCGGCACCTTCCCGGGAACCGGCGAAGTTCCAGTTCTTGCGCCCGACGCAGAGTCCACGCAGGAGCCGTTCTGCATAGTTGTTGGTGATGTCCAGCCGCCCGTCCTCGGTGTAACGGATCAGGCCCTGCCAGTGGTTCAGGGCGTAGGCGACCGCTTTGCCCAGATCACTTTTCGGCGCCAGGTAGGTGGCCATCGTCTCGAGCTTGACGTGCAGCCGTGCGAGGATCGGCAGCGCACGGCGCTGACGCTCGGCGCGGATCTTCTCCGGAGCCAGGCCCTTCAGACGCGATTCGAGTTGAAACAGCGCGGTGATCAGCTTCATCACCTCGTGCGCCCGACCCCATCGTCGCTGATTGCGGACCACCTTCTCGAAGTATCGTCGGGCATGGGCCCAGCAGCCGACCCAGGTCAGCCCCGGTTCTCGTCGCTCGGCGCTGAGGTAGCCGGCAAAGGCGTCGCCCTGCAGATACCCGTTGAAGCCAAGAAAGATCGCGAGCACCGTCTCCTGGCGACGATGCGGGGTGTAGAGAAAGCTCACCGGCAGGAGGCCGTCCTCACGGCCACGCCCGGCGTGGCACCAGACGCGGCCGGTCAGGGTCTGCCGCCGTCCCTTCTCGCGCTGCGCCAGCGTGCTGTCGTCGCTGTGCACGATCGGGCTGTTGAGAGCATCCTCGTGAATGCATGTCGCCACCGGCGCAAGGACTCGCGCCGCCGAGCTGAAGTAATCGTCCAGGCGCTGGCGCGGCAGCTTCATGCCATCGCGGGCGAACTGATTGGCGATCCGATTGAGCGGGAGCTTGTCGTCGACCTTGCTCAGGATGGCGTGGGCGATCAGCGTCACACCGGCCTGGGAACCGGGGATCGGCGCGGTCGACTTGTCGGGGCTGATGATCGTCCGCTCCCCGCACTCGTCGGTGACGGCGTAGTTGGGCCGTTCATGGCGCAGGACGTAGAACGAGCCCGGCCGATACTCGAGCGTTTCGGTGATCTCGACGCTGACCTCTTCCAAAGGTCCGTAGCGCGCCTCAAGCTCGCGGCGCTGCTCGTCGGTGTAGTCGTGGCGCTTCGGCTCACGCGGCAGGTTCTCGGGCAGCGCACCGCGGCTCGCGCCCTGACGGGCCGGTTTTTTGCGCCGCTTGCCCGAGCGCTGCGGGGGCTGGGTCGTTTCATCTTCTTCGGCGGTGGGGGACTCATCAGTCGGGGTGAGCACCTGCTGCCCACCGGCGAAGAGGCTGCCCTGGAGGTAGGTACCGCGCTCTGAGCGCTGCCCGAAACGGGCCCGGTTGCTGGCGAGGATCTGCTCCTTGAGGCTGTCGAGCTGACCCTGGAGATCCCGGATCTGGCGCTGCTGCTCGGCGATGAGCCGGTCGCGCTCGGCGAGCTGCTCCTGCACCGGATCGGGGTCTTGGCCACGTTGGTCGGCACCGGATGACATGGCGCCATGATACCGCGGCCGGATGCCTGTGTCTGTTCCAAATCAATAACATGCGATAATCCTGACTACGCCACAGCCCGTGCCGGGTGATCGGCCAGGCGCTGCAGCGTTCGCCAGTCCGCGCCCTCGAACAGGGCCTGGAACTGCCCGGGGCTGAGTGCCGCCGCCTCGCCGGGCGTGCGCGGCATGACAAACCGGCCGCGCTCAAGGCGCTTGTACAGGAGCACGAAGCCCTGGCCGTCCCAGTAGAGCGCCTTCAATTTGTCGCCGGCCTTATTGGCGAAGACGAACAGCTCGCCGCTGAACGGGTCGCGACCGAGTCCCCCGGTGACCTCCAGGGCGAGCCCGTTGTGCGACTTGCGAAAGTCGACCGGCTCGGCGGCCAAGTGGATCGCCGTCACCTGCGAAAGACCGATCATGCCCG
>NZ_JAJNRE010000062.1:0-2429 GCF_022228025.1 Halorhodospira sp. 9622 | reverse complement strand
GCTGGCTCATCGGGTGTTTCTGCCATCCAGTGGGAATCGAGCGGGTCAGGCGACGGTAACACGGCCGGAGGTGAGCGCCGGATGCGGGATTAACCAGATCGAGCCACCCCTCCAGCGTATACCCTAGTCACGGGCCCATCGGGGCCTGCAGGACCAGGCCGTAGGGCTGCTCGCGGATCTCTAACTGTCAACGCCAACTCCTCGAGGCCACCCACCCGGGCCTGCAGCCAGGTGTGCACGGCGACGTAACCCTACAGAGTCTCGAGCTCGAAGCTCAAATGTAGGGCGGAGGGTTCGCCATGGAGCCGATCCCGGGTGCCCTGTACGATTTGGGTCGAGGGCGCGCGGGGTGTAGGGGTTCATCGGCGTGGCCCTTGGTCTGCAACGGCGTTGCTCATCGGCTCGAGCACGCGGCCGACGTCGTTGGAGGCGGCGAGCAGTCGCTCCTGGCTTAGATGAGCGTAGCGTTGCGTGGTCGTGATCTGTGTGTGGCCGAGCAGTTTCTGCACCTCGTAGAGCGAGTAGCCATTATTGATGAGTAGCGACGCGTAAGAGTGCCGTAGGTCATGGATGCGCAGATCGGGCAGCCCGGCGCGCTTGCGAGCCGAGTGCCAGGCCTTGTAAATGCCGAAAAATGGTTTGCCGGTTCGGGGGTTCGGGAACACCCAAGGGCTGTGCTCATAGGTGTCAAGGTCTCGTAGTAATCGCATCAAGTGGTCAGAGAGTGGTACATGTCGAGCCTCGCCGCTTTTGGGTAGGGGGATGCGCCAGAGCCGGAGGTCAAAGTCGAGATCCTCCCAACGTGCCCGCAAGACCTCGCCACAGCGGGCGCCGGTCAGCGCGAGCATCGGCACGATATAACGCAGCAGGGGGTTCGCAGAGCGATCCAGCTCCGCGAACAGCCTGTGAGTCTCCTCCGGGCGGAGATAGCGCTCATGCCTGTTGTTTTCCCTTAGCATGGGAATCCGCCCGGTCGGGTTCGCGTTGACCCCGGGAATCTCCCACTCAAGCGCAAGGTTGTACATGTACCGAAGCAGTATGAGCACGCGGTTTACCGTAGCTGGGCGATAGTGTTGGCGCAGCGTGTGGACTAGCTCGTAGACGTTGGTTCGTCGGATCTCGCTCATAGCGTAGTTGCCAAGACGCGGGAGGATGTGCCGCCGTAAAAGGATCTCGTCGGTTTTCCATGAGCGCTTGTCGTTTTTTGCATGCGGGAGGTAGCGCTCCTGGGCGAACCTTTCCAATGTTGGCGCATTGCGGTTATCAGCCCGCTCTTGACCTGGGTCCTCGCCACGCGCGATCCGAGCATGCTGATGACGGACTGCCCGTCGGGCATCAGCCAAGTTTAGCCCGCCGAGACGGCCGAGCTTGAACAAGCGGATACGGCCTTGGTTGGTGGTGTACCGCAGGTAATAGGTGCCCGAGCCGGTAGCGCGGAGCTCGAGCATCAGCCCGGGCGTTTGAGTATCGAAAAGCGCGACTTTGCTCTGTCCTGCGGGAACGTGGGTATCCCGAATGCGTTGCTCGGTGAGCTTTACCTTCGGCATGCTCCAGCCCTCCGCCACGAACGTTTCAGTGCTAAAGATGATGGAGACATACTAAGCCATGTCTGAGACATCGCGTGAGCGCTCTCGCGGACATAATGTGGCCGCGGTGGCAGCAAGACTCAGGGCGGCGCGCGCCATCCTTGGGATTAGCCAGAAGGCCTTGGCCAAGGAAGCTGGTGTTGGCGTTGCAGCGCTCAACGTCCTCGAACGCCAAGAATCCTCGCCTCGACTCGAAACGGTAGAAGCGCTTGAGCTAGCGCTGCGACGTCATGGTGTCCACTTCCACGTAGATCGCGACGGCACACACACGATCAGTATGAGCCCTGAGCTCATCGCAGATATCGCCAACAAGGCAGCCCGCGGCGAGCCGGTGACAGCCCGCGGCCGAATCCGCCGCCGGGGGTAGGTTGTGCTGCCTGACCCCTCCCCGGAAAAGGGCGGAGACGACGATGGTGGCGCGCATCATCGTTGCGTCTTTTAAGCAAAACGGGGCGAAGATTTGGCGCAACCTTGAGGGCATGGCCGCCCAGATCCAGGATCATCCCACCACCCGCACCCGAGAGTTGCGGCCCTGCCACTGAACCGCTCCTTAGGCCGTCTAGTGAATCTGCCCGGGTTGCAGCGGTTGCCAGGCTATCCAAGCGGGATTAACGGGACAGGTACGCGGGCTGTAGGTCCGCTTTGCGACCCACGCCCCCGAATACGCCAATAATTTCAGAAGGTTAATGGCTAGCCCGGGCTGGAGTGTGGGCCGTTCTATCCCGTCGGTATGTCTGAGAAATGGTATACCATGTGTGACAAATTTATCAGGCGTAAAAAATCTCACAACGCGCTGATTAGAAAAGATTTATGAGGTCGGCGGGATAGAGGGGTGACTGAAGG
>NZ_JAJNRE010000061.1:0-2691 GCF_022228025.1 Halorhodospira sp. 9622 | reverse complement strand
TCATTCCAAGGCGTTGTTCCGGGCCTGTGGTGAGCTGGGTAATCTGCGTTCATCCGATCGCAGACAGGAGCACCGAGATGCCCCACGCCCGCAGAAGCCACTCCCGCCGGACAGCCGCCGAATGGCAGGCTTTGATCCAGCGTTACGCCCAAGGGGACCTGACGTTGCGCGCCTTCTGCGCGCAAGAGGGTGTGGCCGAAAGCACGTTCACCGCCTGGCGTCGACGCCTTCAGGCCGCTGCGGTGGCACCGAAACCGGCCGAGGTGGCGGAGCCGGCGCCCTCGGCGCTGGAGCCCGCAGGCGGTCTGTTCGCCGAGCTATCGTTACCGGGTAGCCCGTCAACGGACGCCCCCGGCCAGGGTGATCAGGACACCCCGCCCTGGGAGGTGGAGCTGGACCTCGGCGCCGGCGTCTGTCTGCGGATTCGGCGAGCTCCGGGGTGCTGACGCCGCCGCGGCGCCTGTGGCTGTGCACTCGGGCGACGGACATGCGCTGCTCGTTCGATGGTCTTGCCGCACTGGTGCGTCGCCACCTCGGCCGGGATCCGCTCAGTGGCCAGGGGTTCATCTTCATCAATCGCCGGCGCACCCTGATGAAGCTGCTCTACTTCGACGGCGACGGCTACTGCGTGTGGAGCAAACGCCTGGAGCAGGGTCAGTTCGGCGTGGGGGGTGCTCAGGCACAGGCCCTGGAGTCGCTGAGCTGGACGCAGTTCGCCGCATTGCTCGAGGGACTGGATCTGACCATCCGTAGCCGACGAAAAAGGTGGCATAAAGACCCCCGCTTGGGGGTGGAAGCCGGTATAATGGATCGGTGATTTGCGAAGGGAATCAGCCCCTTGTCGAATGCCATCTGTGCCACTGAGCACGCCCGGATTGTTGCCGAGAACCAGGCCCTGCACGGCGAACTCAAAGAGCTGCGCCGCCAGCTCGCCTGGTTCAAACGCCAGCTCTTCGGCGAGAAGTCCGAACGCCACCAGATCCTCGATCCGGCCGTGCAAGCGAACCTGTTCGACCCGGCGGCCACGCCGGTGCCCGAGCAGCAAGAGCGTGAGAAGATCACCTACACCCGCAGGAAGGGCAAGAACCGCGACAACGCCGCCAACGACACGGGGCTGCGCTTTGACGACAGCGTCCCGAGGCGGGTCATTGAGGTGCCCCCGCCCGCAGGCCGGGAGAGCGATGAGGTCGTGGCCACGCGCACGACGTTCCGCCTCGCGCAGCGCCGGACAGGCTACGAGATCCTCGAGTACCGCCACCCGGTTCTCAAGGAGCGCAGCAGCGGCGCGCTCACGAGTGTCCCGGCGCCGCGCAACGTCTTCGAGGGCAGTGTCTTTGATGTCAGCTTCGCCGCCGGGGTGCTGGTCGACAAGTTTTGCTACCACCTGCCGCTGTACCGACAGGCTCAGCGCCTGAGTCAGGCCGGCATCCAGGTGGCGCGCAGCTCGCTGACCGCCGTCGTAGCGCGCGCCAGTCCACTGCTCGCCCCGATCGCACAGGCACAGCTGGCGCACGTGCTCAGCGGCGGGGTGCTGGCCATGGACGAGACGCCGATCAAGGCCGGGCGCAAGGGCCCGGGCAAGATGCACCAGGGCTACTTCTGGCCGCTGTACGGTGAGAGCGACGAGATCTGCTTCACCTTCAGCCCAAGCCGTGGCGGCGCGCACATCGAACGCACCCTGGCCGGTCGCTTCCACGGGGTGCTACTCACCGACGGCTACGCGGCCTACGAGCGATACGCCGCCGGGCAGCCTCAGATCATCCACGCCCAGTGCTGGTCACACATGCGCCGCCAGTTCGAGCGGGCCCTGGACAGCGACCCGGCAGCGCGCGAAGCTCTGGAGCAGATCGCAGCGCTCTACGACCGGGAGCAATCGATCCGTGCGCGTGGGCTCCACGGCGAAGACAAACGCCAGGCGCGGCAGGAGCAGTGCGCTGCGCTGGTGCGCGACTTCTGGCAATGGTGTGATGCGCAGCTCCAGCGCATGGATCTTGAACCGCGCCACCCGCTGCTCAAGGCGCTGGGGTATGTGCGCGAGCGCCAGTCGGCCCTGGCCGTCTTCCTGGAACATCCGGATGTCCCCATCGACACGAACCACCTGGAGCGAGGGCTGCGCCCCATCCCCATGGGTCGGCGCAACTGGTTATTCTGCTGGAGTGAGGTCGGTGCCGAGCACGTGGCCACCATCCAGACGCTGCTGGTGACCTGCCGGCTGCAGGGCGTGGATCCGACCACGTACCTGATCGATGTGCTCCAGCGCGTCGGTATGCACCCGGCGGCCCGAGTCGAGGAGCTCACGCCACGGTGCTGGAAGACCCGGTTCGCTGATGCGCCGCTGCGCTCGGATGTAGAGCCTTAGACACCACTGCCTCCCCAGTCCATACATAGCCAGCGAGAGGCGGTTGAATGCGCATTGACGATCTCAGCCTCGACGAACTCCTGGAGCTCAACGAGATCATCTGCCGCCGCATCGACGAACTGCGGGCGCGTCAGGATCTCGATGTCCTCAAGCACCTGCGCCTGGGACAGGAGGTGTCGTTCGAAAGCCGCGAGGGCGAGGTGTTCGGCCGGGTGGTTAAGATCAACCGCAAGACGGTGGTGGTCCACACTGAGGATCACCGTCAGTGGAAAGTCCCCCCTGGGATCATCAAGATGCTCCGGGATGTCCAGTGATCCCCGTCAACGACGTCA
>NZ_JAJNRE010000060.1:0-2996 GCF_022228025.1 Halorhodospira sp. 9622 | reverse complement strand
GTTTCGAATCCCAGGATACCAACACCCGGTGATTCCAGCCGCCGTCAAGGGCCCATAACCCTCGTCAGATCCGCGCCTTGCGAGTTTTTCAGGACCGACTAACTAGCGACACGGCTGTCCCCTCTGCCTGGGTGGTTGGAGCCTAAGCTGTTAGGTCGTAAACCAGAGCTGGCGGGCAGGCCGGTCTCAAGAATCAGGCGCAACGGTTTTCGAGAAGGGTTGTAGCTCTTCAGTCATGGCCTCCTCGGGTGTTCTGACATCCAGCGCCTCACGCGGCCGTTGGTTTAAGAGTCGGGCGATATCATTGAGTTGAGGCTGGCTCGGCTCGCTGAGATGGGCGCCCTTAGGCAGGTGCTGGCGCAGCAAACGTTGGTGTTTTCGTTGCTGCCGCGCTGCCACGGTGCATGTGGATCGGCGAACCAGATCGACAGATTCAGCCGCTGGGCAATCCGCTCATGGCAGGCCATCTCGCTGCTGCCCCGGTTGTAGGTCAGGCTCTGGCGTAGGATCGCCGGCAGGCGCCTCATCTGCCGGTGGAAGCCCTCCAGGGCAGCTCAGGTGCTCCGATCGACCCGCCAGGCGCTGCGGCTTTTGGCGACGAAGCGTCCGGATCAACTCGTGCTTGAGCGAACCCTTCGGATGCGCGTAAATCGCCGCGTAGATGGTGTCATGGCTGACGCGAGACTCTGGATCATCTGGGTACATACACGCCAGCCTGCCGGAGATCTGCTCCGAAGACCACTGCCAATAGCACAGTCGGTCACGCATATAACGGTGCAACCATTCACCCTCGACCAACTTGGTGCGACGACCACACCGCCGCCGTCTATCTCGGTACTGCTGAGCCCCCTGCGTCGGACAATATGCCGTTCCTGCCGATAGCACCTGCCCGCGAGCAAGTTCTCGGGTCACCGTCGAGGGACTGCGTCCGAGTAGGCGGCTAATCGCCCGCGCACTGCTACCTCGGCTGCGCTCACTCAAGATGACGGCGCGCTCCTGATCACTGAGGTGCTGGTATCGGGTGTCCATCGCAACATCTTACCCCGCTCCGGATGTGGGTGTTGCGCTTGAAGATTGGGGCTACGCTCGCAGGCCCCTTGAAGTCAGCTTAGATATCCAAAATCCCTAAGAAAACTCAATTCGTCACTAAATCCTGCCTCTACAAGCTCAATCTGCTCGGTTGACCACCGGTGTTTTTTTGTTCCTGATTTTGTGTTTTGAGCGTGGGGGAAGTCGCTTTTTCGAAAGGGCAGGCCAACACGTTGACATATATAATTGAGGTCCTCAGTCAATGTTCCATAGGAACCCAGGTAATCGACGGCCAGAACGTTTCGTCCGAAAGTGTAGACATCAATGTTTGTACGAGGAGTGGGGCGGACACGGGGGCATTCTCTTTCAGGATCGGCCATGCACTTCAGGTAGCCGTCAAAAGTGATGCCTTTTTGTTTGAGCCTGGAATGTTTTTTGTGAAAGTCTGACAATACATATTGGAAAGGGTCCCTAAAGAAAGCAAACTTGAAATAATTGTTAAACTCCTCTGGGAAAAGGTCGGCCACCTTTTTTGCAGAGGCATGGGTCGGTCTAGGGCCAAGCTTTTCGTCTCCTCTGAACGTCACTCTGTTTGAAAGTTGAAGCAATTCAGCCGTGAGCCGGTCTTTCCTGAAGCCGTTTTTGAAGGCGGTCTTCGGCGCGTTTTTTAAAAACTGGAAATTTCCGAGGTTGGTAAGCAAGCGGCTAACAGCTTCTTGGTTGGGCTTCCCGCCTCGCGGAATAATTTCATGCCATTGTTCTACGATTATGTCGTGTGGTCCAGAAAAATGATTGTAGTAAATAGAAAAAGAGTTCCCTGCTGTTCTTCGGCTATGAAGAAATATAAACTTATACTTGTGGCTTATTATCATTGCTCTTCCTTTGAAGCGAGTAAGTTCAAAGCCGGGCGCCTACGCTACTATGCCCGGATTATTCAGCACAGGTGGGGGAATAGGTTGGCGTAACGCCGGAGTCTCTGGATAATCATGAGGTTGGGAGCTACACGAACCAGAGCCGACGCTACGCCATGGGTGAAACCGTATCGCTGTTCTCGCCGTCGTTCAACAAGGCCCTGCGGGTGGAGACGGGCGCTCAGCGCCTGAGTTCCGATGCGGGTGCGATCCTCCAGCGCGAGGCCTTGGAGCGCACCGGGATCGTGGCCTGGTTGAAGGCGCGCTTGTTGGACCCGCGCGATCCTCGCCGGACCCGACACACGATCAGTCAGCTGCTACGCGATAGCCTGGTGATGATCGGCCAGGGCTGGGACGACCAGCGGGATGCCGACACCCTGCGCAGCGATCCGATCCTCGCCGCCTGCGGCAGCGATGGCCGAGGCGAGCGGGTCATGGACCGAACCCTCGCCTCGCAGCCGACGATCTCGCGGCTGCTCGACATTCTTGCCAAGCCAGAGAATCAGGCCGTGCTCGATCAGGGGCTGCTGCACCTGGTTGAACAGCGGGTCCGGGCCCGCAACCAAGGTCGCCGTGCCCGGGCGATTACCATCGATATCGATGGGGTCCCGCTGCAGGCGCATGGCCAGCAGCCCGGCAGTGCGTTCAGCAAGTACACCGGGCAACGCCAGCACTACCCGTTATTTGCGCTCTGTGGTGAGACCGGCGATCTGGTTGGGGTGCTGCTGCGTCCCGGTAACGCGGGGCCGGCGAGCGAGGCGGCGGCCTGGATCCCGAAGCTGGTCGAGCACCTGCGCACCCATGTCGCCGAGCAGGTTCGCGTGCGGCTCGATGCCGGTTTCGCCGATGCCACGACGCTTGCGGCGCTGGATGCCCACGGGATCGAGTTCATCGCCCGGCTGCCGCGCAATTCGGCGCTGGAACGGCGCTTCGAGCCGCAGCGCTATCGGCTGGGGCGCCCCTCCAAGCGCGAGCGCGAATGGACCGACGAGTTCGTCCACAAGGCGGGCACCTGGGAACGGCCACGGCGCGTGGTAATGGTCATCCGTGAGCGGT
>NZ_JAJNRE010000006.1:0-155396 GCF_022228025.1 Halorhodospira sp. 9622 | reverse complement strand
TACCCTCAGGCGGGCTCTTGGCGGGGTTCGCGGGAGGCGGCGTCGATGGCCTGCAGCAGATAGATGCCCAGTTCCACCTCGAGCCGGTCCAGCGACGTGGTGATGCCCAGGTCACGCAGCCGCGTCGTGGGCAGACCGGCATGGCCGCAGGGGTTGATGCGCTGGAAGGGGTTTAGGTCGTTGCTGACGTTCAGCGACAGCCCGTGATAGCTGCAGCCCCGGCGGACCCGGATCCCCAGCGCGGCTACCTTGGCCCCCTCCACGTAGACCCCCGGGGCGTCCTCACGGCGGCCTGAGGGGACCCCGTAGGCGGCGAGCAGCGAGATGACCGCCTGCTCCAGGGCGTGGACCAGGGTGCGTACCCCCAGGTTCCAGCGCCGCAGGTCGAGTAGGGGGTAGGCAACCAGTTGCCCCGGACCGTGCCAGGTGACCTGGCCGCCGCGGTCAGTGCGCACCACCGGCGTCTCGCCGGCATCGAGGATGTGCTCCGCGCGGCCCGCCTGGCCCAGGGTGTAGACCGGCGGGTGCTGGAGCAGCCAGAGCTCATCGGCCGTCGCGGCGCTGCGCTCGTCGGTGAAGGTGCGCATGGCGGACCAGGTGGCCTCGTAAGGCTGCTCACCCAGGTAGCGGGTATGGATGTGTTCGAGGGCGCAGGGCAAAAGGGCGGCCTCCTAGAGGGTCACCATGATGGCGTCATCGGCATTGAGCTCGCGGTAGAGCCCCTCGAGCTGGTCGCGGCTGTGGGCCTCGATGGTCACCGTTACCGACACATAGCGGCCGGTGCGGCTGCCGGTGGTGCGCACCTCGAGGATCGTAGCGTGGCCGGCGGCGATGCGCTCGACGCGCGTGGCCAGGTCGGCGCCGGCGTGTCCCATGGCCTTGACCCCGATCCGGCAGGGGAACTCCAGGGGCGTATTGTCGGCGTTGAATTCGCTCATGGCTGCCTCCCGCGGGCGGTTGCCTCACGCAGTCGGGTGAACCAGCCCCGCATGGCCGCGAACACCGGCCCGGGGCTGCCGTTGCCCACCGGGTCTCCGTCGATGCGCAGCACCGGGGCGACCTCCTTGGTGGCGCTCGACAGCCAGACTTCGTCCGCCGACCGCAGTTCGTCCAGGCCGATCGGGCGACACCGAAAGGGTAGCCCGTGCTGCTCGGCCAGCTCGAGGATTACTTCCCGCGTGATCCCGGGGAGCAGGCCGGGGTGAAGCGCCGGTGTCGCCAGCTCGCCGTCGCGGACGAGGAAGACCGTGCTCGCCGCACCCTCGGTGATCTGTCCATCGCGGTGCAGGATGGCCTCGTCGGCGCCGGCGGCGATGGCCTCCTGGCGCAGCAGCACATTGGGCAGTAGGGCTACCGCCTTGATGTCGCAGCGGGCCCAGCGCAGGTCCTCGCGCAGGGTGGCGTGCAGCCCGTCGGCAAAGGCACCGGCCGCCGGCAGCGGTGAGCTCATGACAAAGACGGTCGGCTCGCTGCGCCCGGGGAACTCGTGGGTGCGCCGCTCGGGGCAGCCCCGGGTGACCTGGAGGTAGAGCGACTGATCGCCGCCGCCGTTAGCCCGGCAGACCTGCTCGAAGACCTCCGTCCAGCCCCTTGGGGAGAGCGGATCGGCCAAGTCGATGGCCGCCAGTGAGTTGGCCAGCCGCCGCAGGTGCGCATCGAGCCGGAAGGGCACGCCACCGTAGCAGGGGATCACCTCGTAGACCCCGTCGCCGAAAAGAAAGCCGCGATCCAGGGGCGAGATCCGCGCCGAGGCGAGCGCCATCAGCTCGCCGTTGAGGTAGCAGGTCGCCGGATTGCCCATCGGCTACTCGAACTGCAGCCAGACCTGGTCGATCATGCGGCGCCAGAGGCCCCCCTCTTCGACGTCCTCCATGGCGATCAGCGGCTCCTCGTGGATCACGCTGCCGGCAAGCTCGATCTTCAGCGTGCCAATCTCCGTGCCAGCCGCCACCGGGGCGCGGATCTGGCCGTCGACGCTTACCGAGGCGGTGAGGTTGTCGTACTCTTGGCGGGGGATGGTCACGTAGAGATCGTCCGGGATGCCCAGGGCCACGGAGTCGACCTCGCCCATCCAGGCGCGCGCCTCGGTCAGCTGCTCGCCGGCGCTGTAGAGGCGGTGGGTCTCGAAGAAGCGGAAGCCGTAGTTGAGTAGCTGCAGGCTCTGCTGGGCCCGCGCATCCTCGCTTTCGGTACCGAGGACCACGGAGATCAGGCGCATGCCCCCGCGCTCGGCGGAGGTGACCAGGTTGTAGCCGGCGGAGCTGGTGTAGCCGGTCTTCAGCCCGTCGACGGTCTCGTCGCGCCAGAGCAGGCGGTTGCGGTTGTGCTGGTTGATCCCCGCGTACTCGAAGGAGCGCTGCGAGTACCAGTCGTAGAACTCGGGGAAGTCGTCGATCATGGCCCGGGCCAGGCGCGCCGTGTCCCTGGCCGTGGTGCGCATCTGCTCATGGGGCATGCCCGTGGCGTTGGTGTAACGGGTGTTCTCCATGCCCAGGCGGCTGGCGTACTGGTTCATGACCTGGGCGAAGGTGTCCTCGTCCCCGGCCACGTGCTCGGCCAGCGCCACGGCGGCGTCGTTGCCGGATTGCACGATCAGCCCCTGCAGCAGCTCGGCCACGGTGACTTCGTTGCCGACCTCCAGGAACATCCGCGATCCGCTGGAGCGCCAGGCGTTCTCGCTGACGGTAACCTTGTCCTCGAGTCCGATGTGCCCGTCAGCGAGCTCCTCGAAGACCACGTAGGCGGTCATGATCTTGGCCAGACTGGCCGGCTCCCAGCTCTCCTCGGGGTCGCGGTGGGCGAGGATGTAGCCGCTGTGCATGTCGACGAGCAGGTGGCTCGGTGCGCCGATGCTCGGCGGCGATGGCGTGGGGACCGATTCGACGATGGGCGTACCCCAGCGGTCGTCGGCGGTGGCAATGGGAAGGAGCCCGGCGGTCAGCAGGGCGGGGACGAGCAGTCGTAGGAGGGTTCGTCTCATCATCGGAATGGCGGCGGTCTCGACGGATGGCACAACGAGCTCTCATTGTAACGCGTTTGCGGGTGGGGGCGGGGGGGTTACGGGGTGATGCGGTAGTGATCGATCCCCGCCTCCTCCAGGGTCCGTTCTAGGCGGTCCACGTCGGCGAGGTTCTCCAGCGGCCCCAGGCGAACGCGGTGCAGCGGCCCCTCGGCCCCATCGATCTCCTCGACGGCCACTTCGGCTTCCGGGTCCAGTTCGCGAATCCGGGTCCGCATTCGCTCGGCGTTCTCGCGCTGGCCGAACACGCCGGTCTGCAGATGGATGGCGATCGGCTGGATCGCCCCGGCCTCGTCCAGCAGGCGGTCGGCGGTGCGCACCTGGACCGTTGCCGGGATGCCGGCGGAGGCGGGCGTGTTGCCGGAGTCGTTTTCGTCCTCGCGCTCCTCCCGTGCAGTGATCAGCTCCTCGATGGGATCGGGCTCGCGTTCATCGTCGACGCCGAAGGTCTCCACCGCCGGCGCATCGCCGACCTCGGCATCCGTGTTGTCGGCCTTGTCCCGCGGCGGATCGTCCGGGGTCACCACGCGGATCTTCACCGGGGCC
This sequence comes from Halorhodospira sp. 9622, assembly GCF_022228025.1. Taxonomy (NCBI): domain Bacteria; kingdom Pseudomonadati; phylum Pseudomonadota; class Gammaproteobacteria; order Chromatiales; family Ectothiorhodospiraceae; genus Halorhodospira; species Halorhodospira sp. 9622. The sequence continues at coordinate 151,831 of NZ_JAJNRE010000006.1, read as the reverse complement.
GTGCCTTGATCGGCCACGTCCAGGCGCACCGCGGCGGCATAAGACAGATCCAGGATGCGCTCGTCGGGGTCGACGAAGGGGCCCCGGTCGTTGACCTTGACCACCGCCCGGCGGTCGTTTTCCAGGTTGGTGACCTCCACCCAAGTGGGCAGCGGAAGCTCGCGGTGGGCGGCGGTCATGGCGTACATGTCGTAGGGGGTGCCGCTGGAGGTGCGCCGGCCGTGGAACTTGGTCCCGTACCAGGAGGCGCGCCCGCGCTGGGTGAAGCCCTCGGCCTCTTCCCGGCTCATGGTGTGGTAGGTCTCGCCGAAGACCTCGTACTGGTCGGGATTGCCGTAGCGGCTCGGCGGCACGTCCTGCGGTACGGCGTCGGGCAGGCGGGCGAGTTCCTCGGGGTCGCGATCCGAGGGCCCGTCGGTGGCAACCCGTTCGGCCGGGTCCTCATCCGGACGGGGCGGTGGCAGGTCGCGCTCCGGGGCGGCGCAGCCGGCGATCAGTGCTACGCCGCTGGCCGTAGTGAGCAGCACCGTGGCAAGCGGCCTCACTCGGGTTGCCCCCCGGCAATGGCCTCGGCCAGCTGGTAGACGGCCATGGCGTAGAGGGCGCTGTGGTTGTAACGGGTCAGGACGTAGAAGTTCTGCAGCGTCAGCCACAGCTGCGGGCCGCTTTCGCCCTCGAGTTCGATGAGCGCCGCCGGGGTGTCGCCGTCGAGCGACTCCGGCACCTCGACCCCCAGCGCCTCCAGCTCGGCGACGGTCTTTCGGGCGGGCACGGGGCGGTTGGTGTCGGCCAGCGCCTGCTGCCAGTCTGCGCCCTCGGCCTCCACCCGGCGGGCTACCGGCGCGCCGGGCTCCCAGCCGTGCCGGGCCAGGTAGTGGGCGGCGCTGCCGGCGGCATCCGCCGGGTTGTCGATCAGGTCGCGGCGCCCGTCGCCGTCCTGATCCACGGCGTAGGCGCGGTAGCTCGACGGGATGAACTGCGCCTTACCCAGGGCGCCGGCGTAGGAGCCGGTGGGCTCCGTGGGGTCCCACTCGTTCTCGTGGCTGAGCAGTAGGTAGGCCTCCAGCTCGTCCCGGAAGAAGCCGGCACGCGGGTGGTCGGAGAAGCCCAGCGTGCTCAGGGCGTCGAGGACCCGGTGGTCGCCGCGGCGTTGGCCGTAGTAGCTCTCCACGCCGAGGATGGCCAGGATCACCGGCTCGGGCACGCCGTGCTCGTCGCTGACCTCGGCAAGCATTCGGCGGTGCTCGGATCCGTAGTCGCGGCCGGCAGCAATGCGCTCTTCGGTGAGGAAGATCCCGCGGTACTCGTGCCAGGGGAGTCCTTCGGCCGGGGCGGCGATGCGCTCGAGCACCCGCTCATCGTGCTCGGCGGCGGCGAGCACCGCGCGCAGGTGCTCGGCGTCCAGGTCGTGGCGCTCGGCCACTTGATCGGCGAAACGCTCGCGCTCGGTGGTGGTGGCGGTGGCAGTGCCGAGCAGCGCACTGGCGCACAGCAGTGCCACGGTGGCGTGACGGAGGCGTTGGTTCATGACCGGCTGCAGGCCCTCACGACCAGAGACGACGGTGGGTGTGAATGGCCATGAGAATACCGAAAGCCGCCATGATGGTCACCAGTGACGAGCCGCCGTAGCTGACCAGCGGCAACGGCAGACCGACCACAGGCAGCAGCCCCGAGACCATCCCGGCGTTGACCAGGACGTAGATAAAGAACGTCAGCGAGATGCTGCCGGCGAGCAGACGGCTGAAGTTGTCCTGAGCGCGGGCGGCGATGTAGAGGCCGCGGCCGACGATGATTAGATAGACGGCGAGCAGCTGCGCCACGCCCATCAGGCCGAACTCCTCGGCCACCACCGCCAGCACGAAGTCGGTGTGGCGTTCAGGAATGAACTCCAGGTGCGCCTGGGAGCCGTTGAGCCAGCCCTTGCCGAACAGCCCGCCGGAGCCGATGGCGATCTTCGACTGGATGATGTGGTAGCCCGCGCCGAGGGGGTCGTTCTCGGGGTTGAGGAAGGTCAGTACCCGGGCGCGCTGGTAGTCGTGCATGACGAAGAACCACAGCAGCGGTGCCGCGGCGCCGGCTCCGGCGACGCCGCCCAGGATCCACCGCCACCCCAGGCCGGCCAGGAAGAGGATGAAGAAGCCTGAGGCCGCCACCAGCACGGCGGTGCCCAGGTCCGGCTGGACGGCGATCATCCCGACCGGCGCGGCGATCAGCACCAGCGCCAGCATCACGCGCCGCGGGCGGGGCGGGATGTCGTGATCGGCCAGCAGCCAGGCGAGCATCAGCGGCAGGGCCAGTTTCATCAGCTCGGCCGGCTGGAAGCGCATGAAGCCGAGGTCGATCCAGCGCTGCGCCCCCTGACCGATGACGCCCATGACCATCACCGCGGCCAGCAGCGCCATGCCCACGCCGAAGACCCAAGGTGCCCAGCGGCGCAGGGTGCGCGGCGGAATCTGCGCGCAGGCGAATAGCGCCAGGAAGCCGAAGGAGACGCGGATGACCTGGTTCCGGGTCTGGTCCCAGTCCTCGCCGAAGGCGCTGTATAGGACTGCCACGCCGAAGGCGGCGACAGCGGCCAACGCGGTCAGCAGCACCCCGTCGAGGTGTAGTCGCGACTGCAGGAACGAGAGCCGGACACCAACCCCCTGGCTGCCGGGCAGGGCGCTTGTGCTCATGGCATCAGCTCCATCGGGGCCTCTTCCTCGTCCTCGACCTCGCTCTCGTCGATGCGGCCGGCCTCCAGGTCCTCGAGGAAGGCGTAATCTTCGGTCAGCCAGACATCGGTAACGGCGCGGGCCACCGGGGCCGCTGCGGCACCGCCGCCGCCCTCGGCGTTCTCGACCACCACGACCACGGCGATCTCCGGATCCTCCGCTGGCGCGAAACCGATGAACAGGGCGTGACTGCGCAGATGCTCGGGGATCTCCTCCTCGTCGTCGTCCTCGCGGCTCTCGGTGACCTGCGCGGTACCGGTCTTGCCGGCCAGGCTGTAGTCCAGATCGTCGCCGATCAGCCGCGCCGTGCCGCGGGGGTGCTCGACGGCGGCTCGCATGGCCTCGGTAGTGAGCTCCCAGTGCTCCGGGTCGTTCAGCTCGATGCGTTCCTGGGGGGTGCTAGCGGCGGTTCGCGACTCGTGTCCCGCTTCGCCATCGCGGATCGTCTGGACCAGGCGCGGTTCGACGATGCGTCCCTGGTTCGCCAGGATGGCGGTGGCCCGGGCCAGCTGCATGGGCGTGGTGCTGAAGTAGCCCAGGCCGATGCCGGTAATCACGGTCTCGCCGTGGTACCAGCCGCCGCCCAGGGCACGGCGCTTCCAGTCGCGGTTGGGGAGGATCCCGCTGCGTTCGCCGGAGGTGTCCACCCGGGTCGGCGTGCCGAAGCCGAACGGCTCGAGGAACGCGGACATCCGATCGATCCCGAGGCGGAAGGCGGTGTCGTAGAAGAAGACGTTGCACGACTCGGCCACCGCCCGGACAAAGTCGGTATCCCCGTGCCCCCAGTCCCGCCAGCAGCGGAAGGGTTCGTCGCGGCCCTCCACGTGATAGCTGCCGTCGCAGTGGATCTCGGTATCCGGGCGGATGACGTCATGTTCCAGGGCGGCCAGGCCGACGAAGGGCTTGATGGTGGAGGCCGGCGGATAGAGCCCGCGGATCGGGCGGTTGATCAGCGGTTGCCAGCCAGTGTCCTCCAGCTCCTGGAAGCGCTCCCGGCTCATGCCGCGGACGAACTTGTTGGGGTCGTAGTGCGGACGGCTGGCCATGGCCAGGATGTCGCCGCTGTCCGGGTCCAGGGCCACCACCGCCCCGCGCTGATCGCCCAGGGCGCGCTCTGCGGCGTCCTGCAGATCGATGTCTAGGGTCAGGATGAGGTCGTCGCCGGATCGCGGCGGGTGGCGGTCGAGGGTGCGTAGCACGCGGCCGGCGGCGTTGGTCTCCACACGCTCGACGCCCACCTCACCGTGGAGGACCTGTTCGTAGGCGTGCTCGATCCCGCTCTTACCGATGTGATTGGTCCCGCGGTAGGCAGTGCGGTCGATGCGGCGCAGGTCCCGGGCGGTGATGCGCCCGACGTAGCCCACGGCGTGACTCCCGGTCTGGCCCTGCGGGTAGTGGCGTACCAGCCGGGCATCCACCTCCAGGCCGGGGAAGCGGTGGCGGTGGACGGCGAGCTTGGCCACTTCCTCCTCGTCCAGTCGGGTGCGCAGCGGCAGGGCCTCGAAGTGACGGGAGTTGTTCAGGCGGTTGAGGAAGCGCTCGCGCTGGGCCTCAGTGATCTCGATGATCTCGCCGACCTCGTCGAGCATGGTGTCGATGTCCGGGACGCGCTCCGGGGTCGCCACCAGCTGGTAAGAGGGGCGGTTTTCCGCAAGGATGGCGCCATTGCGATCGAGGATCTGGCCGCGACTCGGCGGGATCGCGTTGACCTTGATGCGGTTCTCCTGGGAGAGGGTGGCGTAGTGATGGTGATCGACCACCTGCAGGCGCACCATCTGGGTCATCAGCCCGGCGACCACGAGGATGCACAACACGCCGGCCACCACGATCCGTCGCCGGATCCTGGAGGCGTCCTGTTGCTGATCGCGAATGGAAAGGCTCACCAGCTACCTCATTGCCCGCCGTTCCCGCCGGTGTCACTGCACCTGGAAGCGGCGCCGCACCCCCCTCATGATGTGAAAGACCATCGGCCAGATGGCAGCGCCAACCAGGATCGCAGCCCACGCCTGCCAGTCCGGTGCCGGCCGTCCGATGATGCCGTTGATCCAGAGGATCACCAACTGCGCCACCAGCAGCAGCCCGAGCACGACCAGCGCCTGCTGCCAGACCGGCACCAGGCGCAGGTGCTGGTGCAGCCGCAGCGCCAGGAAGGCGATCAGGGCGAAGGCCAGGGCGTGCTGCCCGAGCAGGGTCCCGAGCAGGGCGTCCTGGAACAGCCCGGCCAGCCACCCGACGCCGACGCCCACGCGCTCGGGCAACGCCAGGCTCCAGTAGAGCAGGATCAGCGCCGTCCACTCCGGGCGGAACTCCTGCGCCCAGCCCGGCATGGGTACGATGGTCAGCATCAGGGCGATGATGAAGCTGAGCAGGATCACCCCGCCCCCATTGCGTGGCCGATGACCCGTCAAGACTCGTCCTCGCTCTTGTCGTCGGCGGCCCCGGCGTCGTCCTCGGCGCCGGGCGTATCCGGGTCGTCGGCCACGGAGACCAGCAGCAGCTTGCGGCTGCGGTCGAGTTCCGCGGCCGGCCGGGCGGTCACCCGCGCGAAGGGCTCGCCGGCCTCCACCTCCACCGAGGTGACCTCGGCGACCGGGTAGCCGCGTGGGAAGGCGCCGCCAAACCCGGAGGCGGTGAGCAGATCACCCTCGCGGATGTCGGCGTTGCCCGGCACGTTGGCCAGCTCCAGTCGCTGCGGGTCGCCGCTGCCCAGAGCCACGGTGCGCAGCCCGTTGCGATGGTTCTCCACCGGGATGGCGTGGCTTGGGTCGGAGATCAGCCGCACGCTGGCCGAGCGGGGTCCGACCCGGTCCACCTGGCCCATGACCCCGTTGGCATCCAGGACCGGCTGGCCGACGAACACCCCCTGACTGGCACCGCGGTCGATCTCGACCAGGTGGGTGTGGGGGTCGAGCTCGACGCGCATCAGCTCGGCGATGGCCACCTCGGTCTCGAGCCGTTCCGAGGAGCCGAGCAGCTCGCGCAGGCGCTCGTTCTCCCGCTCCAGGGCCTGCATGCGCTGGAGCCGCTCCTGGTACGCCAGGTGCCGGTCGCGCAGCTGGCGGTTTTCCTCCATGATCTGATGGCGTGTGGCCAGCCGCTCGGAGACCCGTTCCGCGATGGAGAAGGGGGCGTCGACGACGAACCGCAGCGGATACACCACCCCGGAGACGGTCTCGCGGACCGGCTCGACGAGGTGCTCGCGGTGGTCCAGGCTCATGAGCAGGATCGAGACCGTGGCCAGCAGCACCAGGCGCACGGTGGCCGACGGACCCTGTGTGAATAACGGCTTAATGGTTCACCGAGCCTCGCAGCGTCAGCTTGCGGAGCCTGCCAGTCTAACGCAGGCCCCACCCGGGTTTGCAGCTGCGGTGGTTCGTCTATTCGCTGACGAACAGATCGGCGCCCCGTTCGTCCATGAGCTCCAGGGCCCGGCCACCGCCACGGGCGACACAGGTCAGCGGCTCGTCGGCGACGACCACCGGCAGCCCGGTCTCCTCCATGATCAGCCGGTCGAGGTTGCGCAGCAGCGCACCGCCGCCAGTGATCACGATACCGCGCTCGGCAACGTCGGCGCCGAGTTCCGGCGGCGTCTGTTCCAGAGCGGTCTTGAGCGCCGAGACGATCCCGGACAGCGGCTCCTGGAGCGCCTCGAGGATCTCATTGGAGTTCAGGGTGAAGCTGCGCGGCACGCCCTGCGCCAGGTTGCGGCCGCGGACCTCGATCTCGTTGACCTCGGTATCGGGGAAAGCGGTACCGATCTCCTGTTTGATGCGCTCGGCGGTGGCTTCTCCGATGAGGATCCCGTAGTTGCGACGGACGTAGTTGACGATGGCTTCGTCGAAGCGATCGCCGCCGAGGCGGACCGAGGCGGAGTAGACGATGCCGTTGAGCGAGAGCACCGCGACCTCCGAGGTGCCGCCGCCGACATCGAGCACCATCGAGCCGCTGGCCTCGTCGACGGGCATATTGGCGCCGATGGCCGCCGCCATCGGTTCCTCGATCAGGTGCACCTCGCGGGCCCCGGCGCCGGCCGCCGACTCGCGGATGGCCCGGCGCTCGACCTGGGTCGAGCCGCACGGCACGCAGACGAGCACCCGCGGGCTGGGCTTGAAGAAACGGGCCTCATGCACTTTCTTGATAAAGTGCTGGAGCATCTTCTCGGTCACCGTGAAGTCGGCGATGACGCCGTCCTTCAGGGGCCGGATGGCGCGGATCGTCCCCGGGGTGCGCCCGAGCATGCGCTTGGCCTCGGCGCCGACCGCCGCGATGCGCTTGCTGCCGCCGTCGCGATCCTGCTGGATGGCGACCACCGACGGCTCGCTCAGGACGATGCCCTGACCGCGCAGGTAGATCAGCGTGTTGGCCGTGCCAAGATCGATGGATAGATCGTTGGAGAAGAGTCCGCGGATACCCTTAAACATGCCCAGCGTTCCTAAGGTCGAAGGTGGCTCAATCTAGCAGTGCCCCGGGGTTTGGGCAAGCTCGGGGCTATGGTAGGTTTTACGGTTGCTATCGCGCCAGTTATGGGGAGAAAGGCTCTATGGCCATCGAGGCAGATGAGGTGCAGCAGATCGCGCACCTGGCCCGCATCCGGATCGACGACGGGGCGGTTTCCGGGTACGCCCGCGACCTGACGGGGATCCTGGAGTTCGTCGAGCAGATGGCAAGCGTCGATACCGAGGGCGTCGAGCCTATGGCCCACCCTTGGGATGCCACGCAGCGCCTGCGCCCGGACGAGGTCACCGAGCCCAACCTGCGCGATCACTATCAGTCCGGGGCGCCGGCCGTCGAGGCCGGCCTGTACCTCGTCCCCCGCGTCGTCGAGTAACGGAAGCCGAACACCCATGCACCAGAAGACCGTTGCCGAGATCTCCGCGGCGTTGCACGCCGGAGAAGTCTCCAGCCGTGAACTCACCGATGCCCTGCTCAAGCGCATCGAGACGTACGACCCCGGGCTCAACAGCCTGATCACCGTCACCGCCGAGCAGGCCCGAGCTGCCGCGGACGCCGCCGACGCCCGGCTGCGCGCCGGCGAGGCCGGGCCACTGACCGGCGTGCCGCTGGTCCACAAGGACATCTTCTGTACCGACGGGGTGGCGACCACCTGCGGCTCGCGCATGCTTGAGCCCTTTCGTGCGCCGTACGACGCCACCGTGGTGCGGCGTCTGGCCGAGGCCGGCGTGGTCATGCTCGGCAAAGCCAACATGGACGAGTTCGCCATGGGGTCGTCCAACGAGACCAGCTACTTCGGTCCGGTGCGCAACCCCTGGGACCTGGACGCGGTCCCCGGCGGCTCCTCCGGCGGCTCGGCCGCCGCTGTGGCGGCGCGCCTGGCCCCGGCTGCCACGGGGACCGACACCGGCGGCTCGATCCGGCAGCCGGCGGCACTCTCCGGGATCTGCGGACTCAAGCCCACCTACGGCCGCGTTTCGCGCTACGGCATGGTGGCCTTCGCCTCCAGCCTCGATCAGGCCGGGCCGTTCGCACGCACTGCCGAGGACCTGGCGCTGCTGCTTGGTCCGATGGCCGGCCTGGACGAGCGCGACTCGACCAGCGTCGACCATGTGGTGCCCGACTACAGCGAGTCGCTCAACCGCTCAATCAAGGGGCTGCGCATCGGCGTACCGCGGGAGTTCTTCGGCGAGGGGCTCGATCCCGACGTCCGCTCCCGGGTCGAGGCCTCCCTGCAGGTGCTTGAGGGCGAGGGCGCCGAACTCGTCGAGGTGCAGCTGCCCAACATGGAGCTGGCCCTGCCGGCCTACTACGTCATCGCGCCGGCCGAGGCCTCGTCCAACCTGGCGCGCTTTGACGGCGTGCGTTTCGGCCACCGTTGCGCTGACCCGCAGGATCTGGAGGATCTCTACAAGCGCAGCCGTGCCGAGGGCTTCGGCGACGAGGTCCAGCGCCGCATTCTGGTTGGCACCTACGCGCTGTCCGCCGGCTATTACGACGCCTATTACCGCAAGGCGCAGCAGATCCGCCGCCTGGTGGCGGACGACTTCCGCCAGGCGCTGGAGCAGGTCGACGTGCTGGCCGGCCCCACCTCGCCGACCCCGGCCTTCGATCTGGGCGAGCGCGCCGATGACCCGGTGCAGATGTATCTCTCCGACATCTACACCCTCGGGGTGAACCTCGCCGGCCTGCCCGGCCTGTCGGTCCCCGCCGGCTTCTCGCGCGGCCGGCCCGTGGGGCTGCAGCTGATCGGCGGCTACTTCGACGAAGCCCGGCTGCTGAACGTCGGGCACAAGTACCAACAGGTTACGGACTGGCACAAGCAGGTCCCTGAAGGGTTCGAGTAGATGCGGGGCGACCCCGGATACCCTGGAACCAACGCCCGCGTCCGCTCGACGCGCCCAAAGCCTACGGAGCGACCGCACCCATGAAGTGGGAAACCGTCATCGGTCTCGAGATCCACGCGCAGCTCGCGACCCGCACCAAGATCTTCTCCGGCGCGCCGACCGCCTACGGCGCCGAGCCGAACACCCAGGCCTGTCCGGTGGACCTCGGCATGCCCGGGGTGCTGCCAGTGCTCAACCGCGAGGTGGTGCGCATGGCCATCAAGTTCGGCCTGGCCGTCGGGGCGCGCATCGCGCCGCGGTCGGTCTTTGCGCGCAAGAACTACTTCTACCCCGATCTGCCCAAGGGTTATCAGATCTCGCAGTACGACCTGCCCATCGTCGAGGGTGGTCAGCTGGACATCGAACTCGAGGACGGCGTCGGCAAGCGCATCGGCATCACCCGTGCCCACCTCGAGGAGGATGCCGGCAAGTCCCTGCATGAGGATTTCCACGGCATGACCGGGGTGGATCTCAACCGCGCGGGGACGCCGCTGATGGAGATCGTCTCGGAACCGGATCTGCGCTCGCCGGCCGAGGCCGCCGCCTACATGAAGAAGCTCCACGCCCTGGTGCGCTACCTGGAGATCTGCGACGGCAACATGCAGGAAGGTTCCTTCCGCTGCGACGCCAACGTCTCGGTGCGTCCGGCCGGGCAGCAAGCCTTCGGCACCCGCGCCGAACTCAAGAACCTCAACTCCTTCCGCTTCGTCGAGCGGGCCCTCGAGTACGAAGTCGAGCGGCAGATCGATCTGCTCGAGTCCGGCGGTGAAGTCGTCCAGGAAACCCGCCTCTACGACGTCGACAAGGGCGTCACCCGCTCCATGCGCACCAAGGAGGAGGCCAACGACTACCGCTACTTCCCGGAGCCGGACCTGCTCCCCGTGGAGGTGGACTCGGCGCTGGTCGAAGAGGTGCGCGAGACCCTGCCCGAACTGCCGGACGAGAAGCGCCGGCGCTTCGAGGAGGAGTACGGCCTGCCGGCCTACGACGCCGGCGTGCTGACCGCCACCCGGGACATGGCCGATTACTTCGAGCACGCGGTCAGCGAGTCCGGCGGCTTCGCCAAGCGCACTGCCAACCTGCTGATGAGCGAGCTGCTCGCCTACCTCAACAAGGATGGTCGGGAGATCGGCGACTCGCCGGTCACCCCGGAGATGCTCGGCAAGCTGGTGGCCCGGGTCGAGGACGAGACCCTCTCGAGCCGTGGCGCCAAGGATGTCTTCGAGGCCATGTGGGCCGGCGAGGGCGAGCCGGACGAGGTGATCGAGAGTAAGGGCCTCAAGCAGGTCACCGACACCTCGGCCATCGAGGCCCTAGTCGACGAGGCCATCGCCAACAACCCGAAGCAGCTCGAGCAGTACCGTGCGGGCAAGGAGAAGCTCTTCGGCTTCTTCGTCGGGCAGGTCATGAAGGCCTCCGGCGGCAAGGCCAACCCGCAGCAGGTCAACGAGCTACTCAAGAGAAAGCTGGACGGATCGTGAGCGACGCCAGTCAACGCTTCATCTTCGAGAACGCGGACGTACGCGGCGAGATCGTGCAGCTGGATCAGGTGTTCGCCGCCGTTCGTGAGCACCACGACTACCCGCCGGCGGTGGCGCGTCTACTCGGCGAAGCCATGGTTGCGGCGGCGCTGATGTGTGCCACCATCCGCTCCGACGGTGTGCTCAGCCTCCAGGTCGAGGGGGGCGAGGGCGCGGCGGTGTCCATGCTGCTGGCCCAGGTGGACGCCTCCGACGGGACCCTCCGCGGAACCGCCCGTTACGAGGGCGAACCCGCCCGCGGCGGCCTCGCCGAGCTGTGCGCCGGCGGCCGCCTGGCCATCACCATCGAGCCGGAGGAGGGACAGCGCTATCAGGGCGTAGTCGGCATCGATGACGGCGGTCTGGCGGCCACGCTGGAAGCCTACTTCCGGGATTCCGAGCAGCTGCCCACCCGCTTGCACCTGGCCTGCGACGGCCGGCGGGCCGGTGGGCTGCTGCTCCAGCGGCTGCCCGCCAGTGGCGGCACGCAGCCCACCGAGGCGGATCCCGACGCCTGGGATCGCATCGGCTACCTGGCCGAGACGCTGACCGATCGCGAGCTGCTCGAGCGGCCGGCGCACGATGTCCTGCACCGGCTTTTCCATCAGGAGACCGTGCGCGTCTTCGAGCCGCGCACGCTCGCCTTCCGGTGTCGCTGCTCGGCCGGCCGCATCGCCTCCATCCTCCGCGGTCTCGGCCGCGAGGAGGTCGAGCAGGTGCTCGCCGAGGAGGGTGTGGTCGAGGTGCGCTGCCAGTTCTGCGGCGCCACCTACAGCTACGACCGGGTCGATGTGGCGCAGGTGCTCAGCGACGCCAACGCTGCCCCGGGCAGCGATAGCTACCACTGACTGGGGTCTACGCCGCGTCGGCGCAGACCGGGCAGTGGGGGTCGGCGTTCACGGTCAGTGTGCGCAGGCGCATGCGCAGGGCGTCGATCAGCAGCAGGCGGCCGAAGAGGGGGTCGCCGGCGCCGGAGAGGATCTTGATCGCCTCCACCGCCTCGAGGGTCCCTGCCACGCCGGGCAGGGGGCCGAGCACCCCGCTTTCGCTGCAGGTCAGCTGCGGCTCATCCCCTTCGGCGTAGATGCAGCGGTAGCAGGGTCGTCCGCCGGGGCGGAAGGCGGTGACCTGCAACTCCCAACGGATCACCGCGGCACTGACCAGCGGCCGCTGTGCCGCCACGCAGGCGGCGTTGAGGGCGAAGCGGGTGGCGAAGTTGTCGGTGGCGTCGATGACCACGTCGGCAGCGGCCACCTCAGCGCTCAGGCGCCCGCCCTCGAGGTGCTCCTGCAGCGGCGAGAGGGTGATCTCCGGGTTGCGAGCGGCGACGGCCCGCGCCGCTGAGGTCGCTTTGGGCTGGCCGATGGCGTCGTGGCGGTGGGCGATCTGGCGCTGCAGGTTGGACAGGTCCACGGTGTCGTCATCGGCGATGCGCAGTTCGCCCACCCCGGCGGCCCCGAGGTAGAGGGCCAGCGGCGAGCCCAGCCCGCCGGCGCCCACGATCAGCGCCCGGCTGCCGGCCAGGCGCTGCTGCCCGGCAATATCGAGCTCCGGCAGCATGATCTGCCGGCTGTAGCGCAGCAGCTGCTCGTCGTTCACGGTCGTCTCCCCAGCGTCAGTCGCTCGAGTCCGGCCAGGTCGCGCTCGGTGCGCACCTGTTCCAGCCCGGCGGCGGCGAACAGCCCGCGCACGGCCTCGCCCTGGGCAGCGCCGTGCTCGAGCATCAGCCAGCCGCCCCGGGCCAGCTCTCCGGCAGCCGGTGCAAGCAGGCTGCGGATAGCTGCCAGCCCGTCGCAGCCGGCGGCCAGCGCCTCGCGCGGCTCGTGCCCGAGGCCGCCGTTGGTCCACTCCGGAGCGGTGGTCTCGACGTAAGGTGGGTTGCTGGCGATGACCTGGAAGGGGCCGGCCGGCACCCCCTCGTCCCAGTCACCGGCGATCAGCTCCACGCTCGTCAGTCCCAGGCGTTGCCGGTTCTCCCGCGCCACGGCCAGGGCAGCCTCGCTGCGCTCGGTGGCGGTGATCCGGGCGTCGGGGCGTTCGCTGGCCACCGCCAGGGCGATGGCGCCGCTGCCGGTGCCCAGCTCGAGCAGGCTGCCCCCGGCGGGCAGGCAAGCCAGGGCCTGCTCGACCAGGTGTTCGGTCTCGGGGCGGGGCACAAGGACTGCCGGGGTCACCGTCAGCGACAGGTCGCGGAACTCGCAGCGGCGCAGCAGGTAGGCCGCGGGCTCACCGGCGGCCCGACGGGTGAGCAGGTTCCGGTAGGCGTCGATGGTCGCGGTGGGGACCGGGCGCTCGGGGAAGGCGAACAGGTGGCTGCGGCCGACACCGAGGACCTCGGCGAGAAGCAGCTCGGCATCAAGCCGCGCCGACGCGCTCGACGCCCGCAGCGCATCGATGCCCTCGCGCAGCGCCTGGCCGATGCTCCGCCCTGCCTCGCTCACCGGCCCTCCCGCAGGGGTCTCGCCGCTCAGCCGCGCCCGGCGGTGGCGCCCGGGATGCTGCGCTCTTCGAGCATCACCGGGATGCCGTCATCCACCCGGTAGATACGGCTGCCGTTGTCGGTGATCAGGCCCTCGTCCAGTGGCGCGTCCACCACCGTGTCGTCCAGGTAGCGGGCCTGCCCCTCGGCGATGTGGCGATTGAGCGCCTCCAGCTCCTGCGCCGAGAGCGGCTGCAGGGGGCGCTTGGTGATCGGGCAGCAGAGGATGTCGAGTAGTTTGCGATCCATGGACGGGAGTATACCACTCTCAAGGTTCCTGCTGGCCTGCCGTTGGAACAGGGTGAGGCCTATGGCAAACGAGCAGCGGGGAGAGTGCAATGCCGGGATGGTGTGGCGATGTGTCCGGTGCCTGGCTCGAGGCCCCCGAGAGCATCCCGGGTGTGCCAGAGGAGACCGAGCGGCGCTGTTCCTTCTGCGGGCACGATGAGCAGGTCGCCGGGCCGCTGATCGGCGGCGAGGCGGCGTTTATCTGCGAGCACTGCATCGCCAGCTGCAACGAAGCGCTGGAGGCCGATCGCGAGCGCCGGCAGCAGCGGATCCTCGCCTCCCTGCCGGTGCCCCGGTCGCTGCGCCGCTATCTGGATCACTACGTCGTCGGTCAGGAGCAGGCCAAGAAGGTCCTCTCGGTCGCCGTCTACAACCACTACAAACGCCTGGTCGCTGCCGCCCGCGGCGAGTCGGTGCAGCTGGGCAAGAGCAACATCCTGCTTGTCGGCCCCAGCGGCACCGGCAAGAGCCACCTGGCCGAGTGCCTGGCGCGCTGCGTCGAGGTCCCCTTCGTGAGCGTTGACGCCACCACGCTGACCGCCTCCGGCTACGCCGGCGAGGATGTCGAAGCGGTGATCGGGCGGCTGCTCGCGGCCTGTGACGCCGATCCGGAGCGGGCTGCGCGGGGCATTGTCTACATCGACGAGATCGACAAGCTCGCCGCCCGGGGTGGGGTCGAAGGCGGACCCGATTTGGCCGGCGAGGGGGCGCAGCAGGCGTTGCTCAAGCTGCTCGAAGGGCGCCGGGTGACGGTCTCCAGCGCCGGGTGCCAGGGCAGCCCGGTTACCGTCGATACCGGCCAGATCCTGTTCATCTGCGGCGGCGCCTTCGAGGGCCTGGAGGCCCTCGCCGCCGAGCGCCCGGGTGCGGGTTTCACCGCTGCCGCCACTGGCCCGGCGGCGCCCATGGCCCATCGCGCCGCTGCGCTGCAGCGTTTCGGCCTGGTCCCCGAGCTGGTTGGTCGCCTGCCGGTGGTCGAGTGCCTGCAGCCGCTATCCACCGAGCACTTAATCCGTATCCTGACCGAGCCGCGCAACGCCCTAATCCGTCAATACCAGCTCCTGTTCGCCCGCGACGGCTGTGAGCTCGAGATCACCGCCGACGGCCTTGAGGCGGTGGCGCGGCGGGCGCAGGCGCGGGGCACCGGGGCCCGCGCCCTGCGTGCAGTGCTCGAGGAGGTGCTCCTCGAGCCGATGTTCTCCGTCCCCGCTGCCGGCGGCGAGGTGGTGCGGCTGGTCATCGACGCCGCCGCCGTGCACGGCGGTTCGCCCGGCTACTACTGGCGGGCCGCGGTGCGGCACGCGGTCTAAAGCTCCTTGATGGTCTGAGTCAAGCGCGATTACTATTGATCGGCTAGCCATTCACCACCCGCCGGCGGGCGGGGCGACTCGAGACCGACATGCAAGAGAGCGATAACGTCAACGACGTCAACGTAGCCAACGGTGAGCGTCTTCCGACTCCGGCTGAGATCAAGGCCGAGGTCCCGCTGACGGATGCCGCCCGGCAGACCGTGCTGGAGGGGCGTCAGGCCCTGCGGGATATCCTCGATGGCAAGGATCAGCGCGTGTTCGCCGTGGTCGGGCCGTGCTCCATCCACGACCCCGAGGCGGCGCTCGACTATGCGCGGCGGCTCAAGGCGCTGCACGATGAGCTCAGCGACCACATCTACGTGGTCATGCGGGTGTATTTCGAGAAGCCGCGTACCACCACGGGCTGGAAGGGCCTGATCAACGATCCGGATATGGACGACTCGTTCCGGATTGACAAGGGTCTGCGCATGGGGCGCGAGCTGCTGCGCGAGATCGCCGCCATGGGGTTGCCCACGGCCACCGAGGCCCTCGACCCCTACGCGCCGCAGTATTACGGCGATCTGGTCTCTTGGACCGCCATCGGCGCCCGCACCACGGAGTCCCAGACCCACCGCGAGCTGGCCAGCGGCCTCTCCACTCCGGTGGGGTTCAAGAACGCCACCGACGGCAGCCAGACGGTGGCGATCAACGCCCTGCAATCGGCAGCGTCGCCCCACAGCTTCCTGGGCATCGATCAGGAGGGGCGCATCACGGTCATCCGGACGCGCGGCAACCAGTACGGCCATGTCGTGCTGCGCGGCGGCTCGCAGCCGAACTACGACTCGGTGAGCATCCGCCTTTGCGAGCAGGCTCTGGAGAAGGCCGGCATGCCGCAGCGCGTGGTGGTCGACTGCAGCCACTCCAATTCCAACAAGGACCCGGCGCTGCAGTCGATGGTCCTCGAGGATGTCATCCGTCAGATCCGCGAGGGCAACCGCTCGATCGTCGGGGTGATGCTCGAGAGCAATATCGGATGGGGCAGCCAGAAGCTCGGTGCCGACCCGGGCACGCTGGACTACGGGGTGTCCATCACCGATGCTTGCATCGACTGGGAGACCACCGAACAGGTCCTCCGGGAGGCCGCAGGGCAGCTGCGCGGCAGCCTGCGCGAGCGCGCACTGCTGTAGTTGACTCTGCGCAAATGCTGATGTATTTCTCTCGGGCTAGTGCTCTGGCGAGCACAGCCCGAGCGCTTCGCTGAGGGCGGCGAGGGCCGCAAAGGGAGGAGGACGCGGTATGGCTCCGACGAGACACGCGATGCCGGTCAAGGGCTTTGAGCCGTATCAGGCCGGCGAGACCGAAGAGTACATGAGCGACGAGCAGCTGGAGCACTTCCGACAGCTGCTTCTGGCGTGGAAGCGCGAACTCCAGGAGGAGGTGGAGCGCACCGTTCACCACATGCGCGACGACGCCAACAACCACGCCGACCCGTCGGACCGGGCGACCCAGGAGGAAGAGTTTGCCCTGGAGCTGCGGGCCCGGGACCGGGAGCGCAAGCTGATCCGCAAGATCGATCAGGCGCTGGAGAGCATCCGCACGGGCGACTACGGCTACTGCGAGCAGTGCGGGGTCGAGATCGGCCTGCGTCGGCTTGAGGCGCGCCCGACAGCGACCATGTGCATCGACTGCAAGTCGCTGGAGGAGATCCGCGAGCGCCAGCGCGTGGCCTAGATCACGCGCTGCGCCGCGGTTTTATCAGCCGGAGTCCTCGGCGATTTCGGCGAGGGCTTCGGCCTGGTGCTCCTGGATCAGTCCATCCAGGAGTTCATCCATCCCCCCTTCCATGATCTGCTCGATCTTGTAGAGCGTAAGCCCGATGCGGTGGTCCGTCACCCGGCCCTGCGGGAAATTGTAGGTCCGGATCCGCTCTGAGCGATCCCCCGACCCCACCGCCAGGCGGCGCTGTTCGCTGCGCTCCGACTGCTGCCGGGCCCGCTCCTGCTCGTTGAGGCGCGCCTGGAGCAGCGCCATCGCCTTGGCGCGGTTCTTGTTTTGCGAACGCTCGTCCTGGCACTCCACCACCAGCCCGCTGGGCAGGTGGGTGATGCGTACGGCCGAGTCGGTGGTGTTGACGTGCTGGCCGCCGGCGCCCGACGAGCGGAAGGTATCCACCCGCAGGTCGGCGGTGTTGATCTCGATGCCGCTGACCTCGTCGAGTTCGGGCAGGATGGCCACCGTGCACGCCGAGGTGTGGATCCGCCCCTGGGACTCGGTGGCTGGTACCCGCTGGACGCGGTGGGCGCCGGACTCGAACTTGAGGCGGGCGTAGACGCTTCGCCCGCTGACCCGGGCAATGACCTCGCGGTAGCCGCCATGCTCGCCCTCGCGGGCGGAGAGGATCTCGGTCTTCCAGCCCTGGCGCTCGGCGTAGCGCAGGTACATGCGCAGCAGGTCGCCGGCGAACAGCGCGGCTTCGTCGCCGCCGGTACCGGCGCGCACCTCGAGGAAGACGTTGCGCTGGTCGTCGGGGTCGGTGGGCACCAGATGCCGTTGTAGCCGGCCCTCGAGTTCCTCGAGCCGATGGCGCGCCTCGTCGGCCTCCTCCTCGGCCATGGCGCGGATCTCGGCGTCGCTGTCGTCGAGCATCGCCTCCGCGTTGGCGACCGCATCGGCCGCCTCGCGGTAGGCGTTCAGGTCCTGGACGACGGGTTCCAGCCGGGCGTATTCGCGGGAAAGTTCGGCAAATTTCGACGGGTCGCCGACGACATCAGGATCCGCCAGCTGCGCGCCGATCTCCTCGTGCCGTTCCGCCATCCGCTCCAGCTTGTTGCGAATCGTCGCCTTCACTAGACCTCTCTACCAGCTGTTGGTCGATGGCCAGGGTCTCCAGTGCGTGCTGGATCCGCGTGCGGTCGCCGCTGGCGGCGGCGGCCCGCAGGCCAACGGTGGGGGCGTGGACCAGCCGCCGGGTGAGCGTGTGGGTCAACCACTCGATCACCTCAAAGGGGTCCTCGCCGCGGGAGAGCTGCCGCGCCGCCTGCGCCCGGGTGGCGCGGGCGTAGCTCTCGGCCCGGTTGCGGAACGAACGGATCGCCTCGCCGGCGTCGCGGGCGCGGCGCCACTCGAGATAGTGCCGGACCTGTTGCTCGACGATGGCCTCGGCCTGGGTCGCGGCGTCCTGGCGCGAGCGCATGTTCTCGGCCACTACCCCGCGCAGGTCGTCCACCGTGTAGAGGTAGACGTCGTCCATTTCGCCGGCCTCGGGCTCGATGTCCCGCGGTACCGCCAGGTCGAGCATGAACATCGGCTTGTGCCGGCGCGCGCGTACCGCCCGCTCGACCGTGCCCTTGCCGAGGATGGGTAATGAGCTGCCTGTCGAGGATACCACCACGTCGGCCTCGGGGAGACGGCGCGGCAGGTCGTTGAGGCTCATGGCCTCGCCGTCGTGGGCTTCGGCCAGTCGTTTGGCGCGCTCGACGTTGCGGTTGGCGACGAGCACCTGGCCAATCCCCTGCTGTGCCAGGTGGCGGGCGACCAGCTCGATGGTCTCGCCGGCGCCGACCAGCACCGCGGTGCGCTTGGGGAAGTCGTCGAAGATCTGCTTGGCCATGGTCACGGCGGCGAAGGCCACCGAGATCGGGTTGGAGCCGATGTCGGTGTCGGTGCGCACCTGCTTCGCCACCGAGAAGGCGTGCTGGAACAGGCGCTCGAGCACCGCGCCGAGGCAGCCGGCGCTGGCCGCCTTGTGGTAGGCGTCCTTGACCTGGCCGAGGATCTGCGGCTCGCCGAGGACGAGGGAGTCGAGCCCCGCCGAGACCCGCATCAGGTGGCGCATGGCCTCGGTGCTGCGGCGAACGTAAAGGTGGGGCCGGACCTTGCGCAGATCCACCCGCTGGTGGCGGGTCAGCCAGCCAATGACCACCTCGGGGTCCGTATGCGGCAGCCGGATGTAGATCTCGGTGCGATTGCAGGTGGAGAGGATTGCCACCTCGTCGGCACCGGTCTCGCTGCGGGCGCTCTGCAGGGCGTCCCCGAGGGCCTCGGCGTTGAACGCCAGGCTCTCACGGACTGCTACTGGCGCACTATCGTGATTGAGTCCAATTGCAAATAATGGCATGAGACTGGCGTCATTAGGCTTCGTTAGGGCACCATCAGGCGTCAACCCGGATTATTACGAAATGCGGACGCTTCGGTAAAGCGTCTCGCCCACGGAAAAAATGCCCGATCCGATCGAATTCTCCAGGGGCGGCCGCTGTCCGGCGTTTCGCCGCCTGCGGCCTGGTGTCGCGCTGGCCGTCTGCGCCCTGGTCGTCGGGTGTGCCGGCCCCCAGCCCGATACCGATCCCCCCGCTGAAGCGCCGACGGCTGCCCTGGCCCCTGAGGCCGAGCCGTGGGAGCCCTCGCCACGGGATGAGGCCATCCGCCATGTGCTAGCTGCAGAGATCGCGGTGCGCCGGGATCGGCTGGACCAGGCCCTGAGCCACTACGCCCGGGCCATGGCAGTCAGCCGCGACGAGCGCGTGGCCGAACGGGCGGTGCAGCTGAGCTTTGTCCTCGAAGAGGAGGGCGTGGCCCGCGAGGCCGCCGAGCGCTGGCGGGAGCTTGCCCCGGAGCGGGTCGAGGCCCATCAGCTGCTCGGCCTGCTGGCCCTGCGCAGGGGTGACGAGACTGCCGCGCGCGAAGAGCTGGAGAAGACCATCGAGCGCTGGCCGGGGACAGCGGGACAGGCCTTCCTGCAGCTCGGCATGCTCCTCGGGCATGGGGCCGACGCCGAAGCGGCTGCACGCGTGCTGGCCGAGCTGGCCGAGGTCCACGCCGACGTGCCAGAGGCGCACCGGGTTCTGGCCGCGGCGGCGGAGCGGGCCGGCGATGACGACAAGGCGGTGGCGGCGGCCGCGCGGGCCTTCGAGCTCGCGCCAGCGGATCGCGAGGCCGGGGCGACCCTGCTGCGGGTTGCCTTCCAGGCCGGGCACGCCGGCGCCCTGGAGACCGACGACGCGCTGGCGCACCTGGAGCGGGTGCGCGAGACGCAGCCGGCGCTGACGTCGCGCACGGCGCTGCTGGAGGGGCACCTGCTGCGCGAGGCCGGACGACCGGAGGCAGCGCTGGGCGCGTACCAGCGCGGGCTGGAGGCGGACGGCGACGATCAGGACATCTTATACGGGCGCGGGTTGGTGCGTGCGGAGACCGGGGATGTGGACGGCGCCGTGGAGGATCTGCGTCGGGTCCTCGAGGCAGATCCGGGCGACGCCCACGCCCAGAACGCCCTGGGCTACACCCTGGTCGATGCCGAGCGCGATCTGGCCGAGGCCCGCGAGCTGATCGAGCGCGCGCTGCAGCAGGAGCCGGACAACGCCGCCTTCCTCGACAGCAAGGGCTGGCTGCTCTACCGAGAGGGAGATCCGGAGGCCGCGCTGGACTATCTGCGCCGCGCCTTCGAGAAGGAGCCCCACGGCGAGATCGGTGCCCACCTGGGCGAGGTGCTCTGGGAGCTCGGCGAGCGAGAGCAGGCGCGCCAGGTTTGGCGCCGGGCGCTGGACGCCGAACGCGGCCGACGGGTTCTGGAGCGGACGTTGGAGGATTACGAGGTGGATCTGGATGACGAGTAGATGGGGGGCGCGGCTGCTTGCCGGGCTGCTGGCGGTCGGAGTGCTTTCGGGCTGCGCGCTGCTCGTCCCCGAGGACGAGCGGCAGGCGCATTACGAGGCGTTCCTGGAGGAGCGCTCCGAGCTGCGCGACTGGTCGGTGAGGGGGCGCGCCGCCCTGCGCGCCGACGGCGAGGCGGTCAGCCTCTCCCTGCGCTGGCAGCAGCGGGGCGAGTCCTACACCATCAACCTCTCCGGGCCCTTCGGGGCCGGTGCCGTGCGCATCGAAGGCCAGCCGGGTCAGGTGACCCTGCGCGACGGCGCCGGGCAGAGTGCCACGGCGCAGAGCCCGGAGGATCTGCTGGCCGCGCAGACCGGCCACCGGCTGCCGGTGACTGCACTGCGCGACTGGATCGTTGGCCGTCCGGCCGCGGGCCTGGGGGTGGACGAGCTGAGTCTGGATCGCGCCGGTCGGCCGGACCGGCTGGAGCAGGCCGGCTGGGAGGTGGACTTCCAGGGCTGGACCGAAGTGGACGGTATGGACCTGCCCAGCCGCGTGGATCTACATAGTGGCTCGACGCAGATGCGGGTGGCGCTGTCGGGGTGGAGTCGCGGGGATGGCTGAGTGGAGCGTGTGGCCGGCGCCGGCCAAGATCAACCTCTTCCTTCACGTCCTCGGTCGGCGCGCCGACGGTTACCACGAGCTGCAGACAGCTTTCCAGCTGCTCGACTATGGCGACCGCATCTGGTTGCGCCCGCGCTCCGACGGGTACATCGTGCGTTGCAGCGATCTGCCCGGGGTCGCCCCGGAGGACGACCTGACCGTGCGCGCCGCTCACGCGCTGCAGGTGGCCACCGACTGCGGGTACGGCGCGGATATCCATGTGGACAAACGCCTGCCGGCCGGGGGCGGGGTTGGCGGCGGCTCCTCGGACGCCGCCACGGTGCTCGTAGCCCTCAACCACCTGTGGCGGGCCGGGCTGGGCGAGGAGGCGCTCGCGGGCCTCGGTCTGGCCCTCGGCGCCGATGTGCCGGTGTTCGTCCGTGGGCGCAGTGCCTGGGGGGAAGGCGTGGGCGAGCACCTGCGACCGATGCCCGCCGAGCCGGGGGGCAACCGCTGGTACCTGGTGGTCGATCCGGGGGCGAGCATCTCCACCGCCGAAGTCTTTGGCGCACCGGAATTGACACGCGATACGTCTCCGATCACAATAGCCGACCTTCGCGCCGGCGCCGTTCGCAACGACTGCGAGCCGGTGGTCCGGGGCCGCTGGGCGGCGGTGGCTGAAGCCCTCGAGTGGCTCGCCCGGCACGGCGACGCGCGAATGAGTGGCACCGGCAGCTGCTGTTTCGTCGGCTTCCAGGCCGAAGAGCCAGCGCAAGCTGCCCTAGAGCGCCTGCCCGGGAGGTGGTCCGGGTTCGTCGCTCGGGCCGTGGAACGGTCTCCGCTGCACACTGCGCTGGCGGCGGCGGCTCACCCCGGCTGACCTGTCAACAACTGGGGCGTAGCCAAGCGGTAAGGCACCGGTTTTTGGTACCGGGATTCGCAGGTTCGAATCCTGCCGCCCCAGCCATATCCGCTACACACCGAGTTGTAAGGTGGACGTCTAGCCGTGCAAGTAAACGGACCCATGATGGTCTTTGCGGGGAACTCCAACCCGCAACTGACGGAGGCCATTGCTGCCCATCTGAAGATCCGCCTCGGGCACGCGGTGGTCGGCCGTTTCAGCGACGACGAGATCATGGTGGAGGTCAACGAGCACGTCCGCGGCAAGGACGTCTTCGTCGTGCAGTCCACCTGTCAGCCGGCCAACGACAACCTCATGGAGTTGCTGGCGATCGTTGACGCGCTGCGCCGTTCCTCGGCCGCGCGCGTCACCGCGGTGATCCCGTACTTCGGCTACGCCCGGCAGGACCGGCGCCCGCGCTCTCAGCGCGTGCCCATCTCGGCCAAGCTGGTCGCGGACATGATGCAGGCTGCCGGCTACGACCGGGTGGTGACCGTGGATCTGCACGCCGATCAGATTCAGGGGTTCTTCAACATCCCCGTGGACAATGTCTACGCCTCGCCGATCCTGCTCGGTGACATCTGGCGTCAGCTCTACCCGCGCAAGGTGGTGGTCTCGCCGGATGTTGGCGGCGTGGTCCGGGCGCGGGCGGTGGCCAAGCGGCTCGACGATGCCGAGCTGGCCATCATCGACAAGCGTCGTCCACGGCCCAACGAGTCCTCGATCATGAACATCATCGGCGATGTGCAGGACAAGACCTGCATCATCGTCGACGACATCGTGGATACCGCCGGCACCCTCTGCCAGGCTGCCGGCGCCCTCAAGGAGCGGGGCGCACGCAAGGTGGTCGCGTACATCACCCACCCGGTGCTCTCGGGCAGCGCAGTGGATAAGATCGCGGCCTCCGAGCTCGACGAGCTGGTGGTCAGCGACAGCATCCCGCTCGGCGAGCAAGCGGCCGCGTGCCCGAAGATTCGACAACTGAGTATCGCGGAGATCCTCGCCGAGACGATGCGTCGGGTCAGCAACGACGAGTCGGTGAGCGAGCTCTTCGTGGAGTGATTCCCAACCAGGAGTGGAACCAATCATGACGGTGGAAATGAGGCTCGACGCGCATCCGCGCACGGAGACCGGCCGCGGCGCCATGCGCCGTCTGCGTCGTGCCCGGCGCGTCCCGGGTGTCGTCTACGGTGCCGGCAGAGAGCCGCAACCGGTGGCGCTCGAGAACGATCAGCTCTACCGGCTGCTCGAGGAGGAGTCCTTCTTCTCCACGATCCTGCAGGTCCAGATGGGCTCTGAGACCGAGCAGGCCATCGTCAAGGATCTGCAGCGCCATCCGTTCAAACCGCTGGTTCAGCACATCGACCTGCAGCGCGTTCGCGATGACCAGCCGATCACCGTGCATGTGCCGCTGCACATCCACGGCGAGGAGCAGTCCCCGGGCGTGAAGAAGGGCGGCGTGCTCCACCACGACCTGCTCGATCTCGAGGTGGTCTGCCTGCCCAAGGATCTGCCGCCGCATATCGATATCGACGTTTCCAGCCTCAAGGTTGGCCAGGCGGTCCACATCAGTGAGCTGACGCTGCCCGAGGGGGTCCAGTCGGCGGCGCTGCAACAGGGCGAGGGGCACGATGCGCCTGTGGTCTCGGTTCAGGCAACTCGTAAGACGCGAGGCGCCAGCAGCGGCGACGAGGCCGAGTCCTCCGAGTCCGAGTAACGCCGAAGTGGCCGGCCGGGAAGGCAATTTCCGGCTCATCGCTGGCCTCGGCAACCCTGGCAGCAAGTACGCTGGAACCCGGCACAATGCCGGGTTCTGGCTTGTTGATGAGCTGGTCCGTCGCTACGGGGGCGAGCTGCGGGAAGAGTCCAAGTTCCGCGGCGATTGTGCCCGTGTGCTCATCGACGGCTACGACTGCCGGCTGGTCAAACCGATGACCTATATGAACCACAGCGGTCAGGCCGTCGGTGCGCTCGCGAACTTCTTCAAGATCCCGCCCGAGGCGATCCTGGTCGCCCACGACGAGATCGACCTGCCACCGGGCAGCGTCCGGCTCAAGCGGGGCGGCGGGCACGGCGGGCACAACGGTCTGCGCCACATCCAGTCGACCCTCGGTACCGCCGAATTCGCCCGGCTGCGCATCGGCGTCGGTCACCCGGGGCACAAGGACCAGGTGGTCCCGCACGTCCTCTCCCGTCCGGCCCCCGACGAGCTGCGCCTGCTCGAACGGGCCATCGACGACGCCGCCGACGAGATACCGCGTCTGCTGGCCGGGGAGTGGGACCGCGCCTGCCAGCAGCTCCACGCCTAGGGGAGACGGGCCGGCCCGCCGGCCTGCACGCGCCCTCCAAGTCACCCAACCGCTTTCAGGATCGCGCCATGGGATTTAACTGCGGCATCGTCGGGCTTCCCAACGTCGGCAAATCGACGCTGTTCAACGCCCTGACCCAGAACGACATCCCGGCAGAGAACTACCCATTCTGCACCATCGACCCGAATGTCGGCATCGTCGCCGTCCCCGATCCGCGGCTCTACCGGCTGGCGGAGCTGGTGCGCCCCGAGCGCACCATCCCCACCACCATGGAGTTCGTGGACATCGCCGGTCTGGTCTCCGGCGCCTCCCGCGGAGAGGGGCTGGGCAACCAGTTTCTCGCCCATATCCGCGAGACCGACGCCGTAGCCATGGTCCTGCGCTGCTTTGAGAGCGAGGACGTCCACCACGTCGAGGGGCGCGTCGACCCGCGGGCCGACGCCGAGACCATCCACACCGAGCTGGCGCTGGCCGATCTGGACACCGTCTCGCGGGCGCTGCAGCGCCAGGAGCGGGCCGCCAAGAGTGGTGACAAGGAGGCGGTGCGCCTGCGCGATCTACTCGAGCGGGCCCGCCAGGCCCTCGACGAGGGGCAGCCGCTGCGGACCCAGGCATTCAGCGAAGAGGAGCGCCGGCAGCTGCAAGGCTACCACCTGATCACCCTCAAGCCGCTGATGTACATCGCCAACGTGGCTGAGGACGGCTTTAGCGACAATCCGCTGCTGGCCGACGTCCAGGCCCTGGCCGAGAGCGAGGGTGCCCGGGTGGTGCCGGTCTGCGCCGCCATCGAGGCCGAGCTGGCCGTGCTCGATGACGCGGAGCGCGACGAGTTCCTGGCCGAGTACGGGCTCGAGGAGCCGGGGCTCAACCGCGTGATCCGGGCCGGTTACGACCTACTCGGTCTGCAGACCTTCTTTACCGCTGGCGAGAAGGAGGTCCGGGCATGGACCGTGCGCCGCGGCGCCACCGCCCCCGAGGCGGCCGGCCGCATCCACACCGACATGCAGCGCGGCTTCATACGGGCCGAGGTGGTCGCCTACGACGACTACATTGCTTACAACGGCGAGCAGGGTGCCAAGGATGCCGGGCGTTGGCGGCTGGAGGGGAAGGAGTACGTCCTCAACGAGGGAGACGTGGTGCATTTCCGTTTCAACGTCTGACACTGCCCGCCTCGGGGCGGCAAAGCGGGCGCGGCGCAGCTGCCGCCGCCGCGCCCGAAAGCCTTACTCCGGCCGTTCCGCGTTCCGGTCGGCCTTGCGCTGCTTGTCGGCGAGCTTGCCCAGGCGGCCCTCAAGTACCCGCTCAAGCCTCTTGGCCGCGCCGCGGGCGGCGTCGTAGGCATCATCGGCGGTGTTCTCCGCCAGCACTGGATCCAGCCCACGGGGGCGGGCCTCGATGCGGCAATGCTTGTTGACCCCGCCCTTGGGGCCGTTGATGTCCTGGAAGTGCACCTCGATGCGGGTCAACTGCTCCCCGAAGCGCCGGTCGACTGCGCCCAGTGCCTCACGGATGCTCTCTTCCAGCGCGTCTGAGACGTGCACGCCGGCGCCAGGATTGATCTGAATCTGCATGGATGCGGAATCTCCTCCAGGTCGTTCGTGGTGGATCGTCGTTGGCGCACAGCACGGACCTGCCGCGTCCGGGCGCCCCGGCACTTATTCTGACGGAACCGGCCCAGCGTACCAAGGGCCCCGGCACACGGCGGCCGCAGCCTTGACACGATCAGCGCGGGCTCGGAGAATACGCGGTGATACGTGGCTATGTAGCTCAGCTGGTTAGAGCGTCGCACTCATAATGCGAAGGTCGGTGGTTCGACTCCACCCATAGCCACCAGAAAATCAGATACTTACAGCACCAACCCCGCTCCGAAAACGCCAACTGCTGCACTACTGCTGCACTCGGAGCGAGCTAGCTATCGCAGTGGCGGTGGTGGCATGATCCACCTATGGCCACCATCATCAAGCGCGGCAAACGCTGGCAAGCACAAATCCGGCGGCAGGGATACCCGCCGCTGGTCAAGTCTTTTCCGACGAAAGCCGACGCGCAACGCTGGGTCCGTGACCAGGAATCGGAAATGGACCGCGGCGAGTGGATCGACACCCGGGAGGCGGCGCGCACCACACTCGCCGAGGCACTGGATCGGTACCAGCGCGAGGTCATCCCGCGCAAGAAATCCCAAAGCCAGGAGCGTGGCAGGATCCGCCTGTGGCTGCGATCCGGCCTAGCGCCTTACGCCCTCATCAACCTGCGCGGCTCCGACGTGGCGCGCTGGCGTGATGATCGCCTGGAGGATGTCTCCTCGGGCACCGTGCGCCGCGATCTAGCCTTGCTCTCACACCTCTACACGGTAGCGCGCAGCGAGTGGCGCATGGAGGGGCTGCGTGATCCCACCGAGTCGATCTGGTGGCCCTCCCCGGGGCAAGCCCGGGACCGCAGGCTCCAGCCGGAGGAGGAGCGCCGGCTGCGTGAGCACGCCACCCCGCAATTCGACGCCCTACTGACCGTGGCGCTGGAGACGGGGATGCGCCGCGGCGAGATCGCCGCGATGCGCTGGGCGGACGTGAATCTGCGCGCCCGGGTAGTGCGCGTGCCGGATTCCAAAACCAACGAACCGCGCGAGGTGCCGCTGTCCAGGGCGGCGGTGGCGGCGCTGGAGTCAATCCCGCGTCGGATCGACGGTGCGGTCTGGCCGTGGTGCGCCGATGGCATCGGCTCGGCCTGGAAGCGTCTGCGCCGGGCGGCAGAGGTCGAGGGCTTTACCTTCCACGACCTGCGCCATGAGGCGACATCGCGGCTGGTCGAGTCGGGCCGGTTTTCGCTCACCGAGGTATCCGCGATCACCGGACACAAGTCGATGCAGACGTTGAGGCGCTACGCGAACCACCGGGCGAGCGACCTGGCGCGCAAGATGGATTAGGCGCACCGCGTCCGCCGCAGATGCTCCGATAGCCACCCCTCGAACTCCTGCCGATCCCAGGCCCAGCGTCTACCGATCCGCCCAGGCCGCGGGACATAGCCGCGTTTGACCGCGGATCGCAAGGCGTCTCGGGACATCCCCATCCGCTCGGCCACGTCGTCGATATAGAGAACCTGCCTCATGCCCCTTCTCCCTGTAGTGACACGCGCGTTGCATTGAGCCCGTGCTTGTTGCGCCAGACGCAGATGGCGATGTCCTCGCCGTCGCCGTCGTACTCGTAGGTGACCGCCTGGCTTCGGCCGTAGAGCCCGGGCCCGTCCTCGTGGATGAAGCGCAGGGCCGATTCCCAGGCGCAGCGCCATTCCGCCTGTTCCCATAAACCGTGCAGCTTGATGTTCTCGTCCATGCTCACACCGCCACCGGCGCCGGGATTCGCTCGGCCGGGGTGTAGTTGTGGAGTTCTACCGCCGCGCTGCCCTCGGCGTAGTCGATCACCGAGGCGGCCGGTTCCAGGTCCACGCGCGGGGCCGGTGCGGCGAGGGCAGTCAGTTGCCGCCGGGCCTGTGCGAAGTGGTTGTGGTACAGATGCACGTCGCCGAGCGTCCAGGTGAATACGCCCGCCGGATACCCGGTCACCTTGGCCATCATCGACAGCAGCAGTGAGTAGGCCCCGAGGTTAAAAGCGCCGCCGAGGAAGTAGTCACAACTGCGCTGGTAGAGCTGCAAGTGCAGCCGGCCGCTGAGCACGCGAAAGTGCATCAGCACATGGCACGGCGGCAGGGCCATCAGGTGAATCGCCTCCGGGCGCCAGGACGAGAGGATAATCCGGCGGGAGTGGGATTCGGTGCGGATCATGTTCTCGATGTACTGGATCTGATCGAAGCCCTGGGCGTGGCGCCACTGCTCGCCGTAGATCGGCCCGAGCATTCCGGCCTTTGCCCAGGGCGACCACAGCTTGCGCACGTCCTCGGGCAGATCGTGAAGGTCGGTCTGCCCGCGCAGCATCCAGAACAGTTCCTCGCGCAGCCCACGCCACCACACTCTCTTTGTGGTCAGCAGCGGGAAGCCTTCGGCTAGGTCGAATCGAAGCTGCTCCCCGAAGATCGAGCGTGTCCCGACGCCGGTGCGGTCCGTGGAGTCTTCGCCCTGGTGGAGCACCCGGTGCAGCAGCCCGAGGTAGGTGATGTCGTGCGCGCTCACGACCTTGGTGCTCTCGGTGTCGGTCATCGGTTCGGCTCCTGCTCTGGACGAGCAATCATC
Source organism: Halorhodospira sp. 9622 (assembly GCF_022228025.1). NCBI lineage: Bacteria > Pseudomonadati > Pseudomonadota > Gammaproteobacteria > Chromatiales > Ectothiorhodospiraceae > Halorhodospira > Halorhodospira sp. 9622. Next base: position 123,627 of record NZ_JAJNRE010000006.1, on the reverse strand, counting down.
AGGGCGCGGCATTGCCCACTCTCGCGCGGAATGTGGAAGCGGTAGGAGCAACCATCGCAGCGGCGAAGGATGTGCTCCTCGTTCATGAATGCGCGGCCGGCATACGCGCCGCATCGTGTGGTGACACTCCAGGCCGGCAGCCGCTTGCGCGGCGCCAGATCGGAGTGGCAGCCGTTCCGATCCGGGTCAACCGTTGTCCGCCGGCTCATGCCGCCCCCGACGACCCAAACCCACCTTCGCCGCGCTCGCTCGGCGCGAACTCGGTGACCTCGACCAGATCGACCCGGAACACCGGGGCAAAGACCAGTTGGCCGATCCGCTCCATAGGCTCGATGGTGTATTCCCGATCCGGGCACCCGGTGTGGTACACCGATGCGAAGACCTGGCCTTGGTAGTCGCTGTCGATCAGGCCGACGGAGTTGCTCAACGTCAGGCCGTGCTTGTGCGCAAGGCCGCTGCGCGGCATCAGAAGCGCACAGGCCCAGGCGTCGTCGATGTTGAGCGCAACGCCCAGCGGCACCAACTCCTTGGCGCCCGGGCGAAGGGTCAGCGGCTCGTCAATGCAGGCGCGCACGTCGATTCCGGCCGCCTGCGCGCTGGCCCGGCGCATCTTGTAGCGTTCTTCGCGCAGGCGCGGGTCCAAGATGATGTGCTGCACCAGGCAGCTTCCGTAGGGGTCGAGCATCAAAACAGCCTCCAGTCCGCCCGCATGAACGGGATGTCGTCATCGAAGTCGGTGGGAGCGCCGCCGCCGTTCGCCGGCTGCTGGGGCGGTTGCTGTTGCCGCTGGGCATACCCACCGCCGCCACCTTGGCTGCCTTGGCCCTGGGTGTTGAGCATCTGCATCTGATCGACCACGATCTCCGTGGTGTAGCGGTCCTGGCCGTTCTGGTCCTGCCACTTGCGCGTCTGGAGTTTCCCCTCGACGTAGATCCGATCCCCTTTGTTCAGGTACTTTCCGACGACTTCCGCGAGACCGCGCCAGAACACCAGCCGGTGCCATTCCGTGCGTTGCTGCTCTTCGCCGGTCTGTTTGTCCTTCCAGGATTCGCTGGTTGCCAGCGATGCCTGGGCGACCGGGGTGCCGCTGCCGGTGTGGCGCACCTCCGGGGCTTGCCCCAATCGGCCGATCAGGATCGCCTTGTTAACGCCGCGTTCTGCCATTGCTCGTCCCTCGATTAGTAGGTCGTCCCCGGCAGGGCGCCGGGTTCGGTTACGCGGATACAGTGCAGATACCAGTTGGCTGCGAACTCGGTCGCGGCTGCGCGCTGGTAGTCCGGGCTCAGGTTCCGTGGCATTTCGTAGGCTTCGTAGACGATCATCGTCATCAGCCCCCACACCGACGGATCGACCGCTCGGGGCAGTTGGCCGATGACGCTGGTGATCGTCTGCCCGACCTGTCGCTCCTTCATCACTTGGAAGGCGAACTCGTGGACCGCTTCGCAGTCCTCGCTGGCTTGGGTGGCAGTCACCGCAAACGCCAGTGCCATACCGATGAGCAGCTTCTTCACGTCAACGATTCCTCGACTTGGTTGATGGGAAGCGCTTGGACGCTTTGTAGGGTCGTGACGCCGGCGCGCTCCATGACCCGGCGGCACTCGGCCTCGATGGCCGCACGCTTCACGCGCGGCGATACCTCGATGTAGAAGGTGGCGAGCACGGAGTAGCGGACCTTCCCGTTCTGGGCCGGTGCCGGGGGCGGTTGTGGTCCTGGGGTGGAGGCGGCAGGCTGCGGTGACTCACCCCCCTGGGCGGCCTCCAGAGCGCGGCCCTCCTCGCAACCGGCGCGCTCCAATTCAGCGGCCCGTTCGCGCCGGGCCTGCGCAGCCTGCTCGCGTGCTCGGGCCTCGGCCTGCTCGCGCTCCCACTGCTCGCGTTGCCGTCGGGCGGCCTGCTCCTGGCGCTCCAGTTCGCGGTCTAGGGTGGCGCGCAGCGCCGACTCGTACTCGTCGTCGGGGGCGACCAGGACGTGCTCGACGTGCTCCCGGGTCAGCGGGGCGTGCAGGCCCTCGCGGTAGCTGCGGGCCTCCAGTTCCAGGAGCCGGGTGGTGACCATCTGCTCGCGGTCGCGGTCATTGCGGACCCGCTCCTGCAGCTTCTCCCGTGCCGCCTTGGTCAGCGCGCCTTTTGGGGTGACGCTGCTCAGGAGGACCAGATCCTCGTAGTCGGCGGTGCGGTAGTCGGGGCTCACGCCCTCGGACTGCCAGAGTTCATCGCGCAGACTCGCCAGTAGGGCGCGGGCCCGCTCGCGGGTCTGGTCCTCGTACCGGCGCACCTGCTCCAGTAGATCCTGGCGGGCTTCCTCGCAGCGTTGTTCGAGGGCCTTCATCTGACGCTCGAACTCGGTGATCGGCTGCCGCGCCTCGTCGGCCGCCTTCTTCCGGCGCTCAGCCAGGGTCTTCTTGAGCGCGTTGATCTCCGTGGCCTGGGCCTTGGCGGCCTTCACACCGTCGGGGGATACCACCTGGCGGTACTGCTCCAGGCGTTCGGCCAGGGCGGCCTCAAGCTGCTCGTAGTTGACCTGGATGAGCCCGGGCTGGGCTTGAATCTCGATCATCTGTTGCATGGCGGCGGCCTCCTCAGACCGTGACGCAGCGGTTTTGAAGTTCCAGTTCCAGGGTGTGCTCGGTGTCGCGGTCCCAACCGTCTGCCTGGCGCTGCATCCAGCGCAGGTAATCGGTCGGTACCTCCTCCCACCGGCGGCCGCGGTACCTGCCGAACATCATTCGCTCCAGGGCCACCGGCTGATCGGCGTAGTCGATCAAGGCGCGGATGCTCGGGCAGCCGTGATCGCGGGCCAGCAGGTTGCCCAGCAGCGCGGCTGTGACGTAGCAATCGGCCAGGGCCCGGTGCGCCGGCATCCCCTTCGCGCCCGGGGCAATGAGGCCGAGGTGGTAGCGAAGAAACTGGTTCGAGTAGCTTTCCAGGCCCGGCAGCAGATGCTTTGCAAGGCGCTGGGTGCAGAGCCAGGTGGCGTTGTTGATGCCGTGGCACTCGAAAAATGCCCGCTCGAACTCGGCGTTGTGCGCGACCAGCGGACCCGGGTGCTGCGCGGCTCGCGCTAGCCAGTCCATCGGGGACGGGGCATCGGCCACGTCCTCGTCGGTCAGGTGGTGGATGGCGCTGGCCGAGGCGGGGATCGGTTGCCCCGGGTTGGTGATCTGTTGGCAGTAGGCGATCACCTCGCTCTCTCCGGTCGCGGTATCGACCGCGACATCGACCGAGGCGAACTCGCAGATCCCGTCGCGCTCCGGATCCAACCCGGTTGTCTCCAGGTCCACGACGCGGAAGACGTGCTGCATCACGCGCTGCCTCCCTCAAAAATGCCCACGACGCTTTCGTCGTCCTCGCTCTGCGAGGCGGCCGTTTCCTCGGGGGCGCGGGTTCCGTCATCGGCCAGGCGAATCCGGTAGGACTCCACCAGGGCGTCGAAGGCGGTCAGGTCGGCCATCAGGGCGTCGATGTACCCCTGATCGGCGTGCTCTCGGTGGAGCTTCGGGTTCAGGCCGGGGTGGTAGGGGAAGACCGCCCACCAGTCGCGCTCGCAGATCCACATGCACCCCTGCACCTGGTCGCGGACCTCGGAGAAATCGTCCTCCAGCCACATGGCCATGATCTTGGTCGGGTCGAGGAAAGCCTTGAACTCCGCGCCCCCGCCCGAGCCGATCAGCCCATCGGGGCTACAGCCAAAGCGCCCGCAGTCGGTAGTGACGAAGCCGACCTGCTCGATGTCGGCGCCGAGGATCAGAGAGAGCGTCTCCCGTGCCTCCACCTCCAGCCGGTGACCGCGCTCGCCCTGCCAGGGCTGGTACTCGTCCACGTCCAGCGGCCAGCCGGTGATCCGCTCGATAGCCAGGCGCATCGCGTACTTGCGTGCATCCTGTTTCCAGTCGCCCTTGTTCGCCCCGGTCTTCATCCGCTCGCGCAGCATGGCGAAGCGGCTTGCGGTAATGACCCCAGCGCGGGCGCGGTGCCACTCGGGGGTGCCCTGTTCCACGTCGTGGACGATCATTGGGATGCCTCCTGGCTGTGATGCTTCGCGGTCAGTTCCAGTCGCTTGAGTACGGTGGGCACAGTCGAGGCCGGGATGTCGGCCAGGCGCTCGACCTGCATGCTCTTGAGCACACGGCCCTGGGTGCCCTCGGGGCAGCGGCGCAGCGCACCCTCGATGGCGGCAAGCTGCTCGGCGGTGACGGTCTGGCTGCCCTGGGCAACAGGGCGGGGCGGGTTGCCGGCGGCGTTGCCGTCGTCGTCGTCCTCGCCGATGGCGACGTTGAAGATCAGCTTGAGCAGGTAGCGCATCCCGTAGCTCATCGCGGATCCGCTGGCGTGGGTGCGGGTCATCACGGCGTTGCCCTTGGCACCGATTCCGTCCGAGGGCATGTCCACCCGGTAGGTGCGGGTGTGGCCGGTCTCATGCGAGACGTAGCAGAGCACGCGCACCCAGCCGTCCTGCACCGCCTCGGTATCGAACGACAGCGAGAAGCCCTCCTGGGTGTAGATCGGGCGCAGGGCGGCATCCATCCGCGCGTAGGTGGCGTACCGGCTACGGGTCTGCGGGTTATTGGCGTCAGCCGAGACCCGCCCCATCTGGCGTTGGCAGCGGGACATCGCGCGGTTGAACTCGGCCTCGGCGTTGCGCGCCTCGATCCGCTCGTACATCGACCAGAGGCGTTCCATCTTCTCCACGTCGGTTGACGGGTCGGATGCCGCGCGGATGATGTTCTGAACCAGGCTCCCGTTGTCGGGTGCCTCAGAGCGTGCCGGCACAGACTCCCGGTTGTGCTCAATGGCAGTGCTCTCGCTCACGCTTCCTCCTCAGCGGGGTCGCCCCGCTCTACAGTCGGGCCAATCGGCCCTTCCCAAATGTCGATTCCCCGGCGCTCCAGGGCGTCGGTGACCATGCCGTTGATCGCCCGCTCGCCGGGTGTGGCGCAAAACGTGCGCTCGGTGATCCACGTTGCGAGGGCGTCGGCCAGTGCATCGCGCTCGTGCTCATCCAGGCTCGCCAGGGCCACCTGCAAGGACTCGCGGGTGCGCTGGCGCGCTTCCCGGATCACCGCGGCGCGGACGGATGGCGTCATCGTCTGTGCAGGGGTGTCTTTCACAGCCCTAGCTCCTCTACGTCCTCGGCGGCGACGTAGCCCGCCTCGTACTGCTCACGCGCCTCGGGCTCGGCCGGCGGGTTGCTCTCCTCACCGCGCTGGCGAGCGCGGACGCCCTCCGTGAACGGGGCGCTCATTGCCCTTCCTCCAGCCCTGCCGCGCGCGCTTCTAGGCGATGCGCGATGCTGAGAAGCGCACCTTGTGCGTTGGGCGCTGTCGCCACCGTGGCGAGGTCCGCTTTCAGCCCCCCGATCACCGAAGCCAACACCTGCGCCGACTCGTCCAACTCGGCACAGGCCAGGGCCATGCGCGCCGCGAAGATCCGGTCGATAACCTCGTCGGCCGTTTTCTCGTCCATGTCACCCTCCCAGGGCGGTTTCCAGGCCCATCAGAAGAATCAGCGCCGTGACAGCGAGCACGGCCCCCATGGCGTCTTTCATTGCTCGCGGTCCTCGTCCTCGACCTGCTCGCGGGCCCAGCGGTCCATCAGGTCGTAGTAGGCGGTACGCGCCGGCTCATGCCCGGCCAGGGCGGACTTGCGCAGGGCACGGAACAGCCGGTGCTCCAGGTCGTGCTGGAAGGCGTACTCGATCAGTTCCAGGTCATGCCGCCCGTTCTCGGCGTCCTGGATGTGCTCGGCGGCCCGGCGGTCGATGGCGTCCTCACGGGCGCAGATCAGTCCCTCGCGGTGCGCATGGACCCGCTCGGCAAGGTCAATCGGGTCGGTGTGTCCGGGGAGGTGGTACATGACGGACGCTCCTGAGCTACATTCTGTACCTCAAAGAGTAGACAGGTGCGGTACCACTTGCAAGTACTATTTGTCACACAGACAGATAAAAAAAGCCCGGCGGTGCGCGCCGGGCATCAGGGCTGAATGAACAAAAGTATATGTGTCAGGGTGTCGCAGTCACGAGGCTCGGTGGTCTTGCGGAGGGGGCAGGGGAGCTAAAGCTTTTGGATTCGCTGCGTGATAACGCCGATGATCTCGGCTTGCTCGGCCGGGGTTGGCTGGGCAGGCCAGTTCGGGTTGGTGGGCGCGAGGAAGGCTTGCCCCCCTTCTTTGAGGTAGCGACGAATCATCGGTTCTCCGTCAATCAGGGCAAGTACAAACCGCATGTGCTCGGGTTCGAGGTCGACATCGATGTAAATTCGGTCTCCTTCGGCAAAGTGATCGGCCACCGAGATTAGGTGAGGCACGCTGAAGGCAATGTAAGTCCGGTGTGGATCCGGCGATGGCAACCAGTCCACAACGCTGTCGTTATCAGGCTTCATTCCTTTACCTAGTTGACGGGCAACCTCCCACTGATAGAGGGGGGTGATGCCCGGGTCTAGTTCCGCTCCATGTTGGTCGCCGATAAGCAGCCAAGTCGGGGAGCACTCCAGGGTTGTGGAGAGGGTGAGCAGTTGGTCGGTGTTGATCCGGGTGCGTCCGCGGAGTGCGTGGCCGACCGCCGAGCGGGTAACCCCTAGCGCAGCCGCGAGGTCGTCCGTCGTTAGGTTCAGCTCACGCATCCGTTCGCGTGCTCGCTCCCTCCAAGAGTTTTCAGACACAGCTCTTACCTTTTCGTTAGTTCATCGCGCGCGGATTTTTTCACGTCCCTCCCCCCTTCTTTTGGGCGGATTGCCCGCGCAAGGGGTGTGTGTACTCAATGTACCCTTGCGCCTCAAGTTTAGACAAGCCGCTCGATCTTTCCACTGGTCTGCGCCCGCTTGGCGCCTGTGACGTTCGCTCCCCTTTTCTTGCCTTGGTGCGCTACTGCGAGTACCTTTAGGGTATGGATCTACGAGCGTGGGTGTACGGGCAGGACGAGCCAGTGAGAACGACGCTCGCACGCCTGGCGCGCGAAATCGGCGTCAGCGTTAGCGCCGTCAAGCACTGGATGTACGGGATACGGCGTGTCTCCGCCGAGCGGTGCCGGGTGATCGAGCGCCTGACCAGCGGGGCAGTGACCGCCGAGGAGCTCAGGCCGGATGTTTTCACATCACCACACCGGAGCGAGGCAGCAAAGGAGGGAGGGGTGGCCCAGCGGTGAATGGGCAATGAGTAGGGCAAAAAAAGAACCCCGGCGGCTGTGACGGGCCATGAGCCGGGGTTCTGGATCAACCCTTAAGTTGAGGATTTGAGCATGACACTCACGGACAGCATCGGCAAGCACCTAGTGCAGACAGCGAAGTCGAACCCGGTAAAAACCGCCGTCAGCAGCGGGGAGCAACGCTGATGGCCAAGAACAAGAACAGCAACCAATCCCTGCCCTGGTTCCGCCTCTACACCGAGATCGTGGACGACGAGAAGCTGCGCTTACTCGCGTTCGAGGATCGCTGGCACTACGTCGCGTTACTGGCTTGCAAGGGCAAGGGAATCCTCGACCAGAACACCGACGCGGAACTCCTGGAGCGCAAGCTGGCCGTCAAGCTCGGGCTCCAGGTCCGAGAGTTGGGCGAGTTGAACCGCCGGCTGCGTGAGGTCGGGCTGATTGACCAGAACTGGCAGCCCCTTGGCTGGCACAAGCGCCAGTACAAGAGCGACAACAGCACCGCCCGGGTCCAGGCGCACCGGGCAAACAAGCGGGCGAAGGCTTCGAGTGAAACGGGTGAAACGTTACAGAAACGTTCCCGAAACGGGCCAGATACAGAGGCAGATACAGACTCAGACACAGAAAAGAACTCCCCCGGCAATAGGAAGGGGGATATAGAGGTAGTAGATAGGGGAGAGGATGCGCGCGGGGGCTTCGCCTCGGAGGAGGACGTGCCATGGTGAGTAGCCTCCGTCCCTTCCAGGCCCAGGCCATCGACCGCTTGCGCCGGGCCATCAGTGCCGGCTCTCGTGCGCTGATCCTGAGCAGCCCCACGGGTTCCGGCAAGACGATGATCTCATCGGCCATTGCCGCGGGGGCTGTTGCCAAGGGCCGCCGTGTGGCGTTCTTCGCTCCGCGCCGCGAGCTGATCCGACAGGCCAGCGCCACGTTCGGCCGGGCTCAGGTGCCTCACGGCATCGTCATGGCCGGTCAGAGGCGGTGCCCGCAAGAGCCGGCGCAGATTTGCTCCTGGGACACGCTGCGCTCCTGGCTCGACAAGGGGCGCATCGGCCGGGCTCCAGGCGCGGATCTGGTGATCGTCGATGAGGCGCACCTGTCCGTCGCTCCGACCTACCTGCGGATTCTCCGCGAGCACTACTCGAACGCCATCATCCTCGGGTTGACCGCCACCCCGGCGCGCGGTGACGGCCGGGGGCTGGGGATGCTCTACGAGCAGATCATCCAAGCGGCCACGGTGCAGGAACTCACCGAAGACGGTTACCTGGTGCCGGCGCGTTACTTCGAGCCGACCCCGGCTGATCTGTCCGGGCTCAAGCAGGCCCGCGGCGATTTCGAGTCAGCCGGCATCGAGCAGCGGTGGAACACGCCCAAGATGGTCGGTGACGTGGTGGAGCAGTGGGGACGGATCGCCCCGGATCGGCAGACGGTCGTCTTCGCCAACTCGGTGGCCCATGCCCTGAGCCTGCGTGACCGCTTCCGTGATGTCGGCGTCCGGGCCGATTACATCCACGGCGGGATGCAGGGCGCCGAGCGCGATGCGGTCACAGAGCGGGTCTACAGCGGCGCCAGCCAGGTGGTCGTCAACGTGGACGTGCTCACCTTCGGCTTCGACGCCCCGGCGCTCTCCTGCGTCGTCCTCGCCCGTCCGACCAAAAGCCTCGTGCGCTACCACCAGACCGTAGGCCGGGTGCTGCGCCCCGCGCCGGGCAAAGAGGACGCCATCGTGATCGACCACGGCGGCGTGCGCCGAACCCTGGGGCGGGTATCGGACCCTGTGGAGTGGACGCTCTCGGGCGCCGAGCGGGTCCAGGATCGGGTCGTGAGCCGGCGCAAGAAGGAGAGTGAGCCGATCACCTGCGGCGAGTGCTCGCTGGTCTACGAGCACCGCCGAGACTGTCCTGCGTGCGGGTGGGAGCCGCCGCGCAAGCGCCGCGAGGTCGCGTTCGTCGAGGGTGATCTGCTCGAGACCGACGAGCAGGGGCGCACAAAGCAGCAAGCCCAGGGGGATCGCCTGGTCGAGCAAGCCCGCTTCTACGCCGAGTTGCGCGGCGTGGCGCGCCAACGCGGCTACAAGGACGGCTGGGCGGCCAACAAGTTCAAGGAAAAGTTCGGCACCTGGCCGAACCACCCGAGCCTGCGCAACGTCGCCCCGCGTGAGCCGGGCCCGGCGATGCTCTCCTGGGTCAAGAGCCGGCAGATCGCATTCGCCAAAGGCAAGGCCAAGGCCAAGCAGGCGGGGGTGACGGTATGAGCGACCTTCGCCAGCGTTGCCGCGGGCAGTGGGAGCGAATCATCAGCGAGATCCTGGGCCCGCAGTGGATCGAGAGCCGCAAGCACCAACGCTGCCCCTGCCGCCCGGACGATAAGCCGAAGTACCGCTTCTCCGATCATCACGGCTCGGGCAGCTTCTTCTGCCACTGCTCGAACGGGGATCGAGACGGGGTGCAGTTGGTGATGTGTCGCCTGGGGCTCGACTTCAAGGCCGCGGCGGAGCGTATCGAACAGGTGATCGGCGCCGGGCCGATCCCGGCCCGGCGCAAGCCAACCCGCGCCGAGCGGTTGCAGCGGGAGGTGGAGCACAGCGGGCGCAGTCGGTACCTGGAGAGCCGGGGGCTGGAAATGGCCCCTGGGCTGCGGTGGCACCGCTCCCTGGCTTACTACGACGAGCATCAGCGAGTGATCGGCCACTACCCGGCGATGTGCGCGCCCGTGCTACGCGACGGAGCCTTCGAGACCTACCACGTCACCTACTTGCAAGGCGGGCAGAAGCTCTCGGGCATGGAGCCGCGGAAGATCCTGCCGAGCAAGTCCGGCTCGCTCGCCGGGGCGTCGATCCCGCTTTACCCACCTGGGCCGGTGCTCGGTGTTGCCGAGGGGATCGAGTCGGCCATTGCCGCGAAGATGCTCCACGGCGTCCCGGTGTGGGCGCTCATCAACACCGCCCTGATGAAGTCCTGGACCCCGCCGGCCGGCACGCGGTCGGTGCGGATCTACGCCGACCACGACCACAACTACGCCGGTCACGCCGCGGCTTATGGCCTGGCGCACCGTCTGGTTCTCACGGGCTTCGATGTCGAGGTCCATTTCCCGCCCGTGCCGGGCACTGATTGGAACGACGTGCTGCATGCGCGTCGGGAGGTTGAGGCGGAGTGATCCAGCTTGGCTACAAGCTGATGCGGCGGATGGGGGACGGCTACGCGCCGCTCTACTTCTGCCGCAGCCATCGCTATCAGCTCGGCGATTGGCAGGAGGCGGTGGACGGCGGGCGCAAGCGCGGCTACGCGCACCGGCCGTTCTTCCATATCTGCCAGGCCCCGGATGCGCCCCATATCCGGCTGCGCGCCCCGCGGGTCTGGCTGCTCTGCGAGTTCCAGCCCCACCAGGTCTTCCCGAGGCCGTCGAGCCAGGGCGGTGACTGGTTCCTGGCCAAGTGGATGCGCTTGCTGCGGGAGGTGGCGTTGTGATCGAGGACATCCGGCAACACAACCGCAAGGCTCTCTCGGCACTGATCGAGGATCCGGTTCTGGCCGAACTCCAAGCGGCATTCGATGGGCGGATGACCTACGCCGAGCAGGACGGGCACGAGGTCGGCACCCGGGTCGAGGTGCGAGAGGTCGGGGGTACCGCCGGCGGGGCGGCCCGGGTGGCGACGTACCGGGAGCAGGTCATCGGGCCGTGCGCGGCCCCGTTGCGCGAGCAGGCGGCGCAGATTCTCCACGCACCAACACGGGAGCAGCGTCGGAAGGCACTGGAGCGGTTCCGTTCGATCTACGGCGAGCCGGCCGCAGCGGCGTTGGAGCGCTCGGTACGCGAGGGCTGGCAGGGGAGGAAGGGGCGATGACGAATACCGCCTCAGACTACCTGGCCCGGGCTGGTGAGGTGATGAATCAGCGCGGCAAGAGCCGGGACCAGGAGAACGGGGAGCGGTCGATGGCCGCCGCCGTCGATGCGTTCTGGACGATCTACGGGGCGCGGATCCTTGCCCGGGGGTACATGGCCGAGACCGAGGGCTGGGAGTTCATGTCGGTGCTCAAGAAGGTCCGCGGCGCCCAGGGCGAGTACCGCGAAGACGATTATCTCGATGACGTGGGCTACGTCGCCCTGGCGGCGGAGTCTGCCGCACGCGGTGCGCGGTGATCGCGCCAACCGCGGTGCGCCTGACCCCGGCCGAGGTGGCGTTCGCCTCGACGCTGGCCGCGCAACGCCTGGCGACCAAGGCCGGCCCGGTCGGATTCCAGGCGGCCAAGGTCAGTCCCTATGGGATGCATCTTGCCGGCGTGCTCTCCGAACTGGCCGCGGCCCGGGTCTACGGGGCCCGCGTCGATCAGACCGTCCGCCCGCAGGGCGATGGGCACGCCGCCGACCTGACCGCCCGCGACGGGCGGCAGTTGGAGGTCAAGGCGACGACCTACACCGGGGCCGACCCGATGCTCAAGCTCAACGCCGAGCATCTGCGCCCTGGAGTTCACTACGTCCTGGTCCAGATCGCCTGGCCGGATGTCTGCACCGTCTACCCGCCGATCAGTAGCGAGCGTGTCCGCGAGATCGGCGAACAACGGGATTTTGGGTACGGCGCTCGCTGGGTGGTGAGCGCCGGAAAGATCCTCGCGCGAGCGAACAAGGAGGTCGCATGAGTACAGCAGCTATGTGGGTGGCAATGATTCCGGCCGTGGTCGTGGCATTCGTGGTCACGGTGCGCGGGGTGATGGATGCGCTGGTATGGCTGATGGGCACGGGGGATGACTGACATGCAGCCGATCATCTGCCTGGACTTCGATGGCGTCATCCATAGCTATGAAAGCGGCTGGCAGGGGGGTCGCGTGATCCCGGATGGTCCGGTGCCCGGGGCGTTTGAGTTCATCCTCGACGCGCTCGGTGAGGGGTACCAGGTGGCGATCCACTCCTCGCGCAGCCACAAGCTCGGGGGCCGGCGCGCGATGAAGCGGTGGATGCGCCGGCACGCCGCCGGGGCATTCCTGATCACCAACCGCAAGCCCTGGATCGACGCCGGGTACCAGCTCGGCGGCGAGTCGTTGAGCGATGAGGCGCATAGGGCTGGGCGTTGGCTGGTCCGCCAAGTGCGCTGGCCGCTGTGCAAGCCGCCGGCGCTGGTGACCATCGACGACCGCGGGTATCGCTTCATGGGCGTGTTCCCGAACCCCGAGTGGGCTGCCTCGATGCGCCCCTGGAACAAGGTGTGAGCCCTATGCCGATGTCTCACGGTGAGCGACACCCTCGGGCTCGGGCAACTGACGAGATCGTTGAGCGGGCCAGGGTTCTACACGAGCAGGGCCTTAGCACCGTCGAGATCGCCCAGCGCCTGGGCTACCACTACTTCACGGTGCGCGACTGGATCCGGTACCGCACCCGGACCCGGCTGACGGGGGATGTCCGATGACGCAGATCGCAGTCCGGGACGAGAACGACCGCCGGCGGCTCATGGCCCTGATCCAGAGCCGCAAGCCGCCCTTCACAGCCAGTCTGAGCAAAGGGGCGCCACGCTCACTGAACCAAAACCGCCTGCAGCGGCTGTGGATGAACGAGGCCGAGGAGCAGGGGGATCAAAGCGCCGAGGAGTACCGGGCGTTCTGCAAGCTGCACTTCGGCGTGCCGATTCTCAGGGCCGCTCACGAAGACTTCCGCGAGCAATACGACCGGGTGGTGCGCCCGCTTGAGTACGAAATGAAGCTGCTGCTGATGCAGGTGCCCATCGACTTTCCGGTGACCCGCTTGATGACGGTGCCTGAGAAGCGTCAGTACCTCGATGACGTTTACCAGCACTTCACGGGGTTGGGCATGGGGCTGACCGAGCCGGATTGGGCGGGGAGGGAACTTGCGTGATGCTCCAGAAAACGCCGCCGGTGCGCTCGAAGAGGCTCCGCGACTCCGCCCGAGGTCAGCAATGCCAGCTTCGGCTGCCCGGCGTGTGCTCTTGGGGTCCCGAGACCGTGGTGCTTGCCCACCCGCCCCTGGGCAACGGGGGCATGGCGACCAAAGGCTCGGACCTCGAAGGCGCGTTCTGCTGCTCGGCCTGCCATGACGTGCTCGACGGCCGGGTGCCGTGCCCGGATCACCTGGGCCCGGGTGCGATCTTCGGCGCCTGGATCCTGGCCGCGGCCCGGACCCGGGCGATCTGGCTGCAAATGGGGCTGCTGCGCGTCGAGGGGGTCGCCCCGCCGCGCGTCGATGAGGAGGGATTCTGATGAGCCGGCGTCATGTACCTCTAGACGCGCTGGATTCCGTCGAGCAGGCCGTTCATGCCATGCAGATCCGCGAGCGCCAGTGCGAAATCTGCCTCTACGCCCGAGACCTCGGCAGCGCATGGGGCGAGCTGGTGACCGAGTGCAAGAAGGGGCTCAGGCGTCCGGCCCGGGGGCGGCGTTGCCGCGGGTTCCGGGCCGCGGAGGGCGACGGATGATCGACTTCGAGTTGCCGGAGCCGACGATCCTGCTCAACCGCTGGCAGCGGATGCACTGGCGCGACCGGCGCCGGCACACCGAAGCCGTGGCCTGGATGGTGCGCGCAGCCGTGACGCCGCCGGCGCAGCCTGTCGCACGCTGCCAGGTTCACATCCAGCGCTACAGCGAGCGGCTGCCGGATTGGGACGGGCTCTACGGCGGGCTCAAGCCGCTGCTCGACTGCCTCGTTCGCCCCACAAAGCGCAACCCGCACGGCCTGGGGATCATCGAAGACGACGACCCGCAGTGCATCGTGAGACTCACCGCCGAGCCGACGTTCGCACCGAGGAAGAAGGGGTGGACCCGCGTTCAGATTGTGCCCGTAGAGGGGGAGGGAGAGGCGTGATACGGACCTACAGCGCCAAGCTGGCCATCACCATCGCAACGCTCCACGGGTGGCAGACGCCAGAATCCGATCAGATGCGCTACCGCTGCCGGATCGACTTCTCGCCTGCGACCAGCACGGCGGGGGCCGTTGCCCATGGGATCGACTGTGGCCGGGTGCTCGCGGCCGTGGATGACTGCCCTGAGCCCTCCCGCCTGTGGCTCTACATCGCCTACGCTGAGCCGGCCGCGGAATGGGTGTCCGATGAGGGCGTGTTCCGGTTGCACGACCTGCTGACCCTCGCCGTGCGGGAGCGGATTCCCGGGCTCAAGGTGGCAGCGGATCGCCTGGAGTCGCTGATGCTCGCGGCGATGGGGGATAAGCGGTGGACCGGACTCGGCAACCCGCGCCTGCGCCCCGCGGACTACGCGCGCAAGGTGGGGTTCCCGCGACAGTCTTGGCCGAACTACCGGCGGGTGGTGCAGGCGGCGCACGACCAGATCGACGATTGGGAGGCGGTAGGACTCAAAAGGGTGGCTGCGGTGCTCGATAGTCGGCTGCCTGATATTGACGCGCAGCAGGTCTGACAATACTATGTCTCGATAACTACCATGCCATTGGTGTAAGCAAGCCCGGCTTCCTCGCGGATCGCCGGGTTTTTTTATTCCTGCCCCCCGGTGCCCCCCACATGCACGACATCGACCAGCTTACCGCCCGGTTCTCGGAGCGGTACGGGATCCCTGTGCGCCTGCTGCGCGCGATCATCGAGGTCGAGAGCGCCGGCAACCCCTACGCTATGCGCATGGAGGCCAACTACCGTTGGCTGTGGGATGTGCGCCACAACGGGCCCCACCGCGGCGGGCCATTCTACGCGCCCCCCGGCGTCTCGCGCCCCACCGAGTCGTATGGGCAGCGCACGTCCTGGGGGCTTATGCAGATCATGGGCGCCACCGCGCGCGAGATCGGGTTCAGGGGGCCTTTCCTCTCCGCGCTCTGTGATCCGGAGACCAACCTCGAACACGGGTGCGAGTACCTGGTGCGCCTGTACCGGCGCTTCGGGGATCAGCACGGCTGGACGGGCGTTGCCGCGGCCTACAACGCCGGCAGCCCGCGCACGACCGATGGGCGCTACGTCAACCAGGAATACGTGGACCGACTGATCCAGGCGGGGTGGGAGGAATGATCGAACGATACCAGGGGCTCGGGCACGGGCGGCTGCTTCTCGTCATGGCCGCCGTCATCGGCTTGATGGTGTCCGTGATGGCTGGCTGCGCGGCCATCACCGAGCGGGGTGACCGGGCCGCCGAGCGCGTCGGCAAGGCGGTGCATGACTACTGCCAGGCGACCAGCGAGCAAGACCGCCAGGCGCTTCGCCAGCGCGCTAACGCCGCCGCGGCCCCGCACAGCGTCAGGGTGAACTGCGATGAGTAAGCGCGGATCCGTGGTCCACCTCGTCCACGGGGCGTTCAACAAGAACGCTTCGGGTTGGGACGCCTTGACCGCCGAACTGATCGCTGCTGGTTGCGAGGCCGTGATCCACGACTACGGCTGGGTGGGCCCGCTGACGACGCGCCGGCGCTCTCGTCGAGCTGGGCACGACCTGGCTACCGAGATCGGCCCCGAGGATCACGTCGTCGCATTCTCCAATGGCGCCTTGGTCTGCTGGGAGGCCCTGGAGGCGGGGATGAAGTGCGACCGCATGTTGCTGATCCAGCCAGCGCTCACCAAGTACGCCGAGTTCGGCCCCGGCGCCCGGAGCATCACGGTCCTTTACAACCGGCGCGATTTCGCAGTGCAGATGGCGCGGCTCTGGGCCTGGGTCAATCCGGTCAGTTGGGCCTGGCGCCACCATTGGGGCGCGATGGGGCGCTACGGCCCACAAACCGAAGACCAGCGCGTGAGCGGCATCGACACCGAGCGCGAGGCCGACACTATCGGGCATACGGCTTGGCGAGAGGAGCACGCCGGGTACTGGCTACCACGGATCGTGGGCCTGATTGAAGACCGATGAGTCAGCCGGATCAGACCAACACGGAACTGTACGTCAACCTGCACCGCGAGTTGGGTCAGGTTGAGGGCCGGGTGGCGACACTGGAGAGAGGCCAGGATCGTATCGAGTCCAAGGTAGACCGGATGGGCGAGACGCTGGGCGGGAAACTCGACGCGCTGCGAGACGATCTAGCGTTCCGTAAGGGCTACGGGACCGGTGGTTGGAAGGTGGTCACCGTGGTCGGCGGAGGCGCCACTTTCCTAATCGGCATCGTCATGTGGGGGCTTACGGAGTACCACCGTGCGCAAATCTCGGGTGCTGTATATAAGCACACGCAAGAGGCGGCAGAGCAGGTTTTGGAGCAACGCGGCCACTAATCGCCGGTGCGGTTCTTGTGCGGCTCCATAGAAGCAGGATCGAAACCATGGGCAAAACCTCCGGGCTTACCGACCGGCAGCGTCGGTTCGTGAAGGAATACCTGATTGACGCCAATGCCTCGAAAGCTGCGGTACGCGCCGGTTATAGCGAGAAGACCGCATCGCGGATAGGCCCGGAACTGCTTGGAAAACCTTGGGTGCGTGCGGAAATCGACAAAGGCCAAAGCCAACGGGCTCAGAAGCTGGAGATCACCGCCGAGCGGGTGATCGAGGAGCTGGCCCGAGTGGCGATGGCTGACCCGCGCAAGCTGTTCCGCGAGGACGGTTCGCCGAAGCCGGTCCAGGAGTTGGACGACCAGACCGCTGCCGCGCTCTCCCGCGTGAAGGTGCGCGCCATCCCGGGCAGCGAGGCGCAGGTGCTCGAGTACCGACTGATCGACAAGAACCAGGCCCTCGACAAGCTGATGAAGCACGTCGGTGGGTACAAGGCCGACAACGAGCAGCGGGGCATGTTCGGCACCCTGGACCGCGACACGCTCAAGGCCCTGCGTGAGCAGGTGAAGGCCGCCGAGCAGCGGGCCGAGCAGACGTCAGTGAACAAGGGCAGCGATGCAGCAGGTTCTCGACCCGAGCTTCATTGAGGGCCTGTCGCCCCTGGAGCGGCGCGCGATCCTCGCGCAGATTGACGAGGAGCTTGCCCAGGAGCGCTTGGCCGACTACCGACCCTACGCCAAGCAGCGCGAGTTCCACGCCGCCGGGGCGAGCTTCCGGGAGCGGTTGCTGCGGGCCGGCAACCAGCAGGGCAAGACGTTTGCGACCGGCGCCGAGGTCGCCTATCACCTCACCGGCGAGTACCCCGATTGGTGGCCCGGCCGGCGCTGGGATCGCCCCGTAGTGGTGTGGGCGAGTGGTGAGACCGGCGAGACGACGCGCGATAACGGCCAGCGCGTACTTCTTGGGCATCCGGGCGAGGAGGGCACGGGACTGGTCCCCAAGCGGTGTCTGACCAGCGATTACGGCATGGCCGCCGGCGTCAGCCACCTCTACGACTACATCCGTGTGAAGCACGCAAGCGGCGGCTACTCCTTCCTTCGGTTTCGCTATTACGCCCAGGGCCGGCGCAAGTGGCAGGGCCCGCCGGTCGATTTCGTCTGGTATGACGAAGAACCGCCCGAGGACATTTACGACGAGGGCCTGGCGCGGACCATCGCCACGGGAGGGATCGTCGCGCTCTCGTTCACCCCGCTGATGGGCATGTCGTCGGTCGTGTCGAGGTATCTGATGGAAGGCTCCGATCAGCGCCACGACACGAACATGACCATCCATGACGCCGAGCACATCGACGCCGAGGAGCGCCAGCGGATCATCGCCTCGTTCCCGGCACACGAGCGCGAGGCTCGCGCCCACGGCATCCCGACCCTCGGCTCCGGGCGGATCTTCCCCATCGCCGAGGAGGAGATCAGCGTCGAGCCGTTCACGGTGCCTGCCATCTGGCCGGTGATCGGTGGCCTCGACTTCGGCTGGGACCACCCGACCGCGGCCGCGAAGATCGTATGGGACCGCGATTCGGACACGATCTACGTCACCAACGGCTACCGAAAAAGCCAGGCGACGCCCGTGATCCACGCCGCGGCGCTCAAGCCCTGGGGGGCGCGCTTGCCGTGGGCCTGGCCGCACGACGGGTACCAGACCGAGAAGGGCTCCGGCGTGCAGCTTGCCGAGCAGTACCGGGAGCAGGGGCTCAACATGCTCCCCACCCACGCCGCGTTCCCAGAAACCCGAGACGACACCCGGCTCTCGCGCACGAGTGTGGAGGCCGGCCTGGCCGAAATGCTCGATAGGATGCAAACCGGCCGGTTCAAGGTGTTCTCGCACCTCACCGACTGGTTCGAGGAGTTCCGCCTCTACCACCGCAAGGACGGGAAGATCGTCAAGGAGCGCGACGACCTCATCGACGCCACCCGCTACGCGATGATGATGCTCCGCCACGCCGAGCCGCCGTCCGCATCCGCCGGCACCACCGTCGCCCGCCCGGCACCTGACTGGAGAGTCTGACCCGTATGACCAAGCCACTGCCCCGCGAGCGCATCGAGCAGATCCTCACCGACCTGCGCTATGAGCCCGCATGGCGTGCCGAGGCCGCGCGCGAGGCCGACTTCTACGACGGCAATCAGCTCGACACCGAAACCATGCAGCGGATGCGCGGTCTGGGCATCGCGCCCATCGTCGTGAACCTGATTCGCCCGACCATCGACACCGTGCTCGGCCTGGAGGCGCGCACCCGCACCGACCCCATCGTGCGCGGCGAGGACGACCAGGCCACCGAGGTGGCCGAGGCCCTGAACGTCAAACTCCAGGAGGCCGTGCGCCTCGCACGCTTCAACACCGGGTGCTCGGAGGCCCACGAATCGCAAGTGAAGGTCGGCATCGGCTGGCTGGAGGTCAGCCGCGAGTCGGACCCCTTCAAGTACCCGTACCGCGTGCAGGCCGTCCACCGCGACGAAATCTGGTTCGACTACCGCTCCCGCGATCCGATGCTCCGGGACGCCCGGTACCTGGTGCGCAAACGCTGGTACGACGCCGACGACCTGGAGGGACACTTCCCGCGGCACAAGCGGCTGATCCGCCAGTCGGTCGCCCAGCGCCCGGCGTGGGATGACCCGAACGGTGTCGATGTCTCACTTGGCCGTTCCTGGGAGATCGAGCAGACGACATCGCTCCAAGAGGAGGAGTGGCTGGACACCGAGCGCCACCGGCTTGCGCTCTACGAAGTGTGGTACCGCGTCCACACCGATATGTGGGTGCTCGACCTGCCCGATGGCCGGGTGGTCGAACTCAACCGGCAGGATCGACGGCACCTGAACGCCGTTGCCGCGGGTCTCGTAACGCCACGCAAGGCCCGCTCCTTCCGGCTGCGCGTGGCCTACTACCTCGGCCCGCACCAACTCGCCGACCGCCCCTCGCCGTACACCCACGGTCACTTCCCCTATGTGCCGTTCTTCGGCTACCGGGAGGATCGCAGCGGCGCCCCCTACGGGCTGATCCGCGCGATGAAATCCCCGCAGGAGGAGGTCAACGCCCGGCGCAGCAAGATGCTCTACAACCTCTCCACCCGCCGGGTGATCGCCGACCGGGATGCGGTGGACGACCATGCCCAGGCGGCGCAGGAGGTCGCGCGCTCTGACGCCTACATCATCACGAACCCGAGCCGGCAGAACGCCAATGGGTTCAACGTGGACACCGACGCGCGGCTCAACCCGCAGCAGTTCGAGGTGATGCAGGAGGCGAAGCAGAACATCCAGGACGCTTCGGGCCTATTCCACGAGATGATGGGTCGCGGCGCCGGATCCGGGCAGTCGGGCGAGGCGATCAAGAGCCTGGTCGAGCAGGGCCAGCAGGTGCTCGGCAAGATCATTGAGAACTACCAGGACGGCCGGCGTCTGGCCGCCGAGTTGCTCATGTCGATGCTCGTCGAAGACCTGGGCGAGAAGACCGACGTGCCGGTGCGCGTCGAGTCGGTCACCGGCGAGGTCAAGGATGTCCTCCTGAATCACCCGGAGCACGATGAGCTCGGCTACGAGTACCGAACCAATGACATCCTCAAGCTGCGCACCCAGGTCGCACTCGACGAGACCCCCAGCAGCACGACGTACCGACAGCACTTGCTCGCCCGGATGATGGAACTGACGCAGGCGTTGCCGCCGGAGCTACAGGCGGCGGTCATGGACATCATCATCGAGGCATCCGACCTGCCCAACCGCAAGGAGTTCGTCGAGCGCATCCGCGCGGTCACCGGCATGGGCGGCGGCAGCAAGCAGCCGCAGACCGAGGAGGAGGCCCTTCAAGCGCAGCAGCAGGCCGAGGCCGAGCAGCGCCAGGCCGAGATGCAGCAGCAGGCCGCCGAGCTGGAGCTACGCGAACGCGAGGCCCGTGTCCGCGACCTGGAGGCCCGCGCCGAGAAGGCCATGGCCGACGCCCAGCGCGCCATCGCCATGGCGCAGAAGACTGCCGGCGTCGATACCGAACACCAGGCCGCGCAGACCGCCAAGACCATCAGCGAGATCGAGCGCGGCAGTCACGAGGACATGCGCGCCGAGGCCGCCCAGCACGCCGACCTGTTCGAGCGCGGGGCCCGCTTGCGCCGGGAGGAGCAGGAGCAGGCGGCAGCGCTACAGACATCGGACGGGTCACGACACGGCCCACCATAACCCTCGCCGCAGTAGACGCGGCACACCGAATCGCCCGGCCTCTGAGCCGGGCTTTTTCGTTCTAGGGGCACGACAGTCCCCGACCACGCAACTCCAGGCGATAGGAGAGACGACGCGATGAGTGGACAGACCGACGACTACCTGAGCAACCCCGACGGTATCCCGAACGATGAGCAGGAGATCGACCGGATCCTCGCTGAACTCGAAGGCGAATTCGACGAGCAAGGCGACGATGCGGGCCAACCAGCCGGCACGGGTGCCAAGGGCGAGGGCGATGCCGGCGAACCGGCCGCGGACCAAACGGGCGCGGTGGCGGATAGCGGGCAGCAGTCCAAGCAGGGCGAAGACGACCCGAAGGCCCAGAAGCAGGAGGGCCAGGGCGAGAACACCGGCGCGGACGATGAGCCCGAGCGGGTAGTCAAGACGCGGGATGGCCGGCACGAGATCCCGTATTCGGTGCTCGAAGGCGCGCGCAAGCAAGCCACCGAGTACCAGCGCGAGGCTGAACGGCTCCGGCAAGAGCTGGAGCAACTGCGCCAGGGCCAGGCCCCGTCACAGGGTGCCCAGGCTGCCCCCCAGCAAGACGGCGGCTCCCCCGATAGTGGAGAGAAGGGCGGCACCGAGGAACTGGACCTGGAGGCGTTCCGGCGCGACTACGGCGACGAACTGGCGAAGCCGCTGGAGGTGCTTTACCGGCAGAACCAGCAGCTCCGCGAGGAGATCGAGCGTCGCCACCAGCAGGCCGAGGAGCGCGTGCAGCAGACCGAGCAGCAGCGGATCCAGGCCGAGGTCGATCAGGCCAAGGCCGCGGTCACCGATGCCAACGGCAAGCCGGTCCTCATCGAATGGGAGCAAAGCGGCGACCCGCGCTACGCCGCCGCTGTGGCCCTCGATGAGCAGCTTCGCGCCAACCCCGAGTATCAGGACTACTCGCTGGAGGATCGCTTCCGCGAGGTGGTCAAGATGCTCGGCGTCTCCACTGCATCGCAGCCCAACACCGAGGACGTGACCGCCGCTGCCGCCCGCCGGCTGCAAGAGGCGGAACGCGCGAGCGACAACACTCCCAACTCTCTATCTGACCTGCCGGGCGGCGCTGCCGCGGGGGTGAGTGAGTCCGAGGAAGTCGAGCGCATGTCGGCAACCCAGCTTGCCGAGAAGCTCGACCGGATGACCGATGCCCAGCGCGAGGAGTTCCTATCCCGGCTCTAGTAGTCGAGGACGAAGATCATGGCTCGTACCAACATCCCCGTCGGCTCTCCGCTGGCGAAGAAGCTCTACTCCGTTGCGGCCTTCGCTGAGACCCAGCGCCGGCCGTCGTTCCGCCGCCGGCTGACCGGCCCCGCGCCCAAGCAGGCTGGGGCGGAGTCCAAGCTCAAGGGTCAAACCAGCCCGGATTACCCCATCGTGCAGATCCGTGACCTGAGTACCAGCGCCGGTGACCAGGTTTCGGTGGATCTTTTCAACATCATCACCGGCCGCCCGACGATGGGGGATCGCAAGCTCGCCGGGCGCATGATGGACCTGACGTTCAGTTCCATGGACCTGCGCATCGACCAGTACCGGGCCGGCGTGGACACCGGCGGTCGCATGACGCAAAAGCGCACCGTGCACCAGCTTCGCGGTATCGCCAAGGCCAACCTGGCCGGTTACGGCGCACGGCTGGAGGATCAGCTTGCGCACGTCCACCTGGCCGGTGCCCGCGGCGACGACGATGGCATTGATTGGGCCGTGCCCAAGGAGAGCCACGAGGAGTTCGCCGACATCGTGGTGAACGACGTGGCGCCGCCGTCCTACGGCCGGTACTTCTGCGCCGGCAGCGCGGACAACGTGAGCCAGATCGGGAGTACGAACATCATCACCCTGGAGACCATCGACATGCTCCGGGCGACCCTCGATGACGATGTGTTCCCGCTCCAGCCGATCCGCCTGCAGGACGCCAGCGGCAACATGGATCCGCAGGCCGACGACAACCCGCTCTACCTGCTCACGATCTCCAGCCGGCAGTGGTACCAGTTCCTCCAGAGCACGTCGGGCAATGATTGGCGCACCTTCATCGCCAACGCCCACGCCCGCAGCCAAGGCTGGAACCACCCGCTGTTCCTCGGCGAGACGGGGATGTGGAACGGGATCCTGGTGAAGAAGCACAACCGCGCGGTTCGCTTCTACCAGGGCACGCCGGTCAAGAGCCACAACTCCAGCGGCACCGTGGTCCAGAACGAGGCGGCCGCGCCGGTGGACCGGGCCCTGTTGCTCGGCGCCCAGGCGCTCGCCGAGGCGTATGGCAACCACGGCACCAGCGGCTACCACGCCAACTGGCACGAGGAGAAGGTGGACCACGACAACGGCATGGAGGTCTCCATGGCGTTCAT
Organism: Halorhodospira sp. 9622; assembly: GCF_022228025.1. Lineage (NCBI taxonomy): Bacteria > Pseudomonadati > Pseudomonadota > Gammaproteobacteria > Chromatiales > Ectothiorhodospiraceae > Halorhodospira > Halorhodospira sp. 9622. The sequence goes on along the minus strand of NZ_JAJNRE010000006.1, from coordinate 100,759 downwards.
GGGCGGCAAGGCCAAGGTCCGCTTCAAGCGCCAGGACACCGGCCTGATGACTGACCACGGCGTGATCGCCGTGGACTCCTACGCGCCGGATCCGAACGCCTAAGCCGGCCACGGGGGCGGCCCAGCGCCGTCCCTTCTCCCTGAATCCCTGGAGGACTGAATCATGGCTCGCATCAACTTCGAGCAGCTTCACACCGACATCATTCATGCCGGTGAGTACGGCAACACCGCCACGGCCACCGCGACCCTTAACGTCGATGGCTCCAGCGGCGATACCGTCCACTTCATTCGCCTGCCGGCCCATACCCGGCTCCTCGATCTGATGGTGGTCCACGGTGCCTGCGGCAGTGGGGCCAGCGCCTCGTTCGGCTACATGACCGAGAACGACACCGAGGCGACCTACTTCACCGGCTCCAAGTCCCTGGCCAGTGCCGGTCGCATCCGTGCCGACTCGAACCACGCCCCCAAGGTGGTCGAGGAGGTCTGCGACATCATCGCCTCGCTCGGCGCCAGCGTGGACGGGGAGATCACCGTCGTCGCCACCTACGACTGGCAAGGCAAGTAACCCCGCAATCCGGGGCGGCCACGCGCCGCCCCGCCGGAGGATAGCCCCATGAAGGTGAAGTACATCGGCCGGGAGCCGACCCACCGGGACCGGCTCTACGGCAGCGGCGTGTTCTGGTCCGGGCCGGGTGACGTGCAGGAGGTCGAGGAGGAGATCGCCGAGCGGATGCTCAAGCGCCACCCGGATCAGTACGCCCTAATCAGCGGCGTGACCGACGCCGGGCAGAAGCCGGCCCAGGAGCCGGAGAGCGGCGAGGAGGACGGCGGGGGCGAGGAAGACCTGATGGTCGAGGTCCGCGGCGAGTTCTACCCGCTTCGCAAACTCTCGCGCGACGTGCTCGCCGAGTACGCCGAGCAGCGCCACGGCGTGAAGCTCGACAAGCGCCGCTCGGCACAGTCGCTCGCCGAGGAGATCCGCCGCCTGGAGACGGAGGGCTGAGGCGATGCCGACGGTGACCGCTGAAATGATCCTCAACCGGGCGGCACGCACGCTGCACGACGACACCGGCGTGCGCTGGACCCCGGAAGACCTGCTTACCTACCTCTCCGACGCCCAGCGCGAGATCGTCATGCTCAAGCCGGCGGCCAACGCCATCAATGACGTGGTGGCACTGACCCCGGGCACTCGGCAGCGGCTGCCGTCTGACGGCATGACCCTGATCGACGTGGTGCGCAACATGGGCAGTAATGGCGATACCCCCGGTCGCGCTGTTCGCTCGGTGCGTCGTTACATCCTCGATGCCACTCGCCCCGATTGGCATACCGAGCCGACGAGCGCCGAGGTCAAGCACTTCATGTTCGATGACCGGGATCCCAAGACCTTCTACGTCACCCCTGGGCAACCGGATCCGGCCTCGTACCTGGAAATCGTCTACGCCGCCTCGCCGGCTGAGGTGACCAGCACCCAGCAGGCGATTGGCCTGGATGATGTGTTCCAGACCCCGATCTTCTACTACGTCATGTCCCGGGCCCACGCCAAATCGAGCACGCCGAACCTGCAAGTGGCCGCGATCTACTACGAGCAGTTCCGCGCGGCGGTGACCGGGCGCTCGGATGCGCTGTTCGAGCTGCACCCGGATCAGGCGCAGAAGCGCATGGAGGAGAGCAGCGGCCATGCTTGATACCGCCGCCCTGGTCCGCAGCGTCCAGCTTGACCTCCAGGAGCACCCGGACTATCCGGCGTGGACCGACGAGCACTTCTCGGAAATGCTCCGGGCGGCCATGGACCAGCTTGCCCTGGTGCGGCCCGAGGCGTTCCAGCGGGTGGCGTCGGTCGCCTTGCAGCGGGGAGTCACGCACCACATCCCCGAGGACGGCGTGCGGCTGATCGAGGTCACGGCAAACGTGGACCAGGGCCTTCCCGGCGAGGCCGTTACGCGCGTCGATGGGGCGACCATGGCCCGCTTCGACCCGGCCTGGCGCAGCCGCCCCGAGGCCGACCAGGTGGACCACTACCTGTGGGACGAGCGCCAACCTCGGGTCTTCCACACCGTGCCCGCCGTGCGCTCGGGCACCCGCGTCCAGATCGTCTACATCCAGCAGCCCCCCGCCTTCGAGGTCGGCGAATACCCGACCCTGGAGCAGATGCCCAGCCACTACCGCGAGCCGCTGCGCCACTGGATGCTCTACCGCGCCTGGCTCAAGGGCACCCGCCCAGGCATCGAGCCGAAGGCTCAAGCCCACTACGAATGGTTCTACCACGCGCTCGGCGAGAAGGTGCCGACATCCCAGCGCGTAGACCCCCGCACCCAGGAGCCCCATCAGCGGGCCTAATCCAGACGAGGCAGCACGATGAGCGGATTTTCCAATCACTCCCGCGATATGGCCCTGAACCATATCTTCCGAACCGGCAACCGCTACGTCGCCGTGTTCAACGGCACGAGCGAGGTCAGCGCCAGCGGGTACGCGCGCAAGCCGGTCACCTTCGCCTCCCCGGAGAGCGCCCCAGGCGGCGGTCGGCGCGTACGGAACGCAAGTGCCGTGGAGTTCGACGAACCCCAAGCGAATTGGGGCACCGTCGATGCCGCCGCGATCTACGACAGCGAAACCGGCGGCAACCGACTGAGCGAGATCATCCCCCTGGAGGAGCCGCGGGACGTGCCCGCCGGCGATCAGGCGATCCGGTTCCCGGCCGGCGACCTGTCCATGGAGATCGACTAGCGATGAACGTGAGCGCGCAGCCGATCACCGGCCACTTGCTGCGGGCGCTGGGCTATACGCACGTCCGCTGGGAGCGCCGGGTGCGCGGGCGGGTTCGGTGGACGCGGAGGTTTGAATTGAGGGCAGAGGAATGAGCTACCAAGGTCAGTGGACAGGAAACGAACTGGACGAGACGGTTGGCTTTGTCCGAGAGCGGTTCCGGCGAGACGGGAATTGGGTAGAGGTTCCTGATTACGCCGTCAACGTCAAGGACTTCGGCGCGGTCGGCGATGGCGTTGCGGACGACGGACCGGCCATCCAAGCCGCCCTCGATTCGGTGAGAGATAACGGCGGCGGCGAGGTGTTCGTCCCGAGCGGAATCTACGCATACTACGGGCTTTACGATGAGTCCGATGGGACTATCGAGGGCTCAAACACCTGGCTCAAGAAGGAGTATTACAACTACTTCATTCCGAGCAACTGCCGTCTCAAACTGGCTCCCGATGCAGTGATGGTCCGCATGGCGGACGATGTTGGGAACGGCTGGATCACCAACTACACGAACGGCGAGGGCAACTCCCGAGGCGCCTTCAACATAGAGATTTGCGGCGGAACGTGGGACGGTAACGCTCCGGCTACGTCGGGGAACAACACCTGTATCAACATCGGACAGGCGACCAACGTCTATATCCACGATACCGTAATCAAGGACAACAACCGACACCATATCGAAGTTAACTCATCCCGCCACGTCCGTATCGAGCGGGTGGTTTTCGACACGATGGTGAACCCGTCCAGCGGGACGGAGGCTATACAGCTTGATGGGGCTTTTAACCAGACGGTCTATAAGACCATGTACCCCAGCCCTTACGACGACACCACCAACCACGACGTTCATATAGTCGGGTGCGTGTTTTGGAACACGAATTGCGCTATCGGCACGCACAGCCAGAGCGACGGGCGCTCCCACGAGAATATCATCGTAGAAAGGTGCCACTTCGAGCACGACAGCGAGTATTCCCACGGAAACAGAGAAATCCTCGACTTCCGTGACTACGATCAAGTGCTCATCCGGGGCAACTATTTCAAGAACGTGCCCACGGCAATCTACATCTACAACCGTAGCAACGGAGAACGCGGCCAGCACAGAATTGTCGATAACGTCTGCGAAGGCGTATTCAACACTGATGTTGTAATTGACGCCGAAGGAAACGGCTCTATTTCTGACGTGGTTATTTCGGGCAACCACTTCGGGAGCATCCAGCTTGATGAGGTTTCGCGGGTCATCGAGCAAGGGAACTTCCTGGGGCAACCGACGACCACTACCGGGGCGACGGTCGATTACCAGTCCACGAACAATTTTGTGGGCAACGATTGGGTCGGCAGCGATACCGGGAGCGTAGAGCCGGTAGAACCCGGTGCCGAAGCGATGTTCCTAGTAGCCCACGGCGACGACGCTGACGCCCTGCGCCCTTCCGGTTTTGCGGGAGGTACCTGGGTTGGAGAGGTGGAGCCGCTTAACTGGTCCTACCCCGATGTGTGGCTCGACGTGACGGACATGAGCTGGTCCATTGCGCCGCAACCAGGGGCGGGGACCGAACCCGAACCTGGTGACTACCACGCCGAGGTTATCACTGACGCGCCGGTAGCTTACTACCAACTGCTTGAGGAGTCGGGCGATGTTGCCGCGGAGTACAACGGGGACCATGACGGCGTTTATGAGTCAATGACTCTGGGTGAGGAAGCCCCGCTTGGGCTTTCCGCGGTTGAGGCGACCGAGGATGCAAGCCGAATCGTGGTGCCCGACTCCCCGGCACTAAGTTTCGGCGACACACAGGCTTGCACGCTGGAGGCGCTTATATGGGTGTCGCCGGAGGGTGGAACAAACCGAGTTTCCGACCGAGCACACATATTCAGAAAAGGCTCTTACGGCCACACAGATTTTGAGTATCTGTTTAGAATCCAAGACTTCGACGCCCACCTTCGGTTCCAGATCAACAGTGGCCCGGGCGGTACCGAGTCCTGGGCGCAGGTTGACTCCGTGCCCAAAGAGACGTGGTTGCATGTTGCCGCCGTTTACGATTCAGGCGTCATGCGTATATACGTCAACGGGGTTGAGTCAGCGGTCAACTCCTCGGCGGTTTCTATGTTTCGGCCGAGTGAGGACATAGCGGGGCTTGCCGTTGGCGGCGAGACGGGATTGGCCGATGAAGACCCCTTCTGGGGCGGTATTAGGGGTGGTTTCAACGGCCTCCTGGCCTCTCCCGCGGTCTACGACTACGCGCTATCTGCCGAGCGGATCGCCGCGCACGCCGCAGCAGCAGGGCTGCTTGATGACTAGCGCTGCCGCGTGCCGGGTTGAGGGGGAGGCGCGGGAATGAGCTATGTGACTTACACCGATGCCGACGGCCTTGTGTACCTGACTTCGGAGGGTCTGGCCTTGCGGGTGTTGGAGGCCGTCCCGTTCCATGATGTTTCCGCCCGCGGGGTATCGCAGACCGGCGCCCAGGCGGCTGCGGAACTCACCGAGCCGCGATTACTGCCTGTTTCTGCCACGGGCCGGGCGCAGACGGTCGCCCGTGCCAATGCTGACCTATTCGCCCGGTTCCACCACGCATCCGCTACGGGTCGAGCGCATACATGGGGCCAGGCCAGCGCCCAACTGGAGGCTCTGGGGGCGGCGGTCACCGCCCGGGGCCGCGCCCATACCCGGGCCACGGCTCGGGTCGCCTACCTGTACGGCTTCATCTACCGGCCCGCGACCGTCACCAACTGACCGGGGTTCCCCATGGAGAAGATCGACACGCTACTGCGGGACGTGCTGCCCGAGGCGCCCGGCTGCCCCAAGGTCGTGGCGCTGAACGCGGTGCGCCATGCGCTCAACGAGTGGCTGCGCGATGGCCGGGGGTGGCAGGTCCGACTGACGCTGACCCCGGCCGAGGATGGGGGCTACGAGTTCGAGCCCCTGGAGGGCTCGGTGGCGCTGGCCCTGGTCCACGCCCGGGACGCGGAAGGCGAGGTCATTCCGGCCCGCTTCTCCCCGCCCAAGCGCGTCGAGCCCGAGGGCGACGAGCCGGCGCACAGCGCCGACGTGCTGCTGGGTCTGGCCGAGCAGGCGAACGAGGTGCCCGAGTGGCTGCTGGCGAAGGGAGCGGAGGCCGTTGCCGCGGGGGCCAAGGCCCGGCTGCTGGTCATGCCCGGGGTGGAGTGGAGCGCCCCGGAACTCGGGATGCACTACCGCTCGGTCTACCGCGATCACCTATCGCGCTTCCAGCTTGAGCGGGCCCGCAACTTCACCACCGACCCGATCCGCACGGCGCCGAGCCGGTTCTAAGAGGGATCACCATGCACCATCGCACACGGTTCTTCCGGGGCTCCTGGCCGCGGCGCTCGGCTCGTTTGCTGGAGGAGGGGCAGGCCCAGGCGGCGCGCAACTGCGACTTCGACAGCGGCGCGCTGCGTCCCCTGCGCGAGCCCGAGCCGGTGGAGCTGGTGGACCTGGATGGCCACACGGTCGGGACGATCTACCGCTGGCGCATTGACGGCAACGACTACTGGCTGCGCTTCCCGGGGCAAGTGGACGTTGCCCCCGGCCCGCTCAACGACGACGTATGGCAGCGGATCTACTTCGCTGGTGATCCGCGCTATAACGAGCCGCGTTACACCTACACGCCGGCGGTTTACCAGGGTGGTGAGCGGTACCCGGTGACGAGCTACCGGCTGGGCGTGCCCGCGCCGAGCAATGAGCTTGCCGTCAGCGCCGTCGAGCCGCAAAGCGTAACCATCGACGCCATTCACCGGGAGTGGCCGATCCGGGTGGTCACGGATGGCGAGCACGGCCTAGAGGACGGCGAGGTGGTGCGCTTTGACATCGAGGCGCAGAGCCCGGATGAGGAGGAGGGCGAGAACCACCTGGCCGAGTACCTGAACCACCTCGACGGCTTTCAAATCCGGGTCGTCGATGAGACCACCTTCACGCTCAACAACACCGACGCCGAGAACGTGGCCTACAGCGCGTTCGTCTCCGGCACGTTCCGCCCCTTCTACCCGGAGGAGTGGCAGGAGGTGCGCTTTTACACGCACACCCTGGTCACCGAGCTTGGCGAGGAGGGGCCGCCGACACCGGACCCGGTGCAGATCACGGTCGGTGTGACGCAGGCGGTGGAGATCGAGCTTCCGCCGCTCTCGGTCGATGAGGGCGCCGGGCGGCTGATCGAGCGCCGGCGCATCTACCGCACGGCCTCCGGCAACCAGGGGGCGGAGTTTCGCTTCGTCGCCGAGGTGGAACTCTCCGATCAGAGCTTCACCGACACGGTGCGGAGCACGGTCCTGGGTACGGCGCTGGAGAGCACGGCCTGGGATCCGCCGCCGAAGGGGCTGCGCGGGTTCGACACGCACCCGGGCGGATTCATGCTCGGGTTCACCGACAACCGGCTCTACGCCAGCGAGCCGTACCGCCCGCACGCCTGGCCCGAGCAATACAGCCTGAGTCTGGACGAGCCGATCACCGCGCTTGGGGTGTTCGATGTCTCCATTGCCGTGGCCACGGCCGGGCGGCCGTATCTTGTCACCGGCTCCGACCCGCGCGCGCTCCAGGCCCGGCGCCTGGAGGTCAACGAGTCGTGCGCCTCGCCGGCGTCGATGGTCTCGTTCGGCTACGCCTGCGTCTACGCCTCCCCGGCCGGCCTGGTGCAGATCAGCACCCGTGGCGCCGAACTGCTGACCCATCAGCACATCACCGAGCGCGAGTGGGCAGCGTACAAGCCCGAGACGATCCGCGCCTTCGAGTGGGGCGGGCGCTACGTCGGCTTCTACGACGGCGGCGGGTTCATCTTCGACCCCCGGCAACCGGAGCTTGGCTTCATCGACCTGGACCTGGAGGCCATCGCCGGGCACCGCGACCCGCTCGATGACGGGCTCTACCTCCTCGACCCCGAGGGGATGATCCAGCGCTGGGACAGCGCCGATGCGCGGATGCCGATGCACTACCGCTCGCCGCAGTTCCCGGTCCCGCTGCCGGCCAACGCCGGTGCCGCGCAGGTGATCGCGGCCAGCTACGAGAACACCACCTTTCGCCTGTTCGCCGACGGCGAGCCGGTCCACGAGCATACGGTCACCGACCCCGACCCCTTCCCCTTGCCGGGGGGATACCTGGCTCGATCCTTCGAGTGGGAGGTCACCGGCACCGACACGGTGGATGAGGTCGCCTTCGGGGATAGCATGGAGGCGCTGGCGCAATGAGCAAGCCGACCCGCACCACCCAGCTTCCCAGCGTGCCCACCGACGCCAGCCCAGCCGAGCGCCAGTTTCTTGACGCGGTGAAGCAGGTCATCGAGCTTGGCGAGGGCCAGCGGGGCGACCCGCTCGATGCCAAGCTGACCCGGCGTGACCTGGTGGAGATGGGGCTCGCCAAACTCAAGGAGGGGCTGCGCGCCGGTGTTGGCGTCGGCGGCACCCTGGAGCCGGTCGAGCCGCCGCCGAACGTCACCACGCCGCCGCGGGTGGCTGACTTCCAGGCGCAGGCCGCGTTTACCCGCGTCATTCTCACCTGGGGGCGGCCGCAGTACAGCAACCACTCCCACGTTGAAATCTGGCGTGCGCAGGTCGCCGACATCGGCCAGGCGGTCATGGTCGGGGTGCAGTTCGCGCGCATCCACACGGATGTCGTGGGAAGTAGCTGGAGTGGCTACTATTGGGCCCGCAACGTCTCCCTCGCCGGGGTCCGGGGCCCGTTCTCGCAGTCGCGCCAGGCCGAGACGGCCCGAGACGCCGACTACTTCCTGGAGCAACTCACCGGCGAGATCACCGAGTCCCAGCTTTACGACAGCCTGAACCAGCGCATCGACCTGATCGACGGCGACATGGATGGTTCGGTCAACGCCAGGGTGGCCCATGAGCGAGAGGAGCGGATTGAGGCCGATGAGGCGCTAGCCCAGGACATCACGCAGGTTTCAGCCAGCGTCGGCGAGAACCAGGCGGCCATCGAGGAGCGGGCCAAGGTCACTGTGGACGGCGAGGACGTGAACGCGCAGTGGACGCTTCGCCTCCAGACCACCAACGACGGTACGCCGGTGGTCGGTGGCATCGGCCTGGAGGCCGACGGTGATGCGGTGACCTTCGGGCTCAACGTGGACCGCCTATGGCTCGGTCACCCATCGGTGGACTACACCCAGGAGGGCAAGGTCTTCCCCTTCGTCGTGGACGGCGGGACGGTCTATTTGAACGAGGCCGTCATCAAGGATGCCTCGATCAGCTACGCGCAGATCAAGCAGGCGGCGGTCGATCAGATCGCTGCCGATTCCCTGGAGGCGACCGAGGCGTACATCGGCGACCTGAACGTATGGGATCTTGGCGTTGAGAACGCCATCCAGAGCGACAACTTCGCGCCCGGAAACTCCGGTTTCAGGATCCGGCGTGACGGTACCGCCGAGTTTATGAATGGGTATTTTCGGGGCAATATCCATGCAACCTCGGCGGATATTGATAATATCCTCACCCTCGGCGGCAACAATGTCGTTATTACGCGGGGTTCCAATCTGACCTCAAGGAACCTGAGCACTTCCTGGCGCGAACTCGGCAGTGTGAATCTCAATTCCGAGGGGCAGCCGGCGCGTATTGACGTGATGGCCATGTTATTCGGCGCGGACATTCCTGTAGATAGCAGCCAATGGTATGTCTCATTCAGCCAGGGAAGCACCAGCATAGGCCGCGTGCAGGCCCGCCTTTTGAAAAACGGGAGCACGGTGCATAGCTGGGGCAACGTCGGCAGTTATGTGACGTGGGCCCACTCCCTTGGCTACCTGTATATCTTCTCGCAGGGGTTGGGTCCAATGAGCCTTTCGTACCTCGATCAAAGCCCGGGAACCGGGACGAATACCTATACGGTCCAGGCCCGGTATACGGGCTCGAATATGGCCTTTGAAAATCGGGGCGGCACGATGACGGCGACGGGGCTGAAACGATAAGCGCGCGCGCTTTTGAGGGAAACGATCTTGACCCAATCCGTTTATGAAGCAACGGACCCACGGCGCATACAGAAAATCATGGACAGCCCCGAGGTCGCGGGCCGGTGCGGCCAAGGCAGTGCTTGGGACGCCTACCTGAGCGACCCGGCGACCACGGTGCTGGGGGTCTACGAGGGTGGTGAGATTACCGGCATTTTCGCCATCGACCGGATCAGCGATTCCAGTGCGCAGGTTCACAACCTGCTCACCCGCCGCTGCTCGGACAAGGCCGAGGCGGTGCGCCTGGGGCAAGCGCACGCCTTCGGCGCCCTGGGCTACTCGCGGCTGCTTGGCAAGGTCGAGGCGGACAACCGCCCGACGCTGCACATGGCCGCCAAGAGCGGGATGCAGCGGCTCTACGAGCACGAGGGCGAGGTCTACACCGCGCTCAATATCCAGGACTGGCCCTGGCGCCTGGAGCGTTGGATGCGAGCGGCCTCGGGGCTCGACGGACCCTTGGGGATCATGCTCGGCGCGCTGTGTAGGCTGATCCATGCCGGGGGCGCCTTGCGCGGGGCGGCGCTCTACAACGAGTGGGCAGCGGTTCACGAGGCGCCGATGGTCCAGGTCCACCGATACACGCACGATTCCGCCATCGTCCATTGCGACGGGGCGTTCTACCTGATCCAGCCCGGCCGGGTTGAACCAATCGAGGTGACAGCATGAGCGGAGGACGCAGCGCGGCCCGGCGTGAGCGGCGGCGGATGCGCGAGGCCCAGGAGCAAGCCAACAAGCTGGCTGCCCAGCGGCTCAAGTGGGCCCAGGGGCAGATGGATGAGTACAACGACCTCTACGGCGATCTGGAAAGCCGGATGATCGCCGAGGCCGAGCGTGGCGCCCATGCCGACTACGCAGGCGTCACGGATCGGGCCGCGGCCGATGTCTCGCAGCAGTTCGAGCGCCAGCGCGAGGATGAGCGCCGGCGCATGGCCGCTTTCGGCATCGACCCGAGTTCCGGGCGCTTTCAGGGCATGGACCGGCGGGCGGGGCTTGCCGAGGCGACGGCCACCGCCGGCACCGTCAACCATGCGCGTCGGGCCGAGCACCAGCGGGCGCAGGCGCGTACCGATGCGCTGCGCGGTGGGGCGATGAGCATGGGCTCGCACCGTTTCTCGCTGGCGCACTCGGCCACGGACGCAGCCCATGCCGGGCGGGTGAGTACGAAGCAGAACACGGCGGCGATGCACCAGGCGGAGGCAGGCGCGGCGGACGCGCGGGCCGCGGGCACCGGACAGATGATCGGCACGGTCGTAGGCGGTGTCGCAGGCGCCATGATCGGTGGGCCGGCGGGCGCCATGGCGGGCGCGTCGATTGGCGGCGGCGCGATGGGCGGTGGCGGCGGTGGACCAACCTTCCAGTACACCCCCAGCGCCGCACCGACGGCAGCCCCGGCCTCGGGCAATACCGCCGGGCTGTGGCGCCCCGACCCGACGAACAACGCGCAAGTCGCCACCCACGTCCACGGCACGCCCTCCACCGGGTTTGGGCTCTCCCCCTGGCAGCAGCAGTACCAATAGAGGAACGCGATCATGGCTGGATTCTTCGGCGGCATGGCCCAAGGGCTGACCCAGGGGGTGAGCACCGGCGCGCAGCTTCGTAACCAGCGCGAGATCGCTGGTCTGCGACGGGCGCAGAATGAGCGCGCGCAGCAGGTCCACGATCAGCAGATGGCCGAGCACCAGCGGGCGCAGATGCAGCGCACCGCTCGGGACTTCTACGGCGCGATGCAATCCGGCGACGAGGCGATGGCTACGCGGATCGTCCAGCAGAACCCGGAGGTCTTCCGCGCGGCGTTGCACCTGAACGAGAAGCGCCACCCGATTGGCGCGGCGCAGGTGTCCGACGATGGCGAGTGGTCGCTTCTGATCGGCTCCGAGCACACCGGCACTGCCGGGCTGTGGACGCAGGATGGGCAGCCCTCGGCGCAGGCCGAGGATCAGGTGCTGGGCTTCCGGCCCGAGGACGTGGCGCGCTTTGCCGGGATCGAGGCCCCGGAGCCGGACCTGGAGTGGCGCGAAGGGGTGTACTTCGATAAGCGCACCGGGGATCCGGTGGCCGATCACCGGGAAATGATGAGCCAGGGCTCGCAGTTCAGCGAGCCGATGCGCCACGAGGAGCTTGGCTGGGTGCAGCGTGGCCCGGATGGGCGGCTCTACCAACTCGACGCACCCGGGGCTTCGGGCACGGGCGCCGGCGGCGCCGGGCTGGACCTGACCCCGGGCAGCACCGACTACAACCGGATCTACGACACCCTCGGCCAGCAGGTGAACAACTACGTCCGCCGCCAGGTAGGCGAGGAGTTCATCGGCGACCCGAACGTGGCCCATGTCGAGAGCTGGGCGCGGGATGCGGCGCTAAACGTCTACCGCCAGGAGGCCGAGGCCGGGCACCTGATGCCTCCGCACGAGGTTGGCAACGCCGCAGCCCGGCTGGCCTTCTCCGGCGACTACCCACTTTTGCACCCGCAACGCGCGATGGAGGCAGCCGCCGAGCAGATCGACCAGGAGCGCAAGGAAGCCGGCGAGGGGCGCATGAGCCGGCGCCATGTGGATGAAGAAGCGGTACAAGCCCGCGCGCAGCAGATTCAGGCGCAGGAGGCCGAGCGTCTGCGCGCGGAACTGGCCCAAATGTACGCCGGCCAGGGCGCGGGCCGGCAGGCCCCCGGTCAGCAGATGACCCCCGGCGGGCAGCAGATGTTCGCCGGGCAGCAGGCGGAGCAAGGACCGGGCGCGGCCGACGCGCTCCCCTACCGGGATCAGCGCACGGGGCTTTCGTTCGGCGAGGGCATGGCCGGCGGGCCCATCTTGCCGCGGGATCAGTTGGGGATGGGTCTCGAACGCCCTGAGACAATCTCCAATAACCCGGTGCGGGTCAACGACAGCGCCGCCGTCCAGGCTCGGAATCGGGCGCTCGATGCGGTGGGCGATTCCATGCAAACGGCCCGGGACTACTACACCGACCCCGACGGTATGTACCAGCGGAATACCGCTGGGCTGCGCGAAGGCATCGGCAAGGCCGGCGATGCCTGGTGGCGGGGTTACGAGACCGTCGAGGGCGTTCGTCAGAACGTCGCCGGGCTGTTCCAGCGCCGGGCCGAGGCCCCGCCGGAGGATGTGGCGGCGACCATCGAGGAGGTCGTTCAGGGGCGGACCCCGAGCCGGGATGCCCTGGGCAAGACGATCCGCTGGGCGCTGGAGCATGAGGATCAGGTCGATGCGGCGCTGATGCGCCGGTTGCGTGAATTGGCACGCCGGACAATGGAGAGGGCCGAGTAAGCATGGTGCAGCTCGAGGGCGGGTGGAAGAATCAGGGGCTCACGGACCAGGAGCGTGCCCTGGACGGCAGAGCTGTCATGGCGGCGCAGGATAGCCAGCGCACGTTTGAGCGGATCCGTGCTCAAGTCCCACGCTGGTCCCCGGAGCGCAAATCCCGCCTGGTCACGCGCTTGGCCGAGGAGGGCCTGAGCCCGACACAGATCCGGCAGCAGATCACCCGTCTTGGCGTCGATCCCGCCGAGGTGGAGGGGACGCTGGCGAAGCTGCCGCAGCCGGTGACCGCCGGCGCCCCGATAGCACCCCGCCAGGAGCCGGCTCCCGCCCAGGCAGCCACCCCGGAGCCGTCACTGCAGCCCGAGCCCACCGCGCAGCCGAGCGGCCCCGAGGACTGGTCGGACCTGATGCGTGGCCTGGATGAGTCGGTGCATCGCAAGGCCGTGGCCGAGCGCCATGCCGCCGAGCGCACCGTCGCCGGCCATCTGGTCGAGGCGCCGAAGGCCGTGGCCCGTGGTGCCACGGGCGCCTTGGGCGAAACGCTTAAGGGCTTTCAGCTTGATGTGGACCGGATGGAACATCGCCGGGGTGTTGGCCCGAATCGCCCGGTGGAGGAAGGCGGGCTGTATCGGCTCGGCTCCTACTTCTCCGAGGGGGTTCGGGACCGCCTGGCGCCGCACCCGGCCTATGAGCAGAGCTTCGTGCAGCAGGCGGCCGAGGGTGGTGGTTCGCTGGCGTTCTATGCCGGCCTGGCCGTGGTGGGCAGGGGCGCGGGCATGACCCGGGGTGGGGCGCAGTACGTCGCCCCGGCGCTCTCGGCGCAGGCGGCCGGTCAGTCCGAGGCGTATCAGAACGTCAAGCAGTTCATGGAGGAGAACCCGGAGCGGGCGGCCGAGCTGGGCATTGACGATGAGTACGCCCTGGAGCTTTCCGCGGAGGGCCGTCTGCCGGGTATCGTGCAGATCCTCTCCCTGGGGCCGATCCTGCGTCAGATCCCGGAGCCGATGCGCCCGTCGGCCAGCGCCTATCTGTTGCGCCGCATGGCTGAGGCCGGCGTGACCGAGTACACCGTCGAGAATGCCGGCGCGCTGTTGCAGAACCTTCTGCGCCGTGAGTACGACGAGGACCACCCCATTTGGGACGAGGTGCCCGAGCGCGGCGAGACGGCGGCCGTTGGCGCCGCCGCCCTCCAGGCGCTCCTGTTCCCGCTCCAGCGCCGCGGTGCGCGCGCCCCGTCGGCCACCCGTGACACCGAGCAGGATGCCCCGCTCGATTCGCTCTACGGCCAGGAGGAGCAGTCGCCCACGGCCGCGTCCGAGCGATTCGAGCGTGTGCAGCCGGAGGATGATGCGTACAGCCAGGCGGACACGCCGCTGGAGCAAGAGCAGCCGACCGAGTACGAGGCGGGCTGGGTGGCCCGGACGGGCACCTACGCGGACCCGGTTGCCGAGGGCGAGGAGCCCGCGCAGCAGGCGCCGCACGCCGAGCCGTCGATGGCCGCCGATGAGATCGGGGTGGAGTTCCCGATGCAGGAGGTGCCGGTCGCGCAACTCCAGCTTTCGCACGACGTGCCACAGTTCAAGCGCGGGGCGGATGAATCGGGGGTGGTCGAGCCCCTGGGCGGTCAGTACGAGCGCCTGGGCACGGCGCCGATCCTGGTATGGGAGCGTGAGGACGGCCGCCAGGAGGTGATTACCGGGCGGCACCGGCTGGATCTGGCTCGGCGCACCGGTGAGCAGACCATTCCGGCACAGGTCGTGCGCGAGGCCGACGGCTTCACGCGCGAGGATGCCATGGTCGCGGATGCGGAAATGAACATCCGCGACGGACAAGGGGAGGTTGCCGACTATGCGGCGTACTTCAAGCAACGCGGAACGGATGAGGCGCAAGCGCAACGCCGAGGCTTACTCGAACGCGCTAAGGGCCGAGATGGATTCGCCATCGCGTCCCAAGGATCGGAAACCCTTTATCAACTACACCAGAGTGAGCATATCGGGGACCGGCAAGCGGCAGCGGTAGCCCGGGCAGCACCCAACGACGAGCGGCTGCAGGCGCTCGGCATCGAGCGCATCCAGCGCGGGGAGAGCATCGAGACGGCCACCGCCATGATGCAGGCGGTGCAGGCGATGGGCGCCGAGGGCCGCGGGCCCGAGCAGGTGGATCTGTTCGGGCTCGATGACTCGGCCATGCGCCAGGCCGAGGAACTGGCGAAGAAGGCCGCCGCGCGGCAGCGGGAGATCAGCGAGGACATCCGGCTTCTGCGCAACCCGTCGAAGAACCCGCAGCGCGCCCGCGAGCTGGGAATCGACGTGCAGGATGAAACCGGCGCCCGCGAGCGGCTGCGCTCCCTGGAGGCCGAGCGCGAGCGGTGGCAGCGCTGGCACACCGACCCCGAGCTTCGCCGCTCGCTTCTCCAGCAAACGCAGGGCGAGGCGCCAGCGCAGGAACCGGCGCAGGAGCAGCAGCCCCCGGGGCCGGTTGCCGAGGGGCAGACCGACCTGTTGGGCCAGGCCGTGCCCGAGCAGCGCGAGGCCCGGGCCTAGACTCCCACCCCGACGCAGGGCGACATGATCGGGGGCGCCACGCCGGAGCAGCAGCGCCTTCACGACGAGCAGCGCGCCGTTGATGAGCGCCTATCCGGCGGTGAGGCCGGCCACGTCCCGGCCGGCGCCGGCGAGGGGGCGCTGTTCGATGGCTCGCAGGCGCAGACCGACATCGCTGACGCCCCGGCCGCCCCGGAACTGGTCTACAAGGCCGATGGCAGCCCGTACCCGACGCAGGCCGCCGCCCGTGCCGCCGCGCGCAGCCGCAAACTCTCCGATCACACCCCGGAGCAAGTGGGCGAGGGCGCCTGGGCGCTTCGCCCCCCGCAGGCCGAGCCGAGCGCGCAGACCGCCGCCCCGGCCGAGGCCGCCACCGAGCCGTCCCCGGAGGCCGTGGCCGAGCCGACGCCGGAGCCCCAGCCCGCCGCGGAGCCGGCCGCGACCACCCCGAGCGAGCCCTTCACGCCGACCCACGAGGCGTCCGACGGCGAACTGGTCCGCGCCCTGGAGGACGAGGACGGGGTGTACGTCAACCAGGCCGGTGAGGAGATCATCGACTCGGGTGCGCGCCCTCTCCCCGCCGAGCGCCAGCAGCCGGTGGAGGCCGCCGAGCAGACGGCCGCCGAGCCCGCGGCAGCGCAGGGCGCCGAGGACACGGCGAGGGCCCTGGGCCTCGATGGTGACCTGTACCACGGCACCGCCGCCGGTATCGACTTCGACCGCTTCGACGCCGCGCGCTCCGGTTCCGGCGTCGGCATGAACGCCTTTGACCAGGGCGATCACTTCTACCTGACCGAGAGCCGCCGGGCCGCCGAACTGTTCGGCCAGTGGGCCGAGAACAAGCGGGAGTTGCAAGCCTCGCGGATGCCGCCCGATGACGCACGCGGCTCGGTGCTGACCTTCCGCCTGGACCCGGATGCCCGCGTGATGCAGGTCGAGCGGATGCCCCGTGGCCGGGACCGTGCGCAGAAGGTGATCGACCAGGCGCAGGAGCAGGGCTACGACGCCATCGCCTTCCCCGAGCGCGGTTTCGAGACGGTGGAGGGCTCGCTGGATGTCTACAACCTGATCCGTTCCGAAGGACTCCCGCGCACCCTGATCGTGCTCAACGAGGATGCGTTCACCCGGACCCGGGATGAGGCGCAGGCCGCGGCCATTGATGAGCAGCAGCCCCGGCATATCCTTCGCGCACTCGGCGCCCCGCTGCCGCGCTCGAACGAGTCGAAGGGGGATGCCCGCAAGCGCGCAGAGAAGGCCCTGGAGGCGGCGCGTCGGATCGACGAGGGGGTGGACCGGCTCACCGGCAAGACGATCAAGGAGCAGATCCTCGCGCCCCTGGGCCTGGCCAAGAACGGCCGGGTGGCCGAGATCCGCGAGCGCGTGAAGCAGTGGCGCCGCGAGAACCCGGATTCGGCCCTCACCGAGCGCGCAGAGATCGCCCGGCGCTACGATGCCGGCAAACTGAGCGTGGCGGACGCCTGGGAGCAGGGTCTAATCCGGCAGCATCCCGGCGCTTTCCCGAAGAAGGTCCGCTCCCTGCTTCACGACACCGGCAACACCGGGGTCTACGACTGGCAGAAGGGCCTGGAGGAGTTCCTGGAGGCCCGCGACGATCAGAACGTCCAGGATAGCTACAACCTGAACCGTGAGGTCGCCGCCGGGTACTTCGACGGCGGAGAGATTGGCGAGATCCCGGCCCACTTGCGCCGGGTGCTCGCTGCCCGTGAGTTCGGGCTCGATGTTCCCGCCAAGGCGTGGGCCGCCTACGAAGACCTCTCCGATGTCCGTGCCGAGCGTGAGCGCAGCCGGGAACAGGCCGCCGAGCGCGAGCAGGAGCGCCAGCGGCAACAGGAGGAGCAGGCCCTCGATGCCGAGCGCCTGATGGAATACGACCGGGGCCACGAATCCGGCCGGCGCAAAAAGGCGATCAGGCGGGAGGCCGCGCGCCGTTTGCGTGAGCAGATGGAGCGTGCCGGGGATCCGCAGGTCCGCCGCGAGCTTGAATTGGCGCTGTACGTCGCCGACCGCGGGAGCTTTACGGACGAGCATGGGCGCAAACTCCTCTCCAACATGAGCCCCCGCGCCCAAGAGCAGGCCCGGGAACTCAAGCAGCAGATCATCGAGGAGGTGCGCCGCGACACCCAGGACCGGGATACCGAGTCCCTGGAGCGCGAGACACAGGAGGCCGAGGGGGGCTGGCTGCGCGCGCGGTGGCGGCGCATGGAGAATTACCAGCGCCAGCGCATTGCCGAGGAGGCCGGGGAGGCGGACCCGGAGTGGACCAGTCGCCAAGGGCATGAGCAGATCAGCGCATCCACCCTGGAGCGACTGCGCCCGCTCATCGAGCGCGATCACAGCGAGGACTCCCCGCGCACGCGCCTGGAGCAGATGCGCCCGAGCGAGCGCGTCCAACTCGCCCGGCGCGCGGGCCTGGAGGCGCGCAAGGGGCTGGCCGCCCCCCATGTCCTACGCGAGAGCGACGTGGAGGCGCTTGCCCGGCAACTGGAGCAGGAGTCGCCTTCGCGGGTCGATCAGGCGGCCGCCGAAACCGAGACCGCCCCGAGCGAGGCCCAGGCCGAGGCCGGCAACTACCGCAAGGGCCAGGTATCGCTGCACGGTCTGGAGATCAGCATTGAGAACCCCCGCGGCTCGACGCGCAGCGGCACGGCCGCCGACGGCACCCGGTGGGAAACCACCATGGCCGACCACTACGGCTATATCCGGCGCAGCGAGGGTGCGGACGGCGATCACGTCGATGTCTTCCTCGGGCGACAGGCCGAGGATCCGAGCCTGCCGGTGTTCATCGTCAACCAGGTGGACCCGCAGAGCGGCGCCTTCGACGAGCACAAGGTCATGCTCGGCTACCCGAACGAGCAGGCCGCCCGTGAGGGCTACCTGGCGAACTACGAGCCGGGCTGGCAGGGGCTTGGGTCTATCGAGGCGATGGACCTGGAGGGGTTCAAGGCGTGGGTGCGCAGCGATCAGACCGCCGAGCCCGCCGACTCCCTGGCCGGTCAGCTTGCCGGGATGGACGAGGCCGAGCTATCGGCGCTGTTCGATGAGGTGGCCGCCGAGCGTGGTGCCGCACAGACCGAGCGCCCCCAGGGGGCCCGGGCCAAGACGGCCGAGAAGCCCGATGGTAAGAAGCGCCCGCGCAAGCAACAGGCCCGCGCCGAGCAGCAGGAGTCGGTCGAGCGCACGGCCGCGGAGATCGCCAAGAGCATGGGCGGAAACCTCTCCAGCGCCGGGCAGGAGGCGGTGGCGGGGCTTGCCGCGCTGTTCGGGACCAAGGCCGGGCGGCTGAGTTCGGGGCTGTCCTTCGATGAGAACACCTACCAGCAGGCCAAGCCGCACTTTCAGGCGATGCTCCGCGACTTCCAGGCCGCCGGGAAGGATCTGCGTGCGTTCATCCGCGCGGTACTCGATAATTTCGGGACGGGAATCAAGCCTTACGTCCTGCGCTTTGCGCGGGATCTGCAAGAGGGGCAGGGCCATGGAGATCAAGATGCCGTATCTGCGGGCGATGCAGGAGCGGGCGCCGCAGATTTACCGCGAGCTGATGCGCTCCGGAACGATGGAGGAGCATCTGAGCGAGGTGTCGAAACAGGCGCACGCCATGTACCGAGAACTGACGGCCAACGCGCCGAAGTACCCGGACGGGGTGGTGAAGGAGCCGCATCACCGGGAGGCCGAGGAGATCGTGCGCGAGACGTTCATCGACTTCGAGAGCGACCCGGACGAGATCCACAGAACTTTACCGTAGAGCCCGGCGGGCTCCAGGAAACCCGCGGCCCGAAGCAGAAGGCGCAGGATAACCTGCGCGCCATCGAACTGATCCAGGCCCTTGAGGCCGAGGGTCGGCCGGCCACCCCGGAGGAGCAGGCGCAGCTTGCCCGCTACATCGGCTGGGGTGGGCTCAAGGGTGCGTTCCCGGACGCCCAGGGCGAGTACGCCAAGGGCTATCGGGACATCGGCACCCGACTGCGCGAGCTTCTGAGCGATACCGAGTACCGCACCGCCGAGCGCAGCTTGCAGTACGCCCACTACACCTCGGAGACGGTCACCCGGGGCATGTGGGATCTGGTCCGTCGGCTCGGGTTCGACGGCGGCCAGGTGTTCGAGCCGGGCATGGGCGTGGGCAACTTCCCCGCCACCATGCCCGCCGACGTGGCGGCGTGCACGCACTACGCCGGCCTGGAACTCGATCACATCACCGCGCGCATCGCCCGGGCGCTCTACCCGCGCTGGGGCGTGCGCCAGGACGACTTCACCCGGACGCCCTTGCCGCGGGACACCTTCGATCTGGTGATCGGCAACCCGCCGTTTGCCGACATCCCCATCCGCAGCGATTCCCGATACCCGCAAGGGTTCCTCCTGCACGATTACTTCTTCGCCAAGTCCCTGGATGCGGTGCGCCCCGGTGGGCTCCTGGCCTTCGTCACGTCGGCCGGGACCATGAACAAGGCCGATGCCAGCGCCCGCGAGTACCTGGCTGATCGGGCCGATCTGGTGGGCGCGATCCGTCTGCCGGGTGCCGCCTTCGAGAAGACCGCCCACACCTCCGTCACCACCGACATCGTGGTACTGCGCAAGCGCCTGGAGGGGGAACTGGCCGGGGATCGTAGCTGGACGGAGACGGTTGAGGTCACGCTCCCGAACAAGCACGGGCAGTCGATCACCGGGCGGATGAGCCGCTACTTCGCCGAGAACCCGGAGATGGTGCTCGGCGAGCAGGGGTTCTTTGACCCGCTCTACGAGAATCGCTACGCCGTGCGCGGGATCAAGGGCCAGCCGCTCGACAAGGCCCTGGCGCGGGCCATCGAGCAGTTCCCCGAGAACGTTATGGCCGAGGGGGTGACCCAGGACGAGCGGGCGGAGATCGACTTCGGCACCGATCAGAAGAAGGACGGCTCGTTCTACTTCGACGGCGAGCGGCTGATGCAGGTGCGCGACGGTGTCGGCGTGCCGGTGAAGGCCCGCGGCAAGGGGCAGGCGGGCATTCCCAAGGAGCATATCGAGCGCATCCGTGGCCTGGTCCCCATCCGTGATGCCCTGCGCGCGGTCTACGCCGCGGATCTGGCCGGGCAGCCGGACAACGCCAAGGTGGCCCGTCAGCGTCTCAACGAAGCCTACGATGCCTTCGTGGAGCGGTTCGGGCCGATCAACAAGCTCGAACGCCAGTACCGGCGCCCGACCATCGTTCAGCAAGAGGCCGCCCGGGCGGAGGCACGTGAAGAAGCCCGGTATGCCGGGGAGCTCTGGCATGAGGGCGACTTCGACGCCTCGGGGCTGATTGCCGAGGGAGCATCGCTGACCAAGATCGCCGCCGTGCGCAAGGCCGCCCGCGAGCAGGCCGAGCGGGAGGGGCGCAGCTTCGACGAGGGGAGCTTCGACCCGGCCGCCATGGAGGATCTGGTCATCGAGAAGCGGGAGAACATCGACCCGTTCATGGATGACCCCGAGAGCTACCGTCTGCGCGCCATAGAGCGATATAACGACGAAACCGGCGAGGTGACCAAGGGCGGGGTGTTCCGAGAGAACATCATCACCCGTGAGCGCGCGCCCGAAATCCGCTCGGTCAACGACGCGATGCTCCATGTCCTCAACCGCAAGGGCCGGCTCGACATCCCGGAGATCGCCGCGCTCTCGGGCAAATCGCAGACGCAGGCCATCGAGGAGTTGGGTGAGAGCATCTTCAAGCTCCCTGGCACCGAAGACACCTACGTCCTGCGCGATGCGTACCTCTCGGGCAACGTGCGCGAGAAGCTGCGCCGCGCCGAGGCGGCGGCGGAGAAAAACCCCGAGTTCGAGCGCAACGTCGCCGCCCTGGAGGCGGTGCAGCCGGTCGATCTAACGCCTTCGGAGATCAGCGCCACCCTGGGCGCCCCGTGGATCCCCGAGGCAATCGTGGAGCGGTTCGCCACCGATGGGTTAGGGCTTCGCACGCTCACCGCGCGCTATACGCCGAAGCTCGCCTATTGGGAGGTCAGTGGGGATAAGGGATCGGCGGCGTCCACCGCCGAGTGGGGCACGGCGGACCTGTCGGCCACCGAGCTGATCGAGCACGCACTGAACCGGCGCACGCCACAGGTCACCCGCTCGGAAAAGCTCGCTGACGGCACCCGGACCACCTGGGTCGATACCGAGGCCACGCAGGCTGCACAGGACAAGCTCAAGACGATCAAGGAGAAGTTCTCGACCTGGGCCTGGGAGGACGAGGGCCGGGCCGCGGAACTGGCCGAAATCTACAACGAGCAGTTCAACTCGACGGTCGTGCGCGAGTACGACGGCTCCTACCTGACCACGCCGGGCGTCTCGTCCGCTTGGCAGTGGCGCCCGCATCAGAAGCGGGTGATCGCGCGGATCATCCAGTCGGGCAACACATACATGGCGCACGGCGTTGGCGCCGGAAAGACCTCGGCGATGATCGGCTCGGGGATGGAAATGCGCCGGCTCGGGCTGGTGAAAAAGCCCATGTACGTGGTCCCGAATCACATGCTCGCGCAGTTCACCAAGGAGTTCTATGAGCAGTACCCCACGGCACGCATTGCCGTGGCAGATGAGCGGCGCTTTCACACCAGCCGGCGCAAGCAGTTCATCGCCAACGTGGCGAGCGAGGACCTGGACGCCATCATCATCACCCACTCGGCGTTCGGGATGATCCCGGTCAGCAACGAGTTCCAGGACGGTCTGATCCAGCAGCAGATCGACGACTACCGCGAACTGCTTGAGCAGATGGACAAGGATGCCGAGAACCGCATCACGCGCTCCCGGTTGCAGAAGCAGATCGAGCGCCTGGAGCAGCGGCTTACCGGCAAGGCGGAGAAGGCCACGGACCAGGTATTCACCTTCGAGGAGATGGGGGTGGATTTTCTGTTCGTGGACGAGGCCCACTACTTCCGCAAGCTGGACTTCGCCACGAAGATGTCCGGCGTGAAGGGGGTCAGCCCCGAGGGCTCGAAGGCGTCGTGGGATCTGTACGCCAAGAGCCGCCACCTGGAGCGGGTGAACCCGGGGCAGAACCTCGTGCTGGCCTCGGGGACGGCCGTGACCAACACCATGGCCGAGCTCTACACAATCAGCCGCTACCTCCAGCCGCAGGAGTTGGAGGCGCGCGGGCTGTCGCACTTCGACGCCTGGGCCGGCGCCTTTGGCGATACGGTCACGGACCTCGAGCAAGACGCCGCCGGCAACTACAAGTCGGTGACGCGCTTTGCCAAGTTCGTCAACGTCCCGGAACTGTCGAACATGGTTCGCCAGAACATGGACGTGGTGACCAGCCAGCAGCTTGGCGAGTACGTCACCCGGCCCCGGTTGCGCGGGGGCAAGCGGCAGATGAACCTGGCCGAACGCTCGGAGGCGCTGGTCGAGTATCAGGCGAAGCTGGCCGCGCGGATGGAGGCCATCGAGCGGCGCAAGGGCCCGCCGGAGCCTGGCGACGACATCATGCTCTCGGTCATCAACGATGGGCGCCATGCCGCCATCGACATGCGTTTGGCCGACCGCGAGGTGAGCGAAGACCCGGGCAGCAAGCTCAACATGCTCATCGACAACGTGGCCGAGATCCACCGGCGCACGAGCGCGCAGCCGTTCTACGAGCCGCGTGCCGATGGCTACAGCGAGACCCCGGTGGACGCTGGCCCGGCCACGCAGATGATCTTTGCCAACCTCGGGCTCTCGGGCACACGGGGCTTCTCGGTGCCGAACTACATCCGCGCCGAACTGGCCCGCCGCGGGGTGCCGCGCTCAGAGATTGCCGACATCCGCGACTACAAGACCCACGCCGCACGGCAACGGCTGTTCAACGACGTGAACGAGGGCAAGGTCCGCGTGCTCATCGGCTCGACGGCCAAGATGAGCACCGGCGTCAACGCCCAGCGCCGGCTCTACGCGGTCCATAACCTCGACCCGCTTTGGTACCCGGCCGACGACGAGCAGCGCAACGGCCGGATTCTGCGCCAGGGCAACATGAACCCCGAGATCGAGATTCACGACTACTCGACCAAGGGCACCTACGACTCGACCATGTGGCAGATGATGGAGCGCAAGGCGCGCTTCATCGAAGGCTTCTTCCGCGGCGACCCGACGCTGCGCGACATGGATGACCTGGGCGAAGCCAGCCAGTACGAGCAGGCCAAGGCGCTCTCGACGGCCGACCCGCGGATCATGCAGCTCACCGAACTGCGCCAGAACCTTGAGCGTGAGCAGCGGCGCAAGGCGGCGCACCAGCGCGAGCAGTCGGTGATCCGTCAGCGGATCAACCGCGCACAGATGAGCCGCCAAGCCTCGGAGAACCGGATCCCGCGCATCGAGGAGGACATCGCCCAGCGCCAGGACACCAGCGGCGAGGCGTTCACCGCCAAGATCGGCGATCAGGCGTTCACCGACCGCTTGGAGGCCGGCCAGGCGATGCTCCAGCGCATCGAGGAGTTAAAGCAGGGGCAGGGCATGGCGCCGCCGAAGAAGATCGGCGAGATCGGCGGCTTCGACATTATGGCGACGGTGTGGGGCACCCACGAGCGGTTCGCCGACGTGGGGCTCAAGCGTGCGGGCGACTACTCCGCCGACGTGCGCGTGACCGGCTCGGCCCGGGGCCTGATCCAGTCGCTTGAGCACCAGCTTCGCGGGTTCGAGTCGGAGATCGAGCACCACCGAAAGCGCATCACCGAGGCCGAGCAGGAGGTTCGGGAGTACGAGAGCCGTCTGAGTCAGGAGTACGACGGCGCCGAGCGCCTGGAAGACCTGCAAGGCCAGGTGCGGGCCCTGGAGGCGGAACTCGCCCGCGAAAGCCAGGAAGGCGGCGAGGCCGGCGGCAGCGAGGAGCGGTATGCCCGCGGCCCCTACCACGATCCCTGGATCGGCATGGTCCCGCGGCAAGGCCCGTCGGAGCACTACACGCAGCGCCAGGGCGACGCGGTGGACTGGCACCACAGCAACATCGTGGTGGACATGGACGCCTACGAGGCCGACAGCACCCTACGCTACGTCCGCTACGGCGATGCGCACGAGGTGCGGATCAGCGGCTCGCCGGCCCTGGCGCCCTATGGCCGTGGGCGGGCGCAGATCCGGCGCATGGCCACCGAGATGGTCGAGCGCGGCACACCGGGCGATGTTCGCCTGCGCGTCGATGACATGGCGCTTGGGCACGAGATGGAAGGCGTGGACCTGGGTGCGCTGCGCGATTGGGCCGAGGGGCCGAGCCTCAAGCGGTCCTCGACCCTGGGGCAAGGGCTCCCGGTCGAGCAGGCCCGGCGCCACGTTGCCGCGGTCAGCGCCGGGTGGAACGGCCCGCGCCTGGAGACGGTGCAGAGCGTGCGCGACCTGCCCGCCGACATCCACGCGCTGGCCGAGCAGGCCGGGGCCCTGGAGGATATGCGCGGGGTCTACTACCGCGGGGTGATCTACCTCGTGGCGGATCGCCACGACAGCGCCCAAGCCCTGGAGCGGACCCTGCTGCACGAGGCGGTCGGCCACTACGGGCTGCGCAATCTCCTCGGTACCCGGATCCGCCCGGTGCTCAATCAGGTGTGGGCGGCCACCGGCGGCGTGAAGGGCAATCAGTCGATCATCGACAGCTACTTCCAGCCTGGCACCTTCGATCCGCAGAACGCCACGCACCGGGCGATCATCGCCGAGGAGCGCCTGGCGCAGATGGCCGAGGATGGCACCCACGCCGGCATCATCGAGCGGGCGGTGGCGGCACTGCGCGAGTGGCTGCGCGGGCTCGGGCTGACCATCCGACTCAACGACGCGGACCTGCGGGCCCTGTTGCGCCGGGCTCACCGCTCCCTGGAGGCGCAGACGCCGGATCAGATGGCCGGCGAGGCGGCCTTTGCCCGGCGCGGCCAGGAGGGCACCGAGGCGTTGGACCGGCAGCGCCAGGTCAGCGAGGGCATCCGCAAGGGCGCCCCGGTGGATCGGCTGTTCAGCGCGGTCTTCGACCTGACCGGCAGCACGGATGAGTACGGCCGCTTCCGCCCGGGTGTGCAACTGACCGAGCAGATCCGCAAGACGCTCCACGAGCGCACGGTGGACCCGGAGGGCACGTTCGGGCGCTGGCTGCACCCGCTGGTGGAGCGGGGCCGGGCCGGGCTCATCGACCGCTACGGCGTGCCCGAGTCGTTCATCCAGCGCGATGCCGCCCGGGAGTCGGAGAGCCGGCGGATCCTCGGGCAGATGGAGGGGCTGGTCGAGCAGATCCAGAAGGCCGACCTCAGCCGCGAGGAGCGCCTGGTACTCCAGCGCGTGCTTGATGAGGGCGAGGTGCCGACCGAGGCGCTGGAATCACTCTCGACGCCGATCCGTGCCGCCCTGGATGACCTGACCGGGCAGATGATCGAGCTTGGGCTGATAAAGGCCGATAGCGCGATCACCGACTGGCTGCACCGCAGCTACCAGAAGCACGAGGCGGAACTCTCGGGACTTCCGAAGTGGATGCACCAGGCGCAGCGCAAGCACCGCAAGAAGATCGGCGGCGACTCGCTGCGGATGCGCGGGCTCAAGGAGGAGGTCACCACCGAGCGGCTGCTTCGCAACGTGCCCCGCGACTGGTGGGGCCGGAAGCTGCGCCCCGGCCAGGCCGACACCCACCTGGTGGGCACCGAGTGGGTCATGCTCGACCGCCTGGAGCCCACCCCCGAGGGCATGGACCCGCTCACCGGCATGGACCCGGCGCAGCCGACCCACCGCCGGGTGCGCGAGCGCGTGTTCTGGCCCGCCGACCGGGAGCTTCCGGCGCGCTTTGACACCTGGGAGAACCGCGGCACCTTCGAGGTGGCCGGTGCCCGGGGCGATAAGCTGATCCTCCGCCGCGACTTCACTCGGGCCGAGCGCGAGGACATGGGCCAGGTGCTCGATGTGCGCTACAACCTCATCAAGAGCTTCCAGCTTCTCGCGCACGATATTTCCAGCGCCCGGTTCTTCTCCGACATCGCCAAGAACCCGGATTGGGCCACGCACGAGCCCACCACCGAGACCGGCGAGGCGCCGGAGATCGTCAACGCCGAGGAGGCGCGGCGGCTCTCGACGTTCGTGGGCGTCGATTGGGTGCGGGTGCCCGAGACTCGGGTGGCTAAGGGCGCCAAGGCGTTCAAGTGGGGTGATCTGGCCGGCATGTACGTCCGCCCGGAAATCTGGCGCGACCTCAACGAGCTGGACATCATGCAGACGCCGGGGACGTGGCGAAAGCTGCTGACCCACTGGAAGCTGAACAAGGCCCTGGCCCTCGATACGCCGATCCCGACTGCGGACGGATGGACCACGATGGGGGAAATCCAGGAGGGCGACACACTGTTCGA
Source organism: Halorhodospira sp. 9622 (assembly GCF_022228025.1). Classification (NCBI taxonomy): domain Bacteria; kingdom Pseudomonadati; phylum Pseudomonadota; class Gammaproteobacteria; order Chromatiales; family Ectothiorhodospiraceae; genus Halorhodospira; species Halorhodospira sp. 9622. The sequence goes on along the minus strand of NZ_JAJNRE010000006.1, from coordinate 73,943 downwards.
TGAGAACGGAAAGCCCTGCACGGTCTTGGAGGTGAAGGACGTTCAGCACGGCCGACCCTGTTACCGGGTAGAGTTCTCGGATGGGACCAGCATCGTGGCCGACGATGAGCACTGGTGGTTCACGAACCACCGTAACGATGGGGGCGCCGTTCGTACCACTGAGGAAATCCGCAACACGCTCACGATCAACCATCGGGGCGAAGCGGCCCATTCGATCCGGGTGGCCGGCGCACTGGAACTACCGGATGCCGACCTACCCTTGCCGCCCTACGCGCTGGGGGTTTGGCTTGGAGACGGCCACAAGAGAAGCCCCCGCTTATACGTTGGCGGCCAAGACCTGGAGGAGGTTGTCTCCAACCTGGAGTCATCCGGGGTGGTTTGCACCGCCCCGATAAAGGATAAGCGCAACAACGTCTATTCGTTTACGATTCAGAAGCAGCCTGGACGCTGTATCCGTGGCCACGACGACAGTCACCGCAACCCGAAAAACTGCGGGGAGTGCGAGCGAGAGGCCCGCCGAGAGAAATCCATCGGCGAGCCGATGTCTCCGGTAGTCAACGCGGACTTCGGGGACCGAATGCGTGACCTGGGTGTGATCGGCGATAAGCACATCCCCGGCGAGTATCTGCGGGCTTCGCAGCAGCAACGGCTGGAGCTTCTGCAAGGCATCGTGGACTCTGACGGGTGCATCACAACCAAGGGGGAGTGCATCATCATCAGCAGCTCCGAGCGTCTTGCCCGGGGCATCAAAGAGCTTGTGACCTCGCTCGGGTACAAGCCGACCCTGCGTCCGTCTGAGTCTCGCCTGAACGGAGAGTGCGTCGGCACACACTGGAGAATCTACTTCCGCCCGAACACGGATCGCCCCGTAGCCACAATCCGGCGCAAGGCCGAACGGATCCGGCCGGCCTCGGTCTCCCGGCGGCGCTCGGGGAACCGACAAATCGTATCCATCACCCCGGTCGATTCGGTGCCTGTGCGGTGCATTGCGGTCTCGTCGGAGAGCCACCTGTACCTAGCCGGCGACGGCATGGTGCCCACCCACAACACCGCCCGCTCGCCCGTGGTCCACGTCAACAACGTGATGTCGAACCTCGGGCTCATGGACCTGATCGACGTGCGTGTGCGTGACCTTGCCGCGGGGATCCGGGAGTTCGCGCACAAGGGGCCCATGTACCAGGAGGCGCGTGAGCACGGCGCCTTCGGCGGCACCTTCGTCCACCAGGAGATCCAGCGCGACGTGCTCGCGCCCATCGTCGATGAGATGCTCGCCGAGGCCCGGCGCGGTGAGGAGTCGATGGGTGGCCGGGTGCGGTTCCTATCCCAGCTTGGTTACCGGCTGTGGGACGGGGTGAAGAAGGCCGACCGGCGCATGGTGGACTTCTACCAGGTCGAGGATGAGATTTTCCGCATGGGGACGTACATGCGCCTGCGCGGCATGGGCATGGATGCGCCCGAGGCGGCCCGGCAGGCGCGGGTGCAATTCCTCGACTACAACATCCGCGCCCCCTGGGTGAACGCCGCCCGGCAGAGTGTGCTGCCGTTTATCAGCTACACCTACCGCGCGGCGCCGGCCATCGCCACGGCCATCGCCCACCGGCCCTGGAAGCTCGCCAAGTACATCACTATCGGTTACCTGACCAACCTGCTTGCCTTCGAGCTGGAGCCCGGCGACGAGGACGAGGAGCGGCGCACGATGCGCCCCGAGGTCCAAGGCATGACCTGGGCCTCAATCCCGTTCACGGACATCGGCTGGAACCGCATGGTGCGGCTGCCGTGGCGCGATCAGTACGACAACCCCATGTACATCGACATCATGCGTTGGGTGCCGGCCGGCGATGTCTTCGACACCCAGCAGGGCGTCACCGGCGTACCGGCCTGGCTGCAGATGGGTGGCCCGCTCCAGATCGGCTTCGAGCTATACCTGAACAAGCAGAACTTCACCGGGCAGGAAATCTACGACCCGCTCGCCTCGGACTGGCAAGACCGGCTCAATGCGCGCATAGGCTACTTGTGGCGTGCCTACGTGCCGAGTGGGGCGTACATCCCAGGCTCCTGGCACAATGCCTCGCTCATGTCCGCACTGCGCGGCGAGCGCGACCTTCTCGACCGCCCGGCGAGTATCCCTCAGTCTCTCGCCTCCGGGGTCGGCATCAAGGCGCGCGGGCACGATGTGGACCTCGGGTACTGGTTCCGAAGCATGGAGATCGACCAACGCCGGCGCGCGCTTCACGCCGAACGTCGAGCGCTGGAACGCGACTATCGGCGGAACGCAATCAGCTATCCGGCATATAACCGAGCCGTGAGACGTGTTGAGGCAAAGACGGACCATCTGTCCAGCGCAGCAGCGGCGATTGCCCCGCGCTGAGGGGTGTTGAATGCGTGGTGCCCCAGCTCAAGAGATGATGAATTGCGTGAAAGGGAAAGGCGCGCGCTGTTCCGCCTTCCACGGCCCCCGGGTCACTTCCGCTGCACGGGCGTACACGCGCTGTAAGAACTTCGCTCGGTGCTTTTGCGTTGGTCCGGTAGCCTTTATCACCGTTTCCTTGAGCGGGTGATTGCTCTCGATGAGCCACTCATTCCGGGTCGCTAGCTGCTGCATGTAGCTACGAGCAGGCAGACTGTCGTGCTTTTTCTGGTTGCAGTCCTTGCACGCGAGAACTAGATTCCAGACGCCGTCGATGGGTTGATCATGGAGGCCTCGCGCTGCGCTAGCGAACGGTACGAAGTGATCGACGTGCGAGCCGTCCAGACCCTCTGGCAAATACGAGATGGGACAGTAGCAGTAAAAGCAATGCCCGCGCTGGTAGCCGTTAAGAGAGGGCCGCACCGAAGCCCTGAAGGGTGTTCGCTTTCCAAGTAGGGCCGGGATCAGCGACTCGCTCGGCTCCTCGTAGGCCATCAAAAGAGGCTGTCCCGATCCGTATCGGGTCTCCCAGGCGCGCTCGACCAGTTGCCAGCGGGTTTCGACTTCTTGGGTAATTTCTGAAGTGACCTCTGAATTAGCGAGCTGGAGTATTTCGTCGGTCAGGCGGATCCCGCCACTGCGTTTTCCCTTGCGTTCGTCGATGTAGAATTGCGTGGGATCCGCATGGGGCGTTTCTACGTTATGAAATGCATCAATAACGTGGTTGAACCCGTGGATTAGTGTCGCGCTCTGAAGTTCGGTCTCGTTAATCCGCCCTTCCACGTAATGGAAGCACGCCGCGACGTACCGGCTTGACCTGCTGGTCATCTGGCGCGGAACCTCGCGGACATGGCGAACCATGTGGCGCTGGTAAGGTACTGCAAGTTCTTCAAGGGTTACGAACCCTCTCCCCTCGGCCGCGAGCTCTAACAGAGCGCGTCCGAGTGCGAACTTGTAGGTCGCAACATTGCGCCCGTGAAGAATGATGTCTCGCCAACCTTGTTTAAGCTTCGGATCACTCATCGGGGTCCTAGAGTTATTTGAAAAAATCCGAAAGTCCCTGGTTGTGCCGTACCGTGTAATTCTGTACACGTGAGTAGTAGCGCTCTATATTGTAGCGAGGCGGGCCTTACGGGAGGTTTTCGACAGCCGAGGGCAACCAGCCGAGGACTCGATGTCTGTCTACCCTACGAAATCCTCGCGCAGGTGTGCAAACCCGCTCGATGGGCGAGGAAATCCGCAACTCGCCGCTCCGGGTCAGGCATAGACCTATGTGGCATGTCGAGCGTGATTGACTCCCATCAAGGCAAGTGAAAGGCCGGGCTGCTCGGCTACCGAGGGGCGAGATGGTACCCTGATAAGCCTCGTGGGAAACGTACTCGCACTCTGCGCCCGAGGACAAGGATGGCCGAGCAAGCAGTAGACGCGGAACACCCGGTCGAGCAGTTCATCAGCCGTTGGAGCGGCGTCGCCGGGACCGAGCAAGCAAACTCCCAACTCTTTCTCACCGAGCTGTGTGATGTCCTAGAGCTTCCGAAGCCGGATCCGGCCGGGGACCGCGCTGAGGAGAACGAGTACGTCTTTGAGCGGCGCCTGCATGAGCACGGCCCAGATGGTTCCGTCCACAACCGGAGGGCGGATCTCTACCGGCGTGGCTGCTTCGTTCTGGAATCGAAGAAGATCAGGGCCGGAGAGAACACCACCGGCTGGGACAAGGCCCTCAAGCGGGCGTTTGAGCAAGCCCAGGGTTACGTTCGGGCGCTGCCAGCGTGGGAAGGTCGGCCACCGTTCATCCTGGTGGTCGATGTGGGCCAGGTCATTGAGTGCTACTCAGAGTTCTCACGTAGCGGCGGCAACTACGTCCCATACCCGAGCCCAGCCCAACACCGAATCCGCCTGGAGGATCTTCGGGATTCAGAGGTCCGCGAGCGCCTTCGGCTCGTCTGGCTCGAACCGGACGCGCTCGACCTGTCCAAGCGCGCGGCGCGTGTTACCCGGCAGATCAGTGATGACTTGGCAAAGCTCGCGCGCTCGCTAGAGCAGGGCGGCTACGAGGTTGAGCGCGTCTCCCGATTCCTGATGCGGGCCATGTTCACGATGTTCGCCGAGGACATCGGTCTTATCCCGCACGGCCGCTACCAGGAAATGCTGCGGGAAGTACGCCAGAACCCCGAGGTGTTCCCGGATGCCATGCGATCCCTCTGGGAGCGGATGCGGGATGGTGGATTTGAGTCTCGTTGGTTGGTGCGCATCCCGCAGTTCAACGGCGGGCTCTTTGACGAGATCAACCCCATCCCTCTCAACACGGACCAGCTTGATCTACTGATCAACGCGGCCTCCCACGACTGGACCGAAGTGGAGCCGGCGATCTTCGGGACGTTGCTGGAGCGGGCCCTGGACCCCAAGGAGCGGCACAAGCTCGGCGCACACTACACCCCCCGGCCGTACGTTGAACGCTTGGTTCTACCGACGGTCGTCGAGCCCTTGCGCGAGGAGTGGGCAGACGCACAAGCCCAGGCGGCCATGCTGCTTGCCCAGGGGAAGGAGAAGGAAGCCCGCGAAGCCGTGGAGCGCTTTTTTGGTCGGCTGCTGGAGACGCGCGTGCTCGATCCAGCTTGCGGCTCGGGCAACTTCCTCTATGTGGCGATGGAGCACCTCAAACGCCTTGAGGGTGAGGTTCTAGAGCTCCTCTCGGAGCTTCGTGGTGGGCAAACTGGCTTCGATGCCGAGGGCATGACCGTGGACCCGCACCAGTTCCTCGGTTTGGAGATCAATCCGTGGGCAGCCCACATTGCGGAAATGGTGCTTTGGATCGGCTACGTCCAGTGGCACTACCGAATCCATGGGCGCGTGGATAACCTGCCGGAGCCAATCCTGCGTCGGTTCCACAACATCGAGCATCGGGATGCGCTAATCGAGTACGACGATGTGGAGCCACAACTCGATGGCGATGGTCAGCCGATAACAATATGGGATGGTCGCTCGTACAAAGAGCACCCGGCTACAGGCGAGCTGGTCCCTGACGAGGCTCAGCGCCTTCAGGTCTATCACTACATTAATCCCCGACGAGCGAACTGGCCGGAGGCGGATTTTATAGTCGGGAACCCCCCGTTCCTCGGTCCTTCCAATATGCGCCGTGCCCTCGGAGACGGTTATACCGATGCGGTGCGATGCGTATTCAGGCGTCTAGTGCCAGATTCGGCGGATTTTGTACTATATTGGTGGCACATCGCTGCTGAGAAGGCGAGATCGGGGCAGGTGCGGCGCTTCGGGTTCATTACGACCAACAGCCTTCGGCAATCGTTCAATCGTAGAGTTTTGGAAGCTCATTTACAGGATAATAAGAAGCCACTGTCTCTGGTTTTTGCGATACCGGATCACCCTTGGGTGGACGGCAATGACGGCGCCGCCGTGCGGATTGCGATGAGCGTCGCACAGCACGGCCATCACGAAGGTGTGCTTGCGACACCTACTGATGAAGTCCGAAGTGCCGATGACGGAGTTACGGTGGCGCTCAGAAAAAAAGAGGGCGTTATATACCCCACTCTTTCCGTTGGGGCCAACGTCGGCGCCGCTCGGTCGCTTGCCTCGAACACGGGTTTAAGTGCCATGGGAGTTAAGCTCCACGGTTCCGGTTTTATCGTAGAGCCGGATAAAGCAAGTCAGCTTTCTAAAGAAAGCCTGGACCCGACCGACCGGGTGATCCGCGATTTCAGGAACGGTCGAGACGTCTCACAGATACCGCGTGGTGTAAAAGTCATAGATCTCCATGGACTTGACCTTGAAACCGTCCGTAAGCGGTATCCCGCAATCTATCAGCATGTTTTCGAGAGGGTTAAACCCGAGAGAGACCAGAACAAGCGCTCTGTCTATCGTAATTACTGGTGGGTCTTCGGTGAACCTAGAATCGACTGGCGACGCATGGTAGCGGGACTCCCGCGTTACATATCTAAAACAAGAACCTCTAAGCACCACTTTTTTGTTTTTTTAGAGCATTCAATCCTGCCAGAATCTAAACTGGTCAATATAGCACTTGATGCTCCATTCTACCTGGGTGTGCTGTCTAGCCGAATCCACTTTGCTTGGGCATTGGCATCGGGAAGCTGGCTCGGGGCGGGCAACGATCCGACCTACAATCATTCCAGTTGTTTCAATACCTTCCCCTTCCCCGAGGTGGGCGATAGCCTGGCTGAGCGGATCGCAGACCTCGCCGAGCATCTCGATGCTCACCGCAAGGAGCGCCAAAGGCACCACTCGGAGCTTACGCTCACGAACATGTACAACGTCTTGGAGAAGATCCGCGCCGGGGAGACGCTGACGAAGAAGGAGCGCACAATCCACGAGCAGGGGCTGGTCTCGGTACTCGCGGAGCTACACGATGAACTCGACCGGGCAGTGTTCGAGGCGTACGGCTGGGATGATCTCGCAAACGTGCTTGTCGGGCGTCCCGGTGGGACCACGCCCCTTCAAGACAAGCCCGAGGACCAAGAAGAAGCCGAGCAGGAGCTACTGCAGCGCCTAGTAGACCTCAATGCCCAGCGCGCTGCTGAGGAGGCCCGAGGGCATGTCCGCTGGCTGCGTCCTGAGTTTCAGGCGCCAGACGAGGCGGGGGAGCAGACGAGTGAGAGCAGCGGGCACCAGGCGGAGCAGACCGAGTTGGCCACGGTTTCTACCGCCGCAGAGCCGGCCGGCAAGAAGCCGACGTTCCCGAAGAATACGGGTGAGCGCATCCGAGCGGTTCGCCAGGCCCTCTCTGAAGGGCCTCAGACGACCGACAGCATCGCGGCGCGCTACACACACCGGCCCCGTAAGGCCGTCCAGGCTGCCCTAGAGGCCCTGGAGGCCATCGGTATGGCGAGCCATGAGGGTGAGCTGTGGTGGCACACTTAGAAAGGAGAATGGTGTTCGATCTGCTTGAGGAATAAATTCCGTAGGGGGGGGGGTTATGGAGTGGCTGGTAGGACCAATAGCTATAGCGATTGTTATTTTTCTTGCCCACGCACACGGTGGGAATGTTTCTAAAAAAATAGGCGCAAACCCAAAAACCCATTCTATCAAAGAGGGGCTAGACCTAGCGAAGAAGCGTCAAGAAATGCCTAGATATAAAAAGGCAGGGGGAAACTTCGTGAATGATGAGGAAGAGGTTGCACTCCGGCTTGTCCCGCAATATGCAGATGCCATCCACGATCATGTCAGACCTATTTACGAGGATGCTAAGAAGCGGTATGGATCTGCGGGAGAATATTTGGGTGGTGGCTTTTATAACTTCACGGTTGGTGTATTTGCTGCCTTTTCTTCCGTCGCAACACAATCGGCAGGTTTTCGAGAGTTCGGCACATTTAACTCGTTCTGTCTTCTGAGGGTCGGCGCGAAGCTCGCCGGGGAACAAAACGCAGAGTCCTTTTTGTTGACCGTAAATAAGTCTATGGGATGCGATGATAAGCCGCCAGGATTTGAATCCGGCATTCGCTTTGGGACTCTGGCAGCTAATCAATTTTTTATAGAAGAAGATCCATACCGTAGCCGTGAGACTTTAAAGTCGGCGTTTGAAGCCCAGTTTAGTTATCTTTTGTAGGGTCGTCCCTGTGTATAGAACCGCCCACGATCATCGGTTCAGGCTGCCGCCGGATATATCTTGTGCTGTTGGGTGAGGCAAGTAATAGTCCTGAACGCTTGGTTTAGGTAGAAGGATAGGTAGGGGCTGCCCATCGGCAAGCAGGACACCTCACACCCGGTCAGGAAGCTCAACCAAATGACTTGCAGTGACTCGGCGCTATACAGACACACTGTCTTCCTGTATTTGGCCCCTTCCATATGTGCCGTGTTTAGATTGTCCAGAGTTTTATAAATAATTGAAAGGTGCCCAGTATGTCGTATTCAGAACAAAATATTGCGAAAGAACAAGAATTAACGGTTTTTGAAGGCGCAGAGAGTGAAGAAGAAGAGCCGTTTGTCTCTTACGACATCGCTACCTACCCGTCGGATCTTACCCTCTCTGTGATTTTCGAGATGTGGAAAAACGAAGATCTGGAGATTCCCAGGTTTCAGCGGCACTTTGTTTGGAGTATAAAGCAGTCATCCTTGCTCATTGAGTCCTTTCTGATGGGGCTACCAGTTCCGCAGGCTTTTATATATGTAGACGAAGCGAACAAAAATCTAGTAATAGATGGTCAGCAGAGAATTCTTAGCGTGATCTATTATTTCGAGGGGTACTTCGGCTCAGAAAATTTACAGGGACGCCGGCAGGTTTTTCGGCTGACTGGATTAAATGAGAAAAGCCCGTATGCCCGCAAGCGATTTGTCGATCTTGATGAGTCAGATCAAAGGAAACTTAAGGGTTGCGTTCTTAGGTTTATGAACGTGCGGCAGCTCGACCCCAAAAAAGAACATACAAGTATATATCATATATTTGAGCGTCTCAACACCGGAGGGACTCCGCTCAAGCCACAAGAGATCAGAAACTGTGTTTTTCGGGGGAAGCTAGTCCAGGTTCTTGGAGAGCTTAACAACCTTCCACAGTGGCGTCGAATCCTCGGAAAACGGGGCCTCGATAAGCATCAAAAGGACGTTGAGTTAATATTGCGTGTGCTGGCTTTATATAAAAAGTGGGGGGAATATGAAAAGCCGATGAAAGAGTTCCTGAACTCCGAGATGCGGAAGAACAAAAACGCACAAGGAAACAGGATTCACAAATTCAAAGAGTTATTCCCCGCGGTTTGCGAAAAGGTAGTTGAAGAGTTAGGCGATAAGCCTTTTCATATCCGAGGGCCGCTAAACTCGTCAGTACTCGATTCCGTCCTGTGTGTACTTATTGAGTCTGGTGCCAAATTCCCGAAAGACTTCGCAGAGCGTTACAAAAAACTTGTTGCGGACTCCAGTTTCGAGGAAACGACATACTACGGAACCAGCGACGAGAAAGTGCTAAAACAGCGATTTGAGATCGCTAAAAAACACCTCGTGGGATAGTGCTTATGGCCTACACCGACCAATTCAGAGCGACTGATGATTACATCGCGCACACCAATGCCCTTGTCAAAGACATAGATGATCCGTTTATAAGACAACGATACATTGGTTTTATCACCATAAGTGCGGTTACTGCTTACGAGTTGGCAATAAAAGATATACTAATAGAGTTCGCGCGGCGCAAACATAACGTATTTGGCGCATACATTGAATCGGTGTATGAGAGGATTAACGGAAAAATATCTATTAAAGACTTGAAAAAAAATCATGTTCCGAAATTTGGTGCAAAGTACGCAAAACGCTTTGAGCGCCATTTGGATAAGTATGAAAAAGAACACTTAACACGCTTTAGACGCAGTATAAAGTCCTCGTACGGTAACATAATAACGTGGCGGAATGTGTTCGTCCATGAAGGAAATCTGGCCGGTAACGCTAGCTATGATGAGGCCGTGAGTGCATACGAAGACGGAAAACAGTTGATTCATGTTGTTGCCAGGACGATGGTTCGCTGAGCTTCGTACTAAGGTCTGGAAAGCCAACCAAGTATGCAGCGGACGCTTGTTCCTCGCGCCGATTAAAGCTTCGTTGGGTTACATAAGGGCACTTATATGATTTATTCGGTTCTGGCTATTCCGGTTTTCGCACTATTCTTTATGTTCGCATGGGGCGCGGCTCCATGCTGGCAGTTTGAGGGTCTTTGGCGTAATAGGTTTGGTGAGCATCCAAATCCGGCCAAGTTGTTTGAGGTTGGTTTGGCGCCTGCATCACGTAGACAGGCTTCGTTCGTGGTCTTTATGGGTCTTTCCGGTATCGTTTTGGGAGCAACTTGGCTGTTTTCTTCGTCACCCATAGAATGGTTATTGTTAGTTGCAGGAGCTTCGGCCATAGGCGGCGCTGGTGTTGGGTATCTGTTGCATCACGTGGGCTCGGGAAAAGAAAAAATTGAGCGATACTTTGAAGTAACGTCACGCGAGAGCTAATGGCCCCCTCGCGAATCGTGTGGGTGACAACGGCTTGTAGCGGGGTAGCCGACGGCCGGCGTGACCCTGTATGTGGTGCCTCGCCGTCTTGACCAAGCGAGGAGCTGCCATGGCCACCGAGCACGGCTTCGTCACGTCCAAGAGGGTCAGGCCAAGAAGGCGGGCGGGCTAGAGCTACACCGCACCGTCGCTAGAGCGTCGAGCAGGCCCATTCGCGTAGTGCGCTCCCGATGATCGAGCCGACGACGGGGAAGACGAGGAACACGCCCAGGCCGATGCCGGCAAGCTGGTAGAGGTAGTGCCGGTGGGTCAGGGCGTGTCGCCGCTTGCCCAGGGCATCGAGGCCCATGAAGGTGGCCAGGCCCGCGGCAAAGGCCGGGGCGACGGTGGCGGCGGTCAGCAGCCAGCCGATGCCTTCATCGAGCAGGCAATGGGCTTCGTTCATAGGCCGAGCATCAGGCCGAAGACCAAGGCCAGGGTGATGATATTGCAGACGGCCATCCGGCCGGGGTGATTCTCGTTGGCCCACATATTCCAGATGATGAACCCGAGTACGACGAGGAACTCCACGGCGCTCTCCGTGCGAGGGGGCAGCCTCGGAAGTATGGCAGATGCGAGGGTCGCTGCACTGCTGCACTGGTGCTGCAGCAGAGTGCAGCAGTTCGACTGGTCGGGACTGGTCGGGGTTTGTCGAAAACGTGTAAAATCAGCAACCTAGAGCGTAAGAAATTGATTAAAAAAGGCCCTGGAACGCACTCATAATGCGAAGGTCGGTGGTTCGACTCCACCCATAGCCACCAGATACCTTACCTGAGTCCTCCCCGTTTTATCCCCAAGTAATGGCCCGAGCGGCAAATGGCCAAAACCGCGGGGACGGCGGTGAGGCGTGCGAGGATTAGGGCCATCTGCGCTTTCCACCGCTGAATCTCCCTGTCTGGAGTGGGGCGCCAACGGCTACCAGGCTCCGTAGTATGATCCTGGTATACACGCGTCCGTGAGCCTGGTATGTCCCCACACCCCGCCCCATCCGACGAACGCCGCGGTCCCGCCGGGAGCGCGCTCGGCTATCTGGACTGGCTATTCAACCCCTTTCAGCGCCGCGATGCCCAGGCCGTTTACGACCTGCTCGGCACCGGTGCGATCACCGCCGAGGGACTCTATCTGAACCTGGGCTACTGGGCCGAGGAGGACGACCTGGATGCGGCCAGCGCCGCGCTGGCGCGGCTGGTGGCCGATACCGCCGGCTTCGGTCCGGAGGACACCGTCCTCGATGTCGGTTTCGGGTTCGCCGATCAGGACCTGCTCTGGGTGCGTAGTCACGAGCCGGCCCGGATCATCGGGCTGAACATCACCGCCTCCCAGGTGGCCGTGGCCCGGCAGCGGGTGGTCGAGGCCGGCCTAGAGGAACGCATCGAGCTCTGCGAGGGCTCGGCCACGGCCATGCCGCTGGCCGATGCGTCGGTGGACTGTGTGGTGGCCCTGGAGTCGGCCTTCCACTTCCAGACCCGGGCGGATTTCTTTGCCGAGGCGTATCGGGTCCTGCGCCCCGGCGGACGTCTGGTGACCGCCGACATCATCCCGCTGCCGCCGGCCAAGCGTGCCGTGGATCGGCTGCGTCAGCGCCTGTCCTGGTGGCTGGTGGCGAGCCGTTTCGCCATCCCCGAGGCCAACCGCTACACACGGCTCGCTTATCCCGGGTATCTGACCGCGGCCGGCTTCGTGGACGTGTACGTGCGCTCGATTCGCGAGCAGGTGTACGCGCCGCTGCACGCGTGGCTGCGGGCGCACCCGGAGACTCTCGAGCGGATTCATCCGGTGGCCCGTCTGCCGGCGCGCTGGGCGCGCCGGATGGATGCGGACCGGCTTTACGCCGGGTTGGACTACATCCTGGCCAGCGCCGTCCGGCCCTAGTGGGTGGGGGGCGAGGCACTTCGACGCCGACCCTGGTCCAGGCCACGCCTGAATCGGCTATCATGCCCCGATGACCATGGGAACGCACGACGAGGACAAGGTATTGCTGTCGGCCATCGATGATCCGGAGGATCTGCGGCGCCTGCCGCTGGAGCGATTGCCGGCCGTGGCCCAGGAGATGCGCGACTATCTGGTCGAGAGCGTCTCGCAGAGCGGGGGGCACCTCGCTGCCGGGCTCGGGGCCGTGGAGCTGACCCTCGCGCTTCACTACGCCCTGGATACCCCCCGCGACCGACTGGTCTGGGACGTGGGCCACCAGTGCTACGCCCACAAGGTGCTCACCGGCCGGCGCAGCCAGTTGCCCCGCATCCGCCAGGCCGGCGGTCCCGCCGGATTCCCCGTCCGCGACGAGAGCCCCTACGACGCCTTCGGGGTGGGCCACTCCTCGACGAGCATCAGCGCTGCCCTCGGCATGGCGCTGGCCGAGCGTGCTGGCGGCGAGCACCGGCGTTGCGCCGCGATCATCGGCGATGGTGGCCTCAGTGCCGGCGAGGCGCTCGAGGCGCTTAACCACGCCGGCGACGTGAAGGCCGATTTGCTGGTCGTGCTCAACGACAACGAGATGTCGATCTCGGAGAACGTCGGCGCCCTGTCCAACTACCTCACGCGGCTGCTCTCCGAGCCGCTGGCCGGGCAGTTGCGCCGGGGTGCGCGGGACATGCTCCGCTACCTTCCGCCGATCCACGAGCTGGCGCGGCGCACCGAGGGTCACGTCAAGGGGCTGCTGGCGCCGGCTACGCTCTTCGAGGAACTGGGCTTCCACTACTTCGGTCCGGTGGACGGGCACAACGTCGAGGGGCTGGTCCGCGTGCTGCGCAACCTGCGCGATCAGCCCGGACCGCGGCTGCTGCACGTGGTCACCCGCAAGGGCAAGGGCTACGCCCCGGCCGAAGAGGACCCCATCTCCTACCACGGCGTGAGCTGCTTCGACCCGGCCCGCGGGCTGACCAAGGGGGCGGCGAGCAAGCTCAATTACACCGATGTGTTCAGCCGTTGGGTCTGTCGCGCCGCCTGCACCGACGAGCGCGTGGTGGCGATCACCCCGGCGATGCGCGAGGGCTCCGGTCTGGTCGAGTACGCGCGGCGTTTCCCTGAACGCTACTTCGACGTTGGCATCGCCGAGCAGCACGCCGTCACCCTGGCCGCCGGATTGGCTTGCGAGGGCGCGCGGCCGGTGGTGGCCATCTATTCCACTTTCCTGCAGCGCGCCTACGATCAGGTCATCCATGACGTCGCCCTGCAGCGTCTGCCGGTGCTCTTTGCCGTGGATCGGGCCGGGATCGTCGGTGCCGACGGCGCCACCCACCAGGGCACCTACGACCTCAGCTACCTGCGCTGCATCCCGGATCTCACCGTCATGGCGCCGGCCGATGAGGCGGAGTGTTGGCGGATGCTGGCCACCGGGCTGACCCTCGACGGGGCCGCGGCGGTGCGCTACCCGCGCGGCACCGGCCCCGGCGTGGCACTGCCCGACGACATGGAACCAGTGCCGGTGGGCCGGGCCGAGGTGCGCCGCGAGGGGGGCAGCGGTGTCGCCCTGCTCGCTTTCGGCGCCCTGCTGCCGGTGGCCGAGGCGGTGGGCGAGGAGCTCGACGTCACGGTGGTGAACATGCGCTTCGTCAAGCCGCTGGACGAGGCGCTGCTGCGCCGGCTCGCCGGCGAACATCGGCACCTGGTGACGCTGGAGGAGAACGTCATCGCCGGCGGGGCCGGCAGTGGCGTGGCCGAGTGCCTGTCGAGTGCCGGCGTGCACACCCCGGTCACCCACCTGGGGCTGCCGGACGCTCCCGTGCATCATGGGGCGCGCGGTGACATCCTGGCCGAGCACGGTCTGGATCGCGACGGTGTCCGCAGGACGGTGCAGGGGCTACTCCAGCAATCGTAGCAAGGAGGCGCCATGCCCGAGGCTTCGCTGGTCGACCAGGCGCTGACGCGCAACAAGGCCCGGCATGAGCACTACGCCGGATTGGACTACATCCGCCTGACCGACGGCTTCTCCGGCTGGCCGCGGGGCACCGTGTTCCTCGGCGATCGTGCCGTACCCGGCTACCCCTCCATCGGTCGGGTGCTGAACCTCGAGCAGGGACTGGCGCAGCACTTCCGGGCCCCGTTTCACGCCGAGGAGAAGATCGATGGCTTCAACGTTCGCCTGATCCGTTACCGGGGCCAGGAGCTGGCCTTCTCCCGGGGTGGCTTCGTCTGCCCGTTCACCACCGACCGTCTGCCCGATCTGATCGACTCCGCCGTCTTCGACGCCGAGCCGGATCTGGTCATCTGCGCCGAGGTGGCCGGGCCGGGCAACCCCTACCTGGAGGGGCACCCCCCGGAGATCGACGAGGACGTGGCGCTGCTGGTCTTCGACCTGATGCGCTGGGACCGCGTCGAGTTCATGGAGGTCGAGGAGCGCCGCGAGCTGCTCCGCGCGCATGGGTTGCCGGCGGTGCCGTATCACGGCCGCTTCACCGCCGATCAGGCCGGCGAGCTGCGCGAGGTGATCGCGGGGCTCGATGCCCGCGGGGTCGAGGGCGTGGTGCTCAAGGAGGAGGGCGACCGGCGCAAACGGGCCAAATACGTCACCCCGGCCTCGGTGGTGCAGGATCTCAGCGCCATGGGGGATGCGCTGCTCGACCTGCCCCCCGAGTACTTTACCAACCGGTTGATGCGCCTGGTTCTGATCCTTGAGGAGTCCCCGGAACTCGACCGTGAGACCCTGCGCACCGAACTCGGCGGGGCGCTGGTCGACCCGCTGCTCGATGCCGCCCGCGAACACCGTGAGACCCACAAGGTGGCCCACCACTTCTGCAGCCGGTTTCGCCACCGCGCCAACGCCGAGCGCTTCGCCGAGCACTTGCGCCGGGTGCCGCAGAGCCAGATCCACGCCACCGTGCGCAGCCTGGAGCAGGCCGCCGACGGCTACTGGGAGCTGCGCTTCGACCGGGTTTTCCCGCGCATCAGCGGGCTGCTGGGCAACTTCCTCAGCGGCGGGCAGGTCTACGACTAGGCGTACTCGTCCACCTGATGGTCGCTATCGCCGCTGCTGGACCGTCGCGCGCGGGCACGCTGGCCGCGGCGCAGCCGCTCATCCACCGCGTCCGGCCGCCCGGTCTCGTCGCCGGAGTGGCCGATCGGCTCGATACGCGGGTACGGGGCCACCGGCTGGATCTCAGCGATCCCCTCCAGTTGTCGGAGGCGGATATCGCGCTGCGTATCCCGGATCGGGGGGACATGGAACACGGCACCCTCCTTCGGCCTGGGGCCGGGCTGGTTACTTCCTAACCAGTGTAGCGGCGCCTGCGTCTGTTGACTTGAGTCACACCGGTGGCGAGCGGTCACGGCGTCCGCTACCAGTCCTCCTCTTCGTCCCAGTCCTCGTCATCCCAGTCGCCGTTTTCCCAGTCGTCATCGTCCCAGTCACCCCAGTCGTCTTCGCCGAGGCGCTCGCGACGGTTCTGCAGGTACGACTCGCGCATGAAGATGTAGGAGTCGGTGCCGGTCTCGGCCATGAGTTCGTCCAGCGAGAGCAGGGCTACCCGGGTATCGATGCCGGCGATGATCGGCACGGTGTAACGCTCCGGAGAGGGAATGTCCGCCCAATGTGTGGGGCTGTGGTATTCACGACTGAAATACTGGGCCGCCAGGCCGCTGCTGTCGCGTGCCGTGCTCGGGCCGAGCAGCGGCAGGACCAGGTAGGGGCCCTCGGGGGCGCCCCAATGGCCCAGGGTCAGCCCAAGGTCGCTGCGCTCCCGCTCCAGGCCGGCGGCGCCAGCCACGTCGAATAGGCCCAGCACGCCGATGGTTGAATTGATGGCGAAGCGGGTGACGCTGCGTGTCCCGGCGCTGGCACGGCCTTGCAGCAGCTGGTTGCCGGCGTGAAACGGCTCGCGCAGGTTGTTGAGGAAATTGCTGATCGGGCGGCGCACTCCGCTGGGCACAGTGTCACGGTAGGCAACGGCCACCGGGCGGATGGCGTAGCGGTCGGCGACCTCATTGAAGGCGTGCACCCGGCGATTGAAACCCTCCAGCGGATCCCAGGTGCCCTGATCCCAGTCGTCGTAGGCGCCCCAATCGTCGTCATCCCAGGCCTCATCCTCGGTGGCCCACTCGTCCTCTCCGTTGGGATTGCCCGAATCCCCGGAGCTGGCGCAGGCGCCCAACAGCGG
This sequence comes from Halorhodospira sp. 9622, assembly GCF_022228025.1. Classification (NCBI taxonomy): domain Bacteria; kingdom Pseudomonadati; phylum Pseudomonadota; class Gammaproteobacteria; order Chromatiales; family Ectothiorhodospiraceae; genus Halorhodospira; species Halorhodospira sp. 9622. The sequence continues at coordinate 57,459 of NZ_JAJNRE010000006.1, read as the reverse complement.
TAGCAGGGCCAGCAGCAGGGCCCCGTGCAGCAAGCCTCGTCTCATGAAGGGTCTCCGCAATCCGGTGGGGCCGGCGCTTGGGCCGCCGCGGCCCCCTTGCCCGGGTTGAGCAGGTTGTCGGGATCCAGGGCGCCCTTGATCCGCTGCATCAACTCCAGGCCCAGGGGGTCGGCGCAGCGGGCGACCTCGTCGCGCTTCGCCTGGCCGACGCCGTGCTCGGCGGCGACCGAGCCGCCATGGCGGCAGACCACATCGTGCACCGCCCGATGGAAGGCTTCGGCGCGTGCGCGGAAAGCCTCGGGCTTGGCGTCCGGCGGCTGGCTGAGGTTGAAGTGCAGGTTGCCGTCGCCCACGTGGCCGAAGATGCAAGGGCGGACGCCGGGGTCCAGCTCGGTCACGGCGGCCAGGGCCTCGGGAACGAACGCGGCGAGAGTGCCGGGGCGCACCGAGATGTCGTGCTTGATGCTCGCCCCGGCGCGTTTCTGACCATCAGGGATGGCCGTGCGCAGCCGCCACAGCCGTGCGGCGGCGGCCTCGGTGGGGGCGAGCAGGGCGTCGTCCAGGTCGCCGGCGGTCTCGGCCGGTTCCAGAGCTGCTGCCAGCGCCTCGTCCAGGTCCGCCCGCGGGTCGGCCGTGGCGAGTTCCAGCAGCAGGTACCAGGGGGAACCGGGCAGTGGGTTCTCCGGGGTATCGTCGAGCAGCTGGCCCATCCCCAGGGCCTCGGCGCTCATCAACTCGGCGCCGACCACCGCCTCGCCGCTCTCGGACTGGGCGGCCCGCACCAGGGGCAGGGCCGGCTCCAGCCGCGGCAGGGCGAGCAGCGCCACGCGGCGGCTGCGCGGCGGCGGGAGCAGGCGCAGGGCCGCGGCGGTGATGATGCCCAGCGTCCCCTCGGAGCCGATGAACAGATCGCGCAGGTCGTAGCCGCTGTTGTCCTTGCGCAGCCCGCGCAGATCGCTCCAGATGCGGCCGTCGGCCAGCACGACCTCCAGGCCCAGGGCCAGGTTGCGGGCGTTGCCGTAGCGCAGCACGTTCAGCCCGCCGGCGTTGGTCGCCAGGTTGCCGCCGATTCGGCACTGCGCCTCGGAGGCGAGGCTCAGCGGGAAGAAGCGCTGCGCGTCGGCGGCGGCCTCCTGCAGGTGGGCCAGGGTGCAGCCGGCCTCGGCGACCAACAGTCCGTCGTCGGCGTCCAGGCTGCGGATGCGCTGCAGCCGCTCCAGGCTCACCACCACCTCGGTCTCGTGCCGGGGAGAGCCGCCGCCGACGGTGCCGGTGTTGCCCGACTGCGCCACCACCGCGGCGCCGTGCGCTCGGCACAGGGTGACGGCGGCGGCCACGGACTCGGCGTCGGAGGGGCGGACCACCAGTCGCCCGCGGCCTGGAAACTGGCCGCGCTGCTCGGCCATGTAGGGGGCAGTGCGCGTGGGCTCGCTGAGGACGGCATCGGGGCCCAGGCGTGCGCGCAGTGCCTCGGCCAGCGGGTGTTCTGCGGTCTCGACCATGACCGGCATTATGCCGCTAGAGATAGGGGGACGCGAGCCAGCAGGCGGCGTCGCGGACCCGCTCCAGGGGCGGGCGCTGGCGCAGCTCCTCCTCGCTGATGCGGCGCGAGCGGGCTCGGATGCGTTGGCAGTCGGCGGCCATCTCGCCGGCGATGGTGCGGTCGTAGAACTCGGCGTTGAGCTCGAAGTTCAGCCGCAGGCTGCGCGGATCCATGTTCGAAGATCCGACCTGGGCGTAGCGCCGGTCCACGATGAACAGCTTGGTGTGGGCGAACGGCGGTGGCTGGTAGTAGATGTTCACCCCCCAGTGGATCAACTCGCCGAGCATGTGCCGTGTGGCCCAGTGGACGAAGGGCAGATTGTTCTGCTCGGGCAGCAGGACGTTGACCTCCACGCCGCGCAGTGCCGCCGCCTCCAGGGCGGTCATCAGTGAGCGCATGGGCAGGAAGTAGGGCGTGACCACCCAGATCTCCTCGCGGGCCGCCGACAGGGCGCCGATCAGCGTCATGACTAGCCGGTCCAGGTCCTCGTTGGGTCCGTCGGTGATGATCCGGCTCAGGGCGCCGTCCACGTGGGGTCTGCCGCGGTGTGTGGTCCCTCGCTCCTCGCCGGTGGTGAACGCCCAGTCCTCCAGAAATACCTGCTCCATCTGGCTGACCACGGGGCCGTCGACTAAGAAGTGGATGTCCGCTACGCGGTGCTCGCGGTCGGACTGCAGCAGGTGGCGGTCGCCCAGGTTCATGCCGCCGGTAAAGCCGGTCTGGCTGTCGACCACCAGAATCTTGCGGTGGTTGCGCAGGTTGATCGACAGTTGCGGCGGCAGCAGCCGCGGGGGCAGGAAGCGGGCCACCGGCACCCCGGTGCGACGGAGCAGCCGGCTGGCGCGGGGCCAGGAATAGAGTTCGCCGACACCGTCGATGAGCACCCGCACGTCGACCCCACGGCGGTGCGCAGCGGTGAGGGCACGGATGAACTGCCGCCCGCTGGTGTTGCTCTCGAAGATGTAGGTGCTCAGGAAGATCGTCCGCTGCGCCGCGTCGATCGCCTCGAGCATGGTCGGATAGGCCTGCTCACCGTTGCGCAGGGCCTGGACCCGGTTGCCGTACTCCAGCGGCCGCCCGGTGACGGCATCGGAGATGCGGATCTGCTCGGCGTACTCAGGGCCCAACGAGGGGCTGTGGGTCTCCATGGACGGCCCGGGGCTGGGCGGGATGCGCTCCTCAGCCACCAGCTTGCGGGCTCGGGTCTCGACGCGGTTGATGCCGAAGACGTAGTAGAGGAGGGCTCCACCGACGGGGAAGATGATGCACACCGCCATCCAGGACGCGGCCACCTGGGGCTCGCGTTTGGTCAGCAGGGCGTGTACGGCGGCCGCCGGGCCGACGACCGCGGCGATTACGCTGGCGGCGGCGAGTATCCAGGCTGCGGCGTCCATGGGCGCCTAGTCTCGACCTTTTCGCCGCGGTTGGGAAGACGGGCTGCGCGGTTGAGTGGGCCGTCTGCTTTGGATTAGACTAATTCTGTATTTTTCCGCACTTCCGCCCGCGGACAAGGACCCGAAATGACCCAAACCCGAGACAATTCGATCCTCAGCGAGGAGCAGGGTGCCGGCTATCTGCGTGCGGTGGGGCTGCGCCCGACCCAGCAGCGGTTGGCCCTCGCCGGTCTCCTGTTCTCCGGCGAGGATCGCCACGTGACCGCCGAATCCCTCTACGAAGAGGCCACGGCCCAGGGTGTCAAGGTCTCGCTGGCCACCGTGTACAACACCCTGAACCAGTTCAAGGACGCCGGCCTCCTGCGCGAGGTCATCGTTCACTCTGGCAAGTCGTACTTCGACACCAAGACCGAGGCCCACCATCACCTCTACGACGAGGACAGCGGCGAGATCGAGGACGTCCACCTGCAGGTGGATGAGCAGGAGGTCCGGCGTAAGGTCCAGGTCCCCGAGGGCAAGCAGATCTCTGGCGTGGATATCGTCGTGCGCCTGCGTACGGACCGCGGTTAGCCCGGCCGCCGTTGCCGTTGTGGCCTGCCGGGCCCGTGCCGCCGGGCTCAGCGCGCCAAGAGTTCCGCCAGGCGCTCGGCCTGGAGGCGCTGCTGGCGTCGGCAGGTCAGCCGCTGCGCCTCGACCAGCGTGCGTAGCTCCCCCAGCGCCTGGCCGAAGGTGTCGTTGATCACCAGGTAGTCGTACTCGGCGTAGTGGGCGATCTCGTCCACCGCTTCGGCCAGGCGGCGCTCGATCACTTCTGCACTGTCCTGGCCGCGTTCGCTCAGCCGGCGGCGCAGCTCCGTCCGGGAAGGCGGCAGGATGAACACCGACACTGCCTCGGGCAGCACCGCGCGCACTTGCTGCGCCCCCTGCCAGTCGATCTCCAGAATCACATCCGCGCCGGCGTCCAGGCGCGCCTCGACGGCGTCCTGCGACGTGCCGTAGAGGTTTTCGAAGACCCGCGCGTACTCTAGGAACCGGCCCGCCTCGACCCGCTCCAAGAACTGCGCCTCGTCGAAGAAGTGGTAGTCCACGCCGTCGCGCTCGCCCGGGCGCGGTGCGCGCGTGGTGCTGGAGACTGATAGCTCCAGACCGGGAACCTGCTCGAGCAGGGCCCGGACCAGGCTGGTCTTCCCGGCGCCGGAAGGCGCCGAGACGATGAACAGGTTGCCGCGTGGGGGCGTGGGCTTACTCGACATTCTGCACCTGCTCACGCATCTGTTCGATCAGGACCTTAAGGTCCAGGGCGGCGCTGCTGCTGGCCACATGGCCCGATTTCGAGGCGATGGTGTTGGCCTCGCGGTTGAGCTCCTGCATCAGGAAGTCGAGACGCCGGCCCACCGGCTCGGCGGCCTCCAGCAGGCGCAGAACCTCCTGGAGGTGCGTGCCGAGGCGCTCCAGCTCCTCGTCGATATCCTGTCGCTGGGCGATGTAGGCCAGCTCCTGCTCCAGGCGGCCCGGGTCCGCGGGCGCCGGGAGTTCGTCCAGGCGCGCGGTGAGCCGCTCGCGGATGCGCTGGTTGATCGTGCCGCGCTGCTCGGCCAGTTCCGCGACGATGTCGCGAGCGCTCTCAGCGCGGGCGCGAATGTGCTCGGCCAGCTGCTCCCCTTCGCGTCGCCGGGTGTCGCGCAGCCCTTCCAGGGCGTCGTCAAGCAGGGCGACAGCGGCCTCGCGCACCGGCTCCAGGTCCACCGCCGGCTCGCCGAGCACGCCCGGAAAGCGCAGGATCTCCGCGGTGGACGCCGGCTGGGCCGAGTTCCCGAAACGCCGGCCGATCTCCGCGGCGATCCGTGATAGCTCGTCCACCCGCTGCCAGTCCACGTCCAGCCCGCCCTGGCCGGTGGCCTCGAGGCTGAAGCGCAGGGTGCACTCCAGCTTGCCGCGGCCGAGCCGCTGGCGTGCACGCTCACGCACCTGCGGCTCGATGGCGCGCAGCTCATCCGGCAGGCGCGGGTGGAGCTCCAGATACCGGTGGTTGACCGAGCGCAGCTCCCAGGTCAGGCGGCCGGAGCGCCCCCCCCAGTCCCCCTGCGCCTCGCGTCGTTCGAAGGCGGTCATGCTGTGGATCAACGGTGCGACCTCCGGCCGGCGGGTAGGACGCAAATGCTAATCGCTTCGGTGGTGTCCATGCCAGGGCACGGCCGCGGTGTTACTGCTGATCCGCGAAACGGTGCACGAGCCGCGCGGCGTGGTCGATCTCGCCGGTGAGGATCTCCATCCGCTCGCCGGCGCGGTCGGTGCACTGCTGTACCTGCTGCGCCAGCTGGTCGATGTTGCTGATGTTGCGGTTGACCTCCTCGGCCGTGGCGCTCTGCTCTTCGGTGGCACTGGCGATCTGCATGCTCATCTCCTGCATGGAAGAGACCGCCTGATTGATCGCCTCCAGCGCTCCGCGGGCTTCGTCGGAGAGGGCCAGGGTGTGCTCGGCGCGCTCGCTGCTCTCGTTCATCGCGGCCACGGCCCGCCCGGTGCCCTCCTGCAGGGAGTCGATGATGCCCTTGATCTCCTGGGTCGAGGACGAGGTGCGGTCGGCCAGGACCCGCACTTCCTCGGCGACCACCGAGAAGCCGCGGCCGACCTCGCCGGCCCGCGCCGCCTCGATGGCGGCGTTGAGCGCCAGTAGGTTGGTCTGCTCGGTGATCTGCTGGATTAGGTCCAGGGCGGTGCCGATGCGATCGGTCTCCTGGGCCAGTTGATGGGTGATCTCCGAGGAGCCGCGCACCCGCTCGACCAGCTCGCGGACCGCATCGGCGCTCTGCTGCACCGTCTGCATGCCGTGGTGGGTCTGGCTCTGCGCCTGCTCGCTGGTCTCCGCCCCCATGGAGGCGTTACGGGCCACCTCTTGGACGCTCTGCGACATCTCCTCCATGGCCGTGGCCACCTGCTGGGTCTCTGCCGTCTGCCGCTGGGCCTGGCTGCGTGCCTCGCCGATGGCCTCGCCGGCCTCGTTGCGCACCGTCTGCAGGTGATCGGTCACGCTGGCCAGGCGCCTGGGCACGGCGGTCATCTCGGTCTGCAGCTGGAGCATGGCCAGCCGCAGGCGACCAACCTCATCCCGGCGATTGGTGTAGAGTCGCTCGGCCAGCGGATCGTCGACCAGGTGCCGGGCTGCCTCGACCGCCTGGTTCAATGGCCGCCAGAGGTAGGCGGCGCCGCCGGCGGCCAGGGCCGTAGCGGTCAGCGTGACCGCGGCCAGGGCGGCGGTGCCCAGGCCGGCCGCGCTGGCCGCCACGGCGGCTGCGGGGGCCGGCAGGAGCAGGGCGAGTAGCCGCTCGCGGAGTCCGAAACGACGCGCCGGCCGCGGCACCGGGGCGACCTCGCCCTTGTCCGGTTCGGCGGCGCGAACCTGCGCATAGACGGCGGTGGCCCGCTCCACCGCCGCCTCGGAGGGTGGGGCGGTGCGCACCGACTGGATCTCGACGATCTCCCCCCGGGCATCGAGCACCGGGGTCGCATAGGCGTGGACCCAGTAGTGATCCCCGTTCTTGCAGCGGTTCTTGACCAGCCCCATCCACGAGCGCCCGGATTGCAGCGTCGCCCACATCTCGTAGAATGCCGTGCGCGGCATGTCCGGGTGGCGGATCATGTTGTGCGGCTGGCCGATCAGTTCATCGCGGCGGTAGCCGCTGATCTGCTCGAATGTCTCGTTGACGTAGGTGATCCGCCCCTTCGGGTCGGTGGTCGAGAGGATGGTGGCGCCTCGGGGGATGGCCACCCTGCGCTGCGTGACGGGCTCGTTGATGCGCATGGACGCTCCTTGGGAACAGGTGCAGGCGCGCGCCTCCGCCGGCTCTCTTGCGCCGGTGCGGTGCGCCGCCCTGGCACCGGGAGCGCAGCGCCGTAGAAACCCCAGCCCGTATAATCCATTACCCGGGCAACCACGTCCATACTCTCCACCTGGGGCTGCGACCACGCTGCCCCCCATCAGCAGGAGGCACTATGCGCCCAAGCGGTCGACGGGCCGACGAGCTTCGCCCGATCTCCATCCAGCGACAGTTCACCAAGCACGCCGAGGGGTCGGTGCTCATCGGTTTCGGGGACACACGTGTGCTGTGCACGGCCAGCGTCGAGGCGCGTGTGCCGCCCTGGCTGCGCGGGCAGGGGCGCGGCTGGGTCACCGCCGAGTACGGCATGCTGCCGCGCTCGACCCACACCCGCTCGGATCGTGAGGCCGCCCGGGGCAAGCAGCAGGGACGGACCGTCGAGATCCAGCGCTTGATCGGCCGCTCGCTGCGGGCCGCTGTTGATCTGCAGGGGCTGGGCGAACGCAGTGTGGTGGTCGACTGCGACGTGCTGCAGGCCGATGGTGGCACGCGGACGGCGGCGATCACGGGCGCCTTCGTGGCCCTGACCGACGCCCTCGACGGGTTGGTTCGCCAGCGCGCCCTTTCGGCTTCTCCGCTCCACGGGCAGGTGGCGTCGGTCTCGGTGGGGGTCTATCGCGGCGAGCCGGTGCTCGATCTGGACTACGCCGAGGACGGTGAGGCCGAGACGGACATGAACGTGGTGATGAACGATGCCGGCGCTTTCATCGAGCTGCAGGGCACCGCCGAGGGGCACGCCTTCCGGCGTGACGAACTCGAGCGCATGCTCACCCTGGCCGAGAAGGGCGTCGGCGAGCTGTTGCAGCATCAGCAGGAGGCACTGGCGACATGAAGATCGTGCTGGCCACCGGCAATGCCGGCAAGATTGCCGAGATGACCCGCATGCTCCAGGGCTACGACGCCGAGGTGGTCAGCCAGGGGCACCTGGGTATCGACTCCCCGGCCGAGACCGGGCTGACCTTCGTCGAGAATGCATTGATCAAGGCGCGCCACTGCGCCGAGCGCAGCGGCCTGCCCGCGGTCGCCGACGACTCCGGGCTCGCCGTTCCGGCCCTCGGTGGCGAGCCCGGCATCTATTCGGCGCGCTATGCCGGCAGCGATGCCGGGGACGCCGCCAACATCGAGCGGCTGCTCGCCGAGCTGCGTGAGCGCGGCGATGGCAGCCGGCGTGGTACCTTCCACTGCGTCATGGTCTATCTGCGCCACGCCGCCGACCCCGCGCCGCTGGTCGCTCACGGCAGCTGGACGGGGCGGATCGTCGAGACCCCGCGCGGTCAGCACGGTTTCGGTTACGACCCGGTCTTCGAGGACCCGGAGCTCGGCCGGACCGCCGCCGAGCTGGATGCCCCCGAGAAGGACGCCCGTAGCCACCGCGGCCAGGCGCTGCGGGGGCTGATCCAGGGCATCGCTGCGGAGGTGGCCGGGTGAACTGGTCACGGCCATGACCACCGGCGCCGGGGTGCGGCTGCCGCCGCTGGCGGTCTACATCCACCTGCCCTGGTGCCTGCAGCGCTGCGGCTACTGCGATTTCAATGCCCACGCCCTGCGCGGTGAACTCCCGGCCGGCGCCTATCGGGCCGCTCTGGGCCGGGAGCTGCGCCGCCAGGCGCCGGCGGCGCTCGGCCGCCGGGTGGCCAGTGTGTTCATCGGCGGGGGCACGCCGAGCCTCTTCCCGCCGGCGGTGATCAGCGAACTGCTGGGCGACCTCGATGCGCTCCTCGGCTTCGAGCCGGGGGCCGAGATCACCCTGGAGGCAAACCCCGGCGCCAACGAGACGGCCCGGCTGCGGGGCTTCCGCCAGGCCGGCGTGACCCGCCTGTCGCTCGGGGTGCAGACCCTGGATGACACGCTGCTGGCCCGTCTGGGGCGGATCCACGACGCCGCCGCCGCGCGCGAGGCAGTGGCCGAGGCGCGCAGCGCCGGTTTTAACGGCGTCAACGTCGATCTCATGTACGGCCTGCCCGGGCAGGAAGTCGCCGGGGCCGAGGCCGACGTGGCCGCGGCCATCGAGCTGGGGGTGGATCACCTCAGTCATTACCAGCTGACCATCGAGCCGGATACGCCCTTCGGGCGCCGCCCACCGCCGGGGCTGCCCGGGGAAGACACGTTGCTGGCGATGGAGGTGGCGTGCCGCCGGCGGCTGGCGGAGGCGGGGCTGGAGCGCTACGAGGTCTCGGCCTTCGCCCGTTCGGGTCAGCGTAGTGTCCACAACCTCGGTTACTGGACGTTCGGCGACTACCTAGGGGTGGGGGCCGGGGCGGCCGGCAAGCTCACCGACCCTGACGGCCGCGTGCGGCGCACGCGCCAGCGCCACTCGCCGCGGGCCTGGATGGCCGCCGCCGGCAGCGAGCGGGCCGATGCCGAGTGCATCGAGCTGACGCCGTCGGAACAGGCCTTCGAGGTCCTGCTCAACGGTCTACGCCTGCGGCAGGGGCTCCCAGAGCGTTTGGCCGTGGCGCGCAGTGGCTGCACCCGCGCGGCACTGCGCGCCTGGCTGGCGCCGCTATGCAGCCGCGGCTGGCTGACGTGGAGCGAGGGCCGGATCCGCGCCAGCGAAACCGGCTACGAGATGCTCGATACCCTGCTTTTGGAACTGCTGCCCGGCCCGCCGGATGCGCACCGCGCCAGCGAGAGACCTTCCTCGCAGGGCGGCAACGCGCTAAAATAACATGTCAATCTGCTGAATTGTGTCTGGAGGAGCGCGATGGCTCGCGTCACCGTAGAGGATTGCCTGGACAACGTGGACAACCGCTTCGAGCTCGTGCTCGCCGGCGCCAAGCGGGCCCGGCAGCTGGCCAAGGGCATCGAGCCGTTGGTCGACTGGGAGAACGACAAGCCGACAGTGGTGGCGCTGCGCGAGATCGCCGCCGGCCACGTCACCTCCGAGATCCTGACCGGCGCCGAGGATAACGCGGCGGAGAGCCTGAGCCTGGGTGGCTTCAGCGCCGCCGACGTCGAGGCCGAGGTCGGCGGCGGCCCCGTGCAGCCGGATCCGGGCGCCAGCCAAGAGCGCTCCTTCGACGAGTCGACGGAGGACGCCGGGACGGGGTCCGGTGATTCCGATCCGACCACCTGAGAGACCGGTCCGGGAAATGTATGGCGCGCGCCGCGAGTGTCATCAACGCCGGTGAATCGGCGTCGGCTTCCGACCCGGAGCGGCGCATCCAGGAAGTCTGTGCCCTGCTCGAGCGCTACCTCGAGCCCCACCAGATCGAACAGGTCCGCGAGGCCTACCGGTTCAGCGCCGCCGCCCACGAGGGGCAGCGGCGCCGCTCCGGCGAGCCCTACATCACGCACCCGATCGCCGTCGCCCGCATCCTCGCCGAGATGCGCCTCGATGCCGAGGCGGTCGTGGCCGCACTGCTCCACGACGTCATCGAGGACACCCCCACCGCTAAGGAGGGGATCGCCGAGCGCTTTGGCGAACAGGTGGCCGAGCTCGTCGACGGGGTCTCCAAGCTAGGCGCCATCGACTTCCAGAGCAAGGAGGAGGCGCAGGCGGAGAGCTTTCGCAAGATGATCCTGGCCATGGCCCAGGACATCCGCGTCATCCTGATCAAGCTTGCCGACCGCCTCCACAACATGCGCACGATCTGGATCATGCGTCCGGAGAAGCGCCGCCGCATCGCCCGCGAGACCCTCGACATCTACGCCCCCATCGCCCAGCGCCTGGGTATCAACAGCCTGCGCACCGAGCTCGAGGACCTGGGCTTTGCCGCCCACTACCCGCTGCGCTACCGGGCGCTCAAGGAGAAGCTCGCCCGGCAGCGCGGGCGGCGCGGCGTGATCCTCGACACCGTCTGCGATCAAGTGCGTACGCGCCTAGAGCAGGCCGGGATCCACGCCGACGTGGCCGGCCGCGAGAAGCACCTGTGGTCTATCTACTGCAAGATGGTCCACAAGCAGCTCAACTTCCGCGACGTCTTCGACGTCTACGGCTTCCGGGTGGTCGTCGACACCGTCGACGAGTGTTATCGCGTGCTCGGCATCCTCCACGGGCTCTACAAACCTCGGCCGGGTCGGATCAAGGACTACATCGCTATCCCCAAGGCCAACGGCTACCAGTCGCTGCACACCACCCTGGTCGGCCCGCACCGCATCCGCCTCGAGGCGCAGATCCGCACCCGCGACATGCACGCCGTGGCCGAGTCGGGCATCGCCGCGCACTGGTTCTACAAGGACGCTGGCGAGAGCGGCAACACGGCCCAGGTGCGGGCCCGGCAGTGGGTCAAGGACCTGCTCGAGATGCAGCGCAGCGTCGGGACCTCCGAGGAGTTCATCGAGAGCGTCAAGATCGACCTGGTCCCCGACGAGATCTACGTCTTCACCCCCAAGGGCGACATCCTCGAACTGCCGAGCAACGCCACGCCCGTGGACCTGGCCTACGCGATCCACTCCGACGTGGGCAACTCCTGCATCGCCGCCAAGGTCGACCACCGCCTTACGCCGCTGCGCACTCCGCTGCAGAGCGGGCAGATGGTCGAGATCATCACCGCCCCGGTGGGGCGCCCCAATCCGGTGTGGCTCGATTTCGTGGTCACCGCCAAAGCGCGCACCGCCATCCGCCACGCGCTCAAGCGGCTGCGCGATGACGAGGCCATCGAACTCGGCCGGCGCATGGTCGAGCGCGCCCTCTCGGCGCTGTCGGTGGACCTCGACGCCCTCGATCCTGGGCGTGTCGACGAGGCCCTGGCCGGCACCGGCTTGGCCAGCCTCGACGACCTATTCCGCGATGTCGGCCTGGGCAACCGGGTCCCGTGGCTGGTGGCGCAGCAGCTCAGCGGCCTGGAGCAGGGCGAGGTCGAGCTCGAAGAGCGCCCCGATGAGCCCGAGCCCCACGGCACCCTGACCATCCGCGGCAACGAGGGCACCGTGGTCTCCTTCGCGCGCTGCTGCCGGCCGATCCCCGGCGACCCGATCGTCGGCTTCGTCAGCACCGGCCGGGGCGTGGTCATCCACCACCGCGACTGCAAGAACGTGGCCAGCCAGCGCAAACGTTCGGAGAGCTGGGTGGATGTGGACTGGGAGGCTGATGTCGACGCCGAGTTCCCCACCCTGATCGGCATCGACGTGGTCAACGAGCGCGGCGCGCTGGCCCAGCTCGCCCACGGCATCTCGGAGCAGGGGGCGAGCATCGAGAACGTCACCATCGAGGAGCGCGACGGTATGATCGCCACCGTCCGCTTCCTGATCCTGGTGCGTGACCGCCGCCACCTGGCGGCCGTGGTGCGCCATCTGCGGGCCATGCCGCCGGTGCAGCGCATCGTGCGCAAGAAAGACGGTTAAGGAGAGAGAGCGCCCATGTCCCGAGAAACCATCCACACCGAGGCCGCGCCGGCCGCCATCGGCCCCTACAGCCAGGCGGTGCGGGCCGGGGATTTCGTCTATATCTCCGGGCAGATCCCGCTGGATCCGCAGACCGGTGAGCTCGTCGGCGCCGACATGCACAGCCAGGTGGCCCGCGTCTTCGAGAACCTCGGTGCCGTCGCCGAGGCCGCCGGCGGCACTCTGGCCGACGCCGTGCGCATCGCCATCTACCTCACCGACCTGAGCCACTTCGCCCTGGTCAACGAGGTGATGACCCAATACCTCTCCGAGCCCTACCCGTCGCGGGCCGCCCTCGGCGTGGCCGCCCTGCCCAAGGGGGCGGCGGTGGAGATGGACGCCGTGCTCTACCTGCCCCGGGAGGGCTGAAGCCCGGCCGTGGAAGGGGCACAGCGGCGGCTGACCAGCCTGCCGGGTGTCGGCCCGCGCCTGGCCGAACGCCTGGCACGGCTGGGGCTGCACACGGTGGGCGATCTGCTGCTGCACCGCCCCATCCGCTACGAGGACCGCACCCGCCTGCGCCCCATCGGTGGCCTGCAGCCCGGCGAGCGGGTGCTGATCGAGGGGCGGGTGGAGTGGTCCGAGGTGGCCCGGGGGCGGCGCAAGCGCCTGCTGTGCCGGCTCAGTGACGGCACCGGGCAGCTCGATCTGGTTTTCTTCCATTTCCATCCGCGCCAGGCCGAGCGCCTGACCCGCGGCGTACTCCTGCGCTGCTTCGGTGAGGTGCGGGCCGGTTACGGCGGCCTGCAGATGGCCCATCCGGAGCACCAGCGGGTGGCCCCCGGCGATGCCGACGGTCCCGGTGAGGACGCCCTCACCCCGGTCTATGCCAGCACCGACGGCCTGCATCAGGGGCAGCTGCGCAAGCTGGTCGACGCCGCTCTGGGGCTGCTCCCCGAGGCTGCCCCGGAGTGCTTGCCCGAGGCCGCGTGGGTGGACGGGCAGTGGCCGACCCTCGCCGAGGCCCTGCGCACCATTCACCGCCCGCCGCCGGAGACCGACACCGAGGCGCTGCTCGCCGGCACCCATCCGGCGGTGCGCCGGGTGGCCTGCGAGGAGCTGCTCGCCCACCACCTCACCCTGCGTCGCCGGCGCCAGGCGCTGCGCTCGGAGGCCGGCGCCCCGCCGCTGGACCAGGGCGAGGCGCTGGCCGGGCAGCTGCAGGCGAGCCTGCCTTTCCCGCTGACCGGCGCGCAGCAGCGGGTGGACGCCGAGCTGGCCGCGGACATGGCGGATACGGTGCCGATGCTGCGCCTGCTGCAGGGGGATGTCGGCTCGGGCAAGACCGTCGTCGCCGCCCTGGCTTGCGCCCGGGCCGTGGGCAGTGGCTACCAGGCGGCGCTGATGGCGCCCACCGAGCTGCTCGCCGAGCAGCACTGCCGCAGTCTGCAGGGCTGGTTCCAGCCGCTGGGTGTGGAAGTGGCCTGGCTATCCGGCGGCGCGTCGGCGAGCGAGCGTCGCGCGGCGCGCCAGCGCCTGGCCGAGGGCCGTGCCGGCATCGCCGTGGGGACCCATGCGCTGTTCCAGGAGGAGGTGCAGTTCCGCCGTCTGGGGTTGGTCGTGGTGGACGAGCAGCACCGCTTCGGTGTGCACCAGCGCCTGGCGCTTAAAGACAAGGGCGGTGGCGCCGAGCCCCACCAGCTGACCATGACCGCCACCCCGATCCCCCGGACCCTGGCCATGACCGCCTACGCCGATCTCGACGTCTCTTCGCTGGACGAGCGCCCGCCGGGACGCACGCCGGTGCAGACGGTGGTGGTCGCCGAGCGGCGTCGCGGAGAAGTCATCGAGCGCATCCGCGCTGCCCTCGACGCGGGGCGCCAGGCGTATTGGGTCTGCACCCTCATCGAGGCCTCGGACGAACTGGAGGCGCAGGCCGCTGAGGACACCGCTGCCGAACTCGAGCGGGCCGTGGGCGATGCCCACCGCGTGGCGCTGGTCCACGGCCGCATGACCCCGACCGAGAAGGAACGCACCATGGGGGCGTTCGCCCGGGGCGAGGTGGCGCTGCTGGTGGCCACGACGGTGATCGAGGTCGGGGTCGACGTGCCCAACGCCAGCCTGATGGTCATCGACAACGCCGAGCGGCTTGGCCTGGCGCAGCTCCATCAGTTGCGTGGACGGGTCGGGCGCGGCCGCGCGGCGTCGACTTGTGTGCTCATGTATCATGGTCCGCTGTCTGAGAGCGCCCGGCAGCGGCTCGCCGTGTTGCGGGAGACCGATGACGGATTCGCCATCGCCCGGCGGGATCTGGACATCCGCGGCCCCGGAGAGTTGCTGGGTACCCGGCAGACCGGTGCGCTGAGCCTGCGCGTGGCCGACCTGCGCCGTGACGCGGATCTGCTCGAGGCCGTCCAGCAGGTGGGGGCCGAGCTCCTGGAGCGGGCTCCCGGGACCGCCGAGCAGCTCATCCGCCGTTGGGTCGGCGAAGCCGAGCGCTACGGGCAGGTGTGATCGGCTCCGCAATGACGGGTGGTGGATTCGCAGTGGCAAACGGGGTGAGGGAACGCGCTGTCTGGCATCCCCGGGTGGCAGCCTGGCGGCCGGGGGTGGCCGCGGTCCCGGGGCGGCCGAAACCGGCAGTGCACCGGCTGCTCACCGAGCGCGGCTCCCTGACGGCGCAGCTCGAGCGCTTCGGTCCGGTTCACGTTCACGTTCTGCGCCAGGCCTGGCAGCGGCCGGCCCCGGATGAGGGCGTCGCCCTCGGGTTGCCGGTGGGACGACACGCCTGGTTGCGCGAGGTCGTGCTCGATTGCGAGGGTGGCCCGACCATCTACGCCCGAAGTATCGTGCCGGATCGTTTGCTCGGGCCGCTGGCGAGGCTGCCGCGCTTGGGCGAGCGCCCCCTGGGCCGACTGCTCTTCTCGGCGGCCGATGTGCAGCGCGGTCCGCTGGCGGTGGCCCGGCTGCGTGGACGCGAGCCGCTGGCCGACTGGCTGCGCGCTCACGGTCTGCCGTCGCCGGCCGGGGGCTGGGCGCGACGCTCGACGCTGTCCGTTGCCGGCCGGCGTCTGTTGGTAACCGAGGTCTTTTTCCCGGAGGGTGTTGAGGGTGAGCGGCGAGGTGCATAGCGGGGAGCCATCCGGCCCAGGGGGCGTGAACGCGCGCCTGCGGACCTATGCGCAGCTGACGCGGCTCGATCGGCCCATCGGCAACTTCCTGCTGCTCTGGCCGGTGCTCTGGGCGCTTTGGATCGCGGCTGCCGGGGTGCCGGATCTCGATCTGCTGGTCATCTTCACCCTCGGTGTAGTGATCATGCGGGCCGCCGGGTGCGTCATCAACGACTTCGCCGATCGCCACATCGACGGGCACGTCAAGCGGACCCGGCAGCGGCCCTTCGCCACCGGGCGCGTCTCCGAGCGCGAGGCGCTGGCCCTGTTTGTCGTGCTCTGCCTGCTCGCCTTCGGGCTGGTGCTGCTGACCAATCCGCTGACCATCCTGATGTCGCTGGTAGCGGTGGTGCTGGCGGCGACCTACCCCTTCACCAAGCGCTACACCCACCTGCCCCAGATCCATCTGGGGCTGGCCTTCGGGTGGGC
Organism: Halorhodospira sp. 9622; assembly: GCF_022228025.1. Lineage (NCBI taxonomy): Bacteria > Pseudomonadati > Pseudomonadota > Gammaproteobacteria > Chromatiales > Ectothiorhodospiraceae > Halorhodospira > Halorhodospira sp. 9622. The sequence continues at coordinate 41,780 of NZ_JAJNRE010000006.1, read as the reverse complement.
CGTGCCCATGGTCTTCGCCGCGCAGACCGGGGCGGTGCCCGTGGTGGCCTGGCTGCTGCTGATCGCCACCGTGCTCTGGGCCACCGTCTACGACACCATGTACGCCATGGTCGACCGGGATGACGATGTGAAGATCGGCGTCAAGTCCACGGCCATCCTCTTCGGCGACCTGGACCGACTGATGATTGCCATCCTGCAGGCGCTGATGCTGCTGGCGCTGCTGCAGGTCGGCCTGCACCTGGAGGCCGGTGTGGCCTATTACCTGGGGCTGGCCGGGGCGGCCGGGCTGTTCGCCTATCAGCAGTACCTGATCCGCCGGCGTGAGCGCCAGGACTGCTTTCGCGCCTTCCTCAACAACGCCTGGCTCGGCGGCGTAGTCTTTGCTGGCCTGGTGGCCGACCTGCACCTCTAGCCCCTGCACCGGGCGCGATGCCTACGGCGTCCGCGCCAGCGCCCACAGATCGACCCGCTGCACTCCAGCGGCGCGCAGGGTGCGCGCCGCCTCGGCGGCCGTCGCCCCGGTGGTGACCACATCGTCGAGCAGGGCCACGTGTCCCGGCACCCGCCCGGGGCGGGCACTGAACGCGCCGCGGATGGCGCTGCGCCGTGCCCGGGCGCTGCGGGTGGCCTGGCGGGCATCGGCGTCGCGCCGGCGCAGTGCCCGGCACAGGGGCAGGGGAGGGAGCCGGCGGCGCACCGCCCGGGCCAGTTCCGCCGTCTGATCGAAGCCACGCTGGCGCAGCCGCCGAGCGTGGAGCGGGACCGGGACGACGGCCGCGGGCAGTGGCGCCGCGTCCCGGCGGACGGCGTCGGCGAGCAGCGCGCCGAGCAGCTGCCCGTCGGCCAGCCGGCCGTGGAACTTGAAGGCGGTGATCAGGCGCTCGGCCGGTCCCTCGTAGCGCAGCGGTACCACCGCTGCCCGGAAGGGCAGCGGGCTCTGCCGGCAAGGGCACGGCAGGGCGCCGTCCCCCGGCAGGGCGCAGTGCGGGCAGCAGGGGGTGTTCCACGGCAGGTCGGCCCGGCAGCCGCGGCACAGGTCGAGGCCGTCGGCGCCCGGGTCATCGCACAACCGGCAGCGCGGTGGGTAGAGGGCTGGCGGGATAATATCCAGCCACTTGTTGACTGATCGTGCAAGCCTGTAGTTGACCATGGCGGCCTCCTTGCTACCATGAGCGCTTCCTGCGCGGCACGGCCCGCGGCCAATCAGCAGTGAGCCGATCATGACCGAGACCGACGCCCTGAGCTGGGATCCGTCGCAGATCCATACCCTGTTCGAGCTGCCCCTCCCGGAGTTGCTCTTCCGTGCCCAGGAGGTGCACCGCCGCCACTTTAACCCGGGCCAGGTCCAAGCCTGCACCCTGGTCTCGATCAAGACCGGGGCCTGCGCCGAGGATTGCACCTACTGCTCGCAGAGCGCCCGCTACGACACCGGCCTGGAGCGCGAGGGGCTGATCGACATCGAGGCCGTCCGCGAGGCAGCCCGCCGGGCCCGCGCCAGCGGTGCCACCCGGCTGTGCATGGGCGCAGCCTGGCGTGGTCCCAGGGACCGCGACCTGGGGACCCTGGAAGCCATGATCCGGGCGGTGAAGGAAGAGGGGCTGGAGAGCTGCCTCTCCGCCGGCCTGCTCGCCGAGGGGCAGGCTGAGCGGCTGGCCGAGGCCGGGCTCGACTACTTCAACCACAACCTCGACACCTCCGCTTCGTACTACGATCAGGTGGTTACCACCCGTAGTTACGAGCAGCGACTGGAGGCGCTCGAGCGCATCCGCGCCGCCGGGATGCGCGTCTGCTGCGGTGGCATCGTGGGCCTGGGCGAGTCGCGCGCCGACCGCGTCGAGATGCTGGCCACCCTGGCCAACCTACCGGTGCAGCCGCAGAGCGTGCCGGTCAACCGACTGATCCCCATTCCCGGTACCCCGCTGGAGGAGACCGAGGCGGTGGACCCGTTCGAGGTCGTGCGCACCATCGCAGCGGCGCGCATCGTCATGCCCGGCTCCTACGTCCGTCTGGCCGCCGGGCGCGAGCAGATGAGCGACGAGCTCCAGGCGTTGTGCCTGAGCGCCGGGGCCAATAGCCTCTTCCTTGGCGAGCGGCTGCTGACCACCGGCAACCCGGAGACGGACGCAGACCGGCAGCTGCTCCACCGCCTGGGGATGACCCTCGAGCCGCACCCCCACCGTTGCGCCGAGCTGGAGCCGTGAGCGATCCGGCGGCCCGGCTCGATGCGCGGCTGGCGCCGCGGCTCGCCGAGCGCCGCGAGGCGGGGCTGTACCGCCACGCCGAGGTCCTCGACGGCTACGACGGGGCCACCGCCGTCCGTCGCGATGGCCGGCGGTGCACCGTCTTCTGCGGCAATGATTACCTCGGCCTGGCTGCCGACCCGCGCCCGGCCCGGGTTCTCGCCGAGCACGCGCAGCGCTCGGGCAGCGGCGCCGGGGCTGCGCACCTGGTCACCGGCCACCGCCCCGAGCACGAGGCGCTCGAGGCGGAGCTGGCGGCGTTCACCGGCCGGGAGGCCGCGCTTCTCTTCTCCACCGGCTACATGGCCAATCTGGGCGTGATCACCGCTCTGGTCCGGCGGGGGCAGGCGGTGGCCGAGGACCGTTTGAATCACGCCTCGCTGATCGATGCCGTACGCCTTGCTGGGGCGCGCCCGCGGCGCTACCGCCACGCCGACCCCGCGCATCTGGCGGAGCAGGTGGGCGAGCGCGCTGCGCTGGTGGTCACCGACGGTGTCTTCAGCATGGACGGCGACGTTGCCCCGCTGCCTGAGCTGGCCGCCGTCGCCGAGGCCGCCGGTGCGGTGCTGGTGGTCGACGACGCCCACGGCCTCGGGGTGATCGGGCCCGGGGGGCAGGGCAGCGTGCCGGCCACCGGCTGCGCGCCGGAGCGGGTCCCGGTGCTGGTGGGTACCCTGGGCAAGGCGTTCGGTACCTTCGGTGCCTTTGTCGCCGGCAGCCGGACCCTGATTGACGCCCTGCGCCAGTGGGCCCGCCCGTACATCTACACCACGGCACCGCCGGCGGCGCAGGCGGCGGCTGCCCTGGAGGCGGTGCGCATCGCCCGTGCCGAGCAGTGGCGGCGTGAGCGGCTGCAGGCGCTGATCAGCCGCTTCCGCGCCGGCGCCCGGGAGCTGGGCCTGCCGGTGGCGCAACCGCCGGGGCCGCAGACGCCGATCCTCCCGGTGCTCGTCGGCCAAAGCGCCACTGCCAGCGCCTGGAGTGCCGAGCTCGATCGCCGCGGCCTGCGCGTCGCGGCGATCCGGCCGCCGACCGTGCCGGCGGGAACCGCCCGACTGCGCGTCAGCCTGACCGCCTGCCACGGCGAGGCGGACATCGACCGGCTGCTTGAGGCCCTGGATGCGGCCGCTCGTCGCCACCCCGCCACCCCGGAGGCGGTGTCGTGACAGCGCCGCTGCTCCTGGTCCCGGGCTGGTCCTTCGATGCGCGCGTCTTCGCCCCCTTGCGGGCCGCTCTGGAGGTGCCGGCTGACGTGCTTGAGCTGCCGGGCCATGGCGGCTGCGCCGACCCCGGCACGGTGGAACTCGCCGGGGTGGCTGCGCCGGTCATCGATGCCGCGCCGGACGATGCGGTTTGGGTGGGCTGGTCGCTGGGCGGCACCGTTGCCCTGGAGGCCCTGCGCCGAGGCAAGCCCTTGCGCGGTGTGGTCCTGATTGCTGCCACGCCCCGGTTTACCATGGAGGCCGACTGGCCGTGCGCGACTCCGGCGGCAGAGCTGACTGCCATGCAGGCTGGCCTCGGGCGGAGCCCGGCGGCGACCGTGCGGCGTTTTCGCCGGCAGCTCGGGCGGGTCTCGGCGGACGATGCCGCTGCCGTCGCCGACCCCAGTCAGGCCTCCAACGACGGGCTGGCGGCCGGGCTGGCGGCCCTCGCCGAGGCTGACCTGCGCGGGGCGCTTGCCGGGGCGGTGCAGCCGCCGCCGACGCTATGGCTCGGGGGGGGGCGTGATCCTCTGGTGCCCACGGCGGCGCTGCAGCGGGGCGCCGCGGCCTGTGGCGGCCGGGTGGAGATCCTCGATGACGCTGGCCATCTGCCCCACTGCACCCACGCCACCGAAGTGGCACAGGCCATCCACTGCTTCCTCGAGGAGGTCCGATCGTGAACCCAGGCGATGCCCAGCGGATCGATCGCCGTCGCGTGCGACGCAGTTTCGACGACTCGGCGGAGCGCTACGACGAGGTCGCCGTACTCCAGCGCGAGGTCGCCGACCGCCTGCTTGAGCGGCTCGATCCGGTCCGGGTGGCCCCGCGCCGTGTCCTCGACCTCGGTGCCGGGACCGGCTACGCGACACGTGCGCTGATCCGGCGCTACCGCAAAGCCGAGGTCCACGCCCTGGACATCGCTCCGGCCATGCTGCAGCGGGCCCGGCGGCGGGCGCCGTGGCTGCGACGTCCGCGCTGCGTCTGCGCCGATCTTCACGCCCTGCCGTACCCGGACGACACCTTTGAACTGGTCTTCTCCAGCCTGGCCCTGCAGTGGGCGGAGGACCTGCCGGCGGCCCTGCGCGAGCTGCAGCGGGTGACCGCCCCGGAGGGGGCGGTGATGTTCGCCACCTTCGGCCCGGATACACTGCACGAGCTGCGCGGGGCTTGGGCCGAGGTGGACGATCACGCCCGCGTGCACCGCTTTCCCGACAAGCACGACGTCGGCGACCGGATGCTCGAGGCGGGGTTCGTCGACCCGGTGCTCGATGGCGAGCCCTTTAATCTCACCTATGCCCACCCGCGTGCCGTTATGCGCGACCTCAAGGCCCTGGGTGCCTCCAACGCCGCCCCCGGTCGCCCCCGCGGTCTGCTCTCACCCCACCGCCTGGCCCGGGTGGAGGCCGCCTATAGCCTCGCCTGGCGTCAGCCCGACGGCCGCGTGCCGGCCACCTACGAGGTGGTCTACGGCCACGCCTGGGGTATGGCCGGAACCCCGCAGCGCGCCGACGAGACCGGCGAGGTCCGGCTTGATGTCCACGGTATCCGGCGGAGGCGGCGGTGAGCGCGCACCGGGACGGTCTCTCCGGGGTGTTCATCACCGGCACCGACACCGGAGTCGGCAAGACGGTCTACGCCGGGGGGCTGATCCGTCTCCTGCAGCGCAGCGGGGTCCCGGTGGCGGCCATGAAGCCAGTGGCCGCCGGTTGCCGACGCACCGCCGCCGGACTGCGCAACGACGACGCCGAGCAGCTGCAGGCCCTGTTCGATCCGGCTCCGCCCTACGCCACCGTCAATCCGTGCGCACTGGAGGCGGCGGCCGCCCCGCACCTGGTGGCCGCGGAGGAGGGGCGATCCATCGATGTTGCGGGGTTGGTCGCGGCGGCCCGGGCGTTGGCGCAGGAGCGGTTCACCGTCGTCGAGGGGGCCGGCGGCTGGCGGGTGCCCCTGGGGCCGACGCAGGACGTGGCCGGTCTGGCCCGGCAGATCGGCCTGCCCTTGGTGCTGGTCGTCGGCGTCCGCCTGGGCTGTCTGAACCACGCCCTGCTCAGCGCCGAGGCGATCCGTGCCGACGGCCTCACTCTGGCCGGCTGGGTGGCCAGCGAGCTGGAGGCCGACGACCCGCGCCGCGAGGCGCAGATCGCCAGCCTCGATGCCCGCCTGCCGGCGCCGCGGCTCGGGCGCATCCCCCCGCTGGCCACGCCCGACCCGCAGCGGGTGGCCGACCACCTGGTGCTGCCGCGTTAGCTACGAGGCGCCGCCACGCGGGGCGTAGGGCGGCCGGCTCTGTACGTGGTGGTGCCAGTCGCCGCTGTCGATCAAGCGGGCGTAAGGCGGGACCCGGTTGATCCAGTAGATCTGGCAGGTCAGCGGCGCCTCCGGGGCCGAGGCGGGGTGCGCGGCGACCTGTTCCCGGCGGTACAGCCCGGCCCGCGGTCGCTGCGGATCGCAGTCCTCGTAGGGGTCGAGGACGCGGAAGACCCGGCGAGGATCGAGCACCGTGAGGAGTACCCCGCGCACCCAGGTCTCGCGGGAATCCTGTGGCAGGCGGGGGACCGCGCCCGGGAAGGGGCCCAGGTCGTAAAGGCGCCCACGGATCCAGCCTTCGTCGATGCGTTCGGTGTAGCGCTGGATGGCTGCCTGCACTTGCGGATCGTCGGCCCCCGCGAGGATGGTCCCGTACGCGAACAGTCGCTGTTGCATCGTCACGCTGCGCCTGCCGGCTTTACAATCCCCACGAGGGTAACCCAAACAGCAGGAGGGGCAAGCTATGCGCCTGACGAGTCAGAGCCTGACCGACGGTCGACCGGTCCCGGAGCCGTACGCCTTCGGGATCCCGGATGCCGAAAACCACATGGCCCTGGGCCGGAATCTCAGCCCCCACTTCGCCTGGTCGGATCTGCCGGCGGGCACGCGCTCGCTGGTCCTGGTCTGCCACGACCCGGACGCGCCGAGCCACGCCGGCGACGTGAATCGCGAGGACCGGGAGATCCCCTCGGACCTGCCGCGGGTGGACTTCTACCACTGGTTGCTGGTCGACCTTGATCCGGGGCTGGGCGAGGTGGCCGAGGGCGCCTTCGCCGAGGGCGTGGTGCCCGGGGGCAAGGATGCACCCGAGGGGCCCCACGGCACCCGGCAGGGGGTCAACGACTACACCGACTTCCTCGCCGGCAGTGACGAGATGCGCGGTACCTACTACGGCTACGACGGGCCGTGCCCGCCGTGGAACGACTCCATCCCGCACCGCTATATCTTCACCCTCTACGCCCTCGACGTGGAGCGTGCGCCGGTGGCGGCGGGTTTCCGCGGGCCCGACCTGCTCGAGGCCATTCGCCCGCACATCCTCGATCAGGCCAGCATGACCACCACCTACAGCCTCAACCCCCGCGTCCCGGCGTAAGCGCGGGGCGTCTCTCCCCCGGTGGCCGTCGTGCCCCCGGGGGGGAGCGTCAGTCCTGCCCGTAGGGGTTGTTCATGACGTCGAACCAGCGCCGATGGTGCTCGGCCGCCTGCTCGCGCCAGCGCCGGACCTCCTCGCGGGAGTGCTTCTCGCGGATGCGGTGATCGGATAGCGAACGCGGGTCGTCGTCCTGGGGGTGCTTGTCGGCGTCGGCGCTCATGGCTGTCCTCCTGTCTCGTCCTCGTCGTCCGCCCCGGCCAGCAGGCCGAGGTCGTGGAGCAGGGTCTCAATGGCGTGTCGGGTCCGCTCGTCCGGGTTGGCGAGGCGGAACCCGGTGGCCGTATAGGCCGGGTTCACGTCCGGTGCCGACCAGCGCGCCTCGGCGGTGACGTCGATGCGTACATCGCCAGCGATCTCGCTGCCCGGCTCACCACGGATCTGCAGCTGCAGGCGCTGCCCGGGGGTGAAAGCGCGGTCCCCGATGAGCAGCAGCCCGTCCGGCGAGAGATCGCCGAGGACACCGAGCCGCGTCCCGTCGTTGCCGTCGTGTACCGGTAGATAGTAGAGCAGGTGCGAGCGCTTTTCGCCTCGCCGCAGACGCTGGATTTGCGGCCGGTAGCCGGTCTTGCCGCCGCGCTGGTTCATGGCGATCTCTCCTTGGCTTCAGGGGCGATGGGGCTCGGCCAGGTACTCGTGGCTCTGCATCTCGTGGAGCCGGCTGGCGGTGCGCTGGAACTCAAAGGCCAGCCGCCGGCCGGCGTAGAGGGCCTCCGGCGCTGCGGTCGCCGAGCAGATCAGGTTGACCCGCCGCTCGTAGAGTTCGTCGACGAGCGCCATCCACCGGCGTGCCTCGTCCTCGCGGTTGGCCTCGAAGCGGGGCACGTCGGCGACCAGCACAGTGTGGAACAGTCGTGCCAGCTCGATGTAATCGGAGGCGCTGCGCGGCCCGCTGCACAGCTCGGTGAAATCGAACCAAGCGACGCCATCGGCCCAGCGGCGCGCGCGGATCGGCCGGTCCTCGATGTCCAGGGTGCCGTCGCTCTGCCCGGGCTCCGGGGCGAGCTGCACGAACCGCTCCTGCAGTCGCGCGTCGTGTTCGCCGGCCGCGCCGATCAGGTAGACCGGCGCCTGCTCCAGGCGCTCGAGCCGGTAATCCCGCTCACCGTTCAGGTTCACCACGCGGCAGTGGCGCTTGAGCGCATCGATGGCCGGCAAGAAGCGGGCCCGCTGCAGGCCGTCGCGGTAGAGATCGTCCGGGTGCACGTTGGAGGTGGCCACCAGAGTAACCCCCTCGCCGATGAGCTGCTCGAGCAAGCGGCCAAGGATCATGGCGTCGGCGATGTCGCTGACGTGGAACTCGTCGAAGCAGAGCACCCGATGCTCGGCGGCGAAGTCGCGGGCCAGGTGGCCGAGCGGATCGCGGTGATCGCGCAGCCGGTGCAGCGCGTCGTGGGTACGCCGCATAAAGTGGTGGAAGTGCAGGCGCTGCTTGGCCGCGAAGGGCAGGGCATCGAAGAAGGCGTCCACCAGATAGGTCTTGCCGCGCCCGACCGGGCCGTGGAGGTAGAGTCCGGGGGCGGCGGTGCCCGGGCGCCGGCGCAGCCAGCCCAGCCACCCGGCGCCGGCCGGCTGCGCGAGCAGGTCGTCGTGGAGTGTCTGCAGGGCCTGCACGGCGCGCTGCTGGGCTGGATCGGGGTGGATAACGCCCCGGGCCAGATCGTCCTGGTAGCGAGTCTGAACCGGCATGGGGGGCTTAGATGGTCAGATCCAGGCGGCCGCCGCGGCCGAGGACATCGGGCTGCGACATGGCCTGAACCTCGACCAGTTGCCGCAGCCCCCGGGGCAGATCCTCGGTATCCGGCCGGAGGCCGTGGCTGCCGGCTCCGCCGCTGCGCAGCCCGCCCTCCGGCGTCAGGCTGCGATCCTGGCCCTCGTAGCGGGCGGCGATGAGCTCCGGCGGCCGGAACCCCCCGGCGTCGCCGAGTCGGGGGGTTGGCGGCTGGCCCACGCCGCCACTGGCCAACCCCTCGGCGGCCAGCGGTGTGGGGCGGACGGGTGAGGCGGGGCGAGCGGCCTCCGCGTGGCGGGCAAAGTCGGTCCGCCCGGCAGCCTCGGGCTGCTGGGTGCGTTGGGCCCCGCGCACGCGCTCGGCGGGGTTGAGGTAAGGGCTCCGGTTCGCCTCCACGTGCATGGCCTTTAGCCTACATCATCAGTGCCTCGAGGTGGGCCGCGGCGCAGCGGCCGACCACGGAGGTGTTGTAGCCACCCTCGAGCACCGAAACCACGCGCCCCTGGCAGTGGCGCTTGGCCACGTCCACCAACTCCCGGGTGGCCCAGGCGAAGTCGGTCTCGTCCAGCTGCAGGGTGGCCAGCGGGTCCGAGCGGTGGGCGTCGAAGCCTGCCGAAATCAGGATCAGTTCCGGCTGCAGCGCGTCGAGGGCGGGGAGGATGGTCTGCGTAAAGGCCTCGCGAAACGCCTCAGAGCCATCGCCGTCAGCCAGGGTGACGTTGACGATGTTCGCCGGGTTGTCGCTGCCCGGTGTGCCGGTGCCCGGGAACAGGGGGTGCTGGTGGGTCGAGAAGTAGTGGAACCCCGGCCGGCCGCGGCTGATCTCCTCGGTGCCGTTGCCGTGGTGAACATCGAAATCGACCATCGCCACCCGCTGCAGGCCGTAGTTGGCCACTGCGTGGCCGGCGCCGACGGCGATGTTGTTGAAGAAGCAGAATCCCATGGCCCGATCGGACTCGGCGTGGTGGCCCGGCGGGCGGACCGCACAGAAGACGCGCTGCGCCTTCCCGGAGAGCACGCCGTCGACCCCGTGGCAGACGGCTCCGGCGGCCCGCCGCGCGGCCTCGCCGGTGGCCGGGCAGAGGCGGGTGTCCGGATCGATGTGCCGGGCCCCCTCCGCGGGGACGCTGTCGAGCAGCGAGCGCACGTAGGTCGGGTCGTGGGCCAGCTCGAGCTGCGCGGTGGTGGCCAGCGGCGCCTCCTCGCGCAGGACGTACTCGAAGGTGGCGTGCTGGAGCGCCTGAAGGATGGCCTGCAGCCGCGCGGCGCTCTCCGGGTGGCCGGTGCCGGCGTCATGCTCCAGGCACTGGGGGTGGGTGATCAGCCAGGTTGTCACGATGCCTCCCGCGGGGCGCGCGCCCAGGCAAAGACCCAGGGTACGTCAAAGGACGGTACCTCGGCCTCCCAGTCGCCCCAGTCGGCGAAGGTGTGGGCCAGTCCGGCGCGGATCTCCTCGCGCAGGCCGGGTTCGTCGGCGCCGCAGCACTGCATGGCCATGACCCCGCCGGGGTTCAGTCGGTCCGAGACCTTGGCGAGGATCTCGCGGATATACTCGGTTCGCGGCTGGTCTTCTCGGACCGGATCCATGGTCAGGTCATAGATGATGCCGTCCCAGCGCTCCTCGGCGTCGAGGTAGGCGAAGGCGTCGCCGACCACCACCTCGGCGCCGGGCCGGTCGAAGGCGTCGCCGCAGAGATCCGGCAGGTACTGGCGTGAGAGCTCGATGACGTCGCCGTCGATATCCACCAGCACCGCCCGGCGCGCGCCGGCATCGAGCAGCGCGCGCAGGACGCCGCCGTCGCCGCCGCCGAGGATGAGCACATCGCCCAGTGCGTTGGCCTCGCGCAGCGGCCGGGTGATTGCCTGGTTGTAGGGCTCGTCGGCGTTGGCGATCTGCAGGTCGTCATCGAGGTAGAGCAGGTGCCCCACCGCCGGATCGTGGGCGATGACGATGTCCTGGTAGGCGGAGCGCCGCCGCTCGACGATGGTCTGGTTGTACCGCACGTACTCGGGCTGCATAGACTTCCCGGTTTCCTGCCAGGTGAGATCGCGGGCGGCACCCCGGAGCGGCGACCGCCCGTCCTTGACCGGATTCTACAGGGAGTCGCTGCCGCGTACGAAACGGTAGATGGCCACCTCGCCGAGCAGGTTCGGGGCCAGGTCGATGAACGGTGTCGAGCGGTGGGCGCGGTCGAGCAGGCGCCGCTCGCGGATCTGCACGCCCATGGTGGCGCACAGGCGCTCGAAGTCGCGCACCGTGCACAGGTGGATGTTCGGCGAGTTGTACCAAGCGTTGGGTAGGGCCGGGCTGCGTGGCATGCGCCCCTTGAGCAGCAACTGCATGCGCAGCCGCCAGTAGCCGATGTTGGGGAAGGTGACGATGCCGTGGCGGCCCACACGCAGCATGTCCTCAAGGAGTTTGTCCGGGTAGCGCACCGCCTGGACGGTCTGGCTCATGATGACGTGGTCGAAGCTGTCGCGATGGAAGTCGTCCAGCCCCTCGTCCAGGTCGGCACGGACCACATTGACGCCGCGGTCCATGCATCGGGTGACCTTGCGCGGGTCGATCTCCAGGCCGTAGGCGGTTACGCCCTTACGCTGGACCAGGTAGTGGAGCAGTGTGCCGTCGCCGCAGCCCAGGTCCAGAACCCGGGAGCCTGGCTCGATCCAGTCGGCGACGATCTCCAGTTCGCGGCGCAGCGGATTCACGCCCCCACCTCCCGGGCGACGTTGCCCATGTAGGCGGAGAAGGCCTCCAGGTAGCGCTGGATGGGCATCAGGAAGGCGTCGTGGCCCTGGGTGGCCTCGATCTCCATGTAGCTGACCGGCTTGTTGTGTTCCAGCAGCGCGCGGAGGATCTCGCGCGAGCGTGCCGGGGCGAAGCGCCAGTCGCTGGAGAAGGAGAGCAGCAGGGTCGAGCACTGGATGTGCGCGAGCGCCGCGGAGAAGTCGTCGTCGTGGTCGGCGGCCGGATCGAAGTAGTCGAGCGCCTTGGTCATCAGCAGGTAGGTGTTGGCGTCGAAGTCCTGCACGAAGCGCTGTCCCTGGTAGCGCAGGTAGCTCTCGACCTCGAAGTCCACCTGCTCGAAGTCGAAGCTCATGTCGCCGCGCAGATCGCGCCCGAACTTCGCGCGCATGGCGTCGTCCGAGAGGTAGGTGATGTGTCCGAGCATGCGCGCCACCGCCAGCCCACGACGGGGCGAGACGCCGTAATCGTAGTAACGCCCGCCGTGGAACTCGGGGTCGCTCATGATCGCCTGGCGGGCGACCTCGTTGAAGCCAATGTTCTGTGCCGACAGCCGCGGCGCGGCGGCGATGACAATGGCGTGGCGCAGGCGGTCGGGGTAGTCGATGGCCCACTGCATCGCCTGCATGCCGCCCAAGCTGCCGCCGGCCACCGCCGCCCACTGGCGGATGCCCAGCTCATCGGCCAGGCGTGCCTGGCTTCGTACCCAGTCGCGCACCGTGACGATGGGGAACTGGTCGCCGTAGGGCTTACCCGTCTCCGGGTTGATGCTGGCCGGCCCGGTGGAGCCGTGGCAGCCACCCAGGTTGTTGCTGCAGACAACGAAGAAGCGGTTGGTGTCCAGCGGTTTGCCCGGACCGATGCACGTCTCCCACCAGCCCGGCTTGCGGTCGTGCTCGGAGTGGTAGCCGGCGGCATGGTGATTGCCGGAGAGCGCGTGGCAGACCAGGATGGCGTTGGTGCCCTCGCGGTTGAGCTCGCCGTAGGTCTCGTAGACCAGCTCGTACCGGGGCAGCTCCCGACCGCAGACGAGCGGCAGGGGCTCCTCGAAGGTTGCCTTGTGCTGGGTCACCAGTCCGACGGAGTCGGTCGGCGGGCTTCTCACCATGACACTTCCGCTCGCTGAGCAATAGCCGTGCAGTCTAGCGAGCCGGCTATGGCCGGGACAAGCCGCCTCAGGTTGGCGGGGGGGCTTCCGGGCGCGGCAGCCCCTCCGGCCACTGCTTGGGAGCCGTGATGCGCAGGGTCTTGTCCCGGCTGCGCTCACCGCGCAGCAGCGTCACGGCCGACTTGGCCACGCCGAACCGCCGGGCCAGCAGCTTGCACAGGGCGGCGTTGGCCTTGCCCTCAACCGGTGGGGTGTTCAGGCGCACGCGCAGTCGCTCGCCCTGCACGTCCAGCGCCTCCCGCTTGGCCCGTGGGGTGACGCGGACGTGCACCAGCCAGGCGTCGTGTTCCGGGTCCGGGGTGATCCAGGGCATGGCGTCGGCAACCGTAGCGGTCGATGGGGGTGCGGGACGGATCACGGCGCCGCCGGACACCCCGGCGACGCCGCGGGGCTGCGGCGGCTACATGGGCAGTGGTACCTGGCCACGCAGCGGGTAGACGGTGAGCATCCGCACCACGTGGATCAGCACCAAGGCGACCAGCGGCGAGAGGTCCAGTCCGCCCATATCCGGCATGAAGGAGCGGATCGGGCGCAGGATCGGGTTGACCAGCTGCTGGAGCAGGTGCAGCCCCGGGTGGCTGGCGGTGGGGTTGACCCAGCTGATGATTACGCCGATCAGGATCAGCACCGTATAGAGGTTCAGCACCAGGCCCAGCAGGCGTCCCACCGCCTCGATCGCCAGCGGCCCGAGCGGCGGCTGCTGCCCGTAGGCGAGCAGGAAGATGATGTAGAGCGCCGCCAGTTGCAGGACGAACATCAGTACGATCGCCGCCAGATCGATGCCGCCGACCCCGGGGATGACCCGGCGCAGGGGGTTGAGCACCGGTGAGGTGGCGCGCACCAGGAACTGCGAGATCGGGTTGAAGAAGTCGGCACGCACCGTCTGCAGCAAGAAGCGCAGCAGGACCGCCAGGATGTAGAGCGAGAAGGCGGTGGCGATCAGGAAGATCAGGGCGTCGGCGAAGTGGTTGGATTCCATTACTGCTCCCCTAGCAGGTTGCCAAGCTCATCGGCGCGGGTCGCGGCGGCTTCGGCCGCCCGCTGCAAGGCACCGCGCAGATCGGACGCTTCCAGGACTTCGAGGGCGCGCTCGGTGGTGCCCCCCGGTGAGGTCACCCGCTGGCGCAGCTGCGCCGGCGGATCGTCGGATTCCAGGGCCATGCGGGCCGCCCCGGTGGCCGTCTCCAGGGTCAGCAGACGGGCCGTTTCGCGGTCCAGGCCGAGCTCCACGCCAGCCTCCTCCAACGCCTCCATGACCAGGAAGAAGTACGCCGGACCGCTGCCGGAGATGGCGGTCACTGCGTCCATCTGCTGCTCGTTCTCCAGCCACCGGGTCTGCCCCACGGCGCGCAGCAGGGTCTCGGCCAGCTCGCGCTGCGCTTCACTGGCCTGCTCGTTGGCATAGAGCGCCGTAGCACCGCTCTGTACCAGCGAGGGGGTGTTGGGCATGGTGCGCACGATGGCCGTTCCGGCGCCGAGCCAGCGCTGCAGATCGCCCAGGCGGATGCCGGCGGCGATGGAGATCGCCACCGCGCCGCGCCGGGCGATGATCGGCCCGAGCGCCTCGGCCACGCCGCGCATGACCTGCGGTTTGACGGCCAGGATGACGGCATCTGCGGCCTCCGCCGCCGCCGCATTGTCGGCGCAGGTCTCGATGCCCAGTTCGCCGGCCAGGCGTTCGCGGCGCTCGGTCTCGGGCTCGCTGGCGACGATGTGCGTGGCCGGGTAGCCGTCGGCGATCAGCCCGCCGATGAGCGAGCGGGCCATGTTGCCGCCTCCGATGAAGGCGATGCGCGCGTGCTGGGCCATAGTGATTCCTCCTCTACATCCGCGGCCCGAAGATCGCGGTACCGATCCGTATGATGGTGGCGCCCTCGGCGATGGCCGCCTCGAGGTCCGCCGACATCCCCATCGACAGCGTGTCCAGCTCGCGGTGGCCGCGCTCGTGGAGCTCCTCGCGCAGCTTGCGCAGCCGGGCCAGCGGCTGGCGCTGCTCGGCGAACGCCTCGGCCGGTGCCGGCAGGGCCATCAGCCCGCGCAGGCGCAGCCTCGGCAGGCCGTCCACGGCGGCGGCGAGCTCGAAGACGTCGTCCGGCGGGCAGCCGGCCTTCTGCGGCTCCTCGCTGATGTTCACCTGCAGGCAGACGTTAAGCGCTTCTCGATCGCTCGGGCGCTGCTCACTGAGCCGGCGGGCGATCTTGGCCCGGTCGACGGTGTGAATCCAGTCAAAGCGTTCGGCCACCTCGCGGGTTTTGTTCGACTGTACCCCGCCGATAAAGTGCCACTGGATGTCCAGATCGGCCAGTTCCGCCTGCTTCTCGGCGGCCTCCTGCAAGTAGTTCTCGCCGAAGGCGGGCTGCCCGGCGGCGTGGGCGGCCCGGATGGCGGCCCCCGGGTGGCGTTTGCTGACCGCCAGGATCTGCACGCTGCCGGCCGGGCGGCCGTGGCTGGCCTCGGCGGCGCGGACGCGCTCCTGCACCGCGGCCAGGCGGCTGGCGATTTCGCTCATGATCTCTCGGATCCCGTCTAGGCTATTGGGAAGAACCGACCCCGGAATGATACGGGGCGCTGCGTGCCGCGTCGAACCGCGCCAGGGGCGAGGCCGTCGGCCGCCTGATACCCGTGTTAAATTGAGGAAATTGGCAGGGCTTCATGCAAGGGGGTGCGTCATGCGCATGCAAGCCAACTGGCTCATCGGCGGCTGTGGTCTGGTGTTCGCCTCGCTCGGGGCGTATCACCTGCACCACTCGCCGTGGGCGGCCGAGCGGGGTGCGGCTGGGGCCGACTGCTCCGAACAGCTCGAGCGCCTGCGCGCCTCGGCCGGGATGCCCGAGGTGTCCCGGGCGGTGGTCGAGACCATCGTCGAGGACCGGCAGGCCGAGCGCGACCAGCCGGTGGGCTCCAACCGGGTGATCCCGCGCGAGCACCTTGACGAGCTGATCGACGAGGCGGCTGAGGTCACCGGCCTGAGCGCCGATCTGATCCGTGCCGTGGTGCGCACCGAGAGCGACTACCGCCCGGGGGTGGTGAGCAGTGCCGGGGCGGTGGGCCTGATGCAGGTCCGCCCGATGGCAGCGGTGGACGTTGGCGAGCGCGTACCGGAGTGGCTCGAGCGCTTCGGCGAGCGCGAGGGCCTGGAGATCGAGGCCGAGGATCTGGCCGACCCGCGGCTGAACATCCTCCTCGGCAGCCATTACTTGGCCCACCTCCACGAGCGCTACGCCAGCTACGGCGAGCCGATGGCCACATGGCTGGCTCTGGCCGCCTACAACTGGGGGCCGGGCAACGTCTACCGCAACTTGCTCTCCAACCCGAACCTGCAGAACCTCGAGGATCTGCGCTGGTTGCTCCACCGTCGGGCCCCGTACGAGACCCGGGCGTTCATCGACCGCGTGCTCGAGCGCAGCGGCAAGCGGGCCGAGGAGGCCGGCGAGGCCATCTGACACCGGCCCGCCGGCCGCACGCCTCCACGCCCCCGCTCAGTGCAGCAGCTGGAACAGCCGCTGGCGGTAGCGGCGCGCCTCCGGGTGCTCGGGGCCGAGCATGCCGAGGACCTGGAGCGCCACCTGGTGGGCCTCGTCACGACGCTCCGGGTCGCGCTGGACGAGGTGGAGCAGGTGGTCCAGGGCCTCCAGCTCGCCGCCGGCTACCACCAGGCGCAAGGCCAGTTCCAGGCGGGCCTGGCCGTCGCCGGCGTCGGCCTCCACACGCTGCTCCAGCGCCTCGAGCGCGGGCAGGTCGCGCACCCGTTCGGCAAACTCCTTGCGCGCGAGGATCCCCTGCGCCCGCGGGTCCTGCTGATCGTTGGCAGACAGCCCCTCAACCAGCGTGAAGGCCTCGTCGGCGTCACCGCTTTGCAGCAGCGCGCGGGCCAGGTCGATGGTGACCCCGGCCTCATCGGGACGCTGTTCCCGGGCAGCGCGCAGGTACGGGACCGCCTCGGTGGAGCGGCCTTCGCTCATCAGCTCCCGGGCCTGTTCATAGGGGTCCGCCTCGGGGGCCTCCACGTACTGGCCCAGCCACTGGCGCAGCTCCCCCTCGGGGACGGCGCCCATGAACTGGTCCACCGGTTGTCCTTCCTTGACCAGCAGGGCGGTGGGTAGGCTCTGCACCCCCACCTGCGTGGCCAGCTGCTGTTGCTGGTCGCAGTCCACCTTGGCCAGGCGGAAGCCGCCCTGATACTCATCGGCCAGCTTTTCCAGCAGCGGGCTGAGGGTCTTGCAGGGCTCACACCACTGCGCCCAGAAGTAGATCAGCACAGGCTGCTGCATCGAGGCATCGATGGCCTGTTCCTTGAAATTCTCGATGGTGACATCGACGACGTTGGGCGAAGCGCTCACGGTTGCCTCCGAATCGGTTCGGTTCACGGGGTGCGGGGATAGACGATGCGCCCGGCGACCAGGGTGGCGGTGGCGCGGCCGGCCAGCTCCTGGCCCAGGACCAGGGAGTTGCGGCCGCGGCTGTGCAGGCTCTCGGGGGTCACCCGCCAGGTCTGTCGCGGATCGACGACCGCCACATCGGCGGCGGCGCCGGGCGTCAGGGTGCCGGCCTCCAGGCCGAGCGCCCGGGCCGGGCCCAGGGTGACCCGGTCGACCGCCTCGGCGATCGACAGCAGCCCCTCGTCGACCAGGCGCAGGGTCAGCCCGAGCAGGGTGTCGACGCCGCTGACACCGGGTTCGCTGTCGGCGAAGGGGCAGATCTTGGCGTCAGGGTCGTGGGGCTGGTGGTCCGAGCAGATGGCGGTGATCGCCCCCTCGGCCACCGCCCGGCGCAGCCCGTCGCGGTCCTGCGCGGTGCGCAGCGGCGGGCGGACGTGGGCGGCGGTGTTGTAGGCGTCGCAGTCCTGTTCGGTGAACAGCAGCTGGTGGATGGCCACGTCGGCGGTCACCGGCAGCTGTGCCCGGCGCGCCTCGGCGACCATGGCGGCGGCGCGCGCCGTGGACAGCCGGCCCAGGTGGACCGGGTTGCCGCTCTCCTCGACGAGGGCCAGGATCCGCCCGACGGCGGCGGTCTCGGTCGCCGCCGGCTGCCCGGGCAGCCCCAGCCGGGTGGCGGTCTCGCCCTCGTGGACGCGGCCGCTGTCGGCCAGGCTCGGATCCTCCGGGGTGAGGACGACCGGCAGCGAGAAGGTGGCTGCATAGTCCAGTGCGCGCCGCAACACCAGGGTGTTGGCGACGGGGCGGCCGCCGTCGCAGACCGCCGGGCAGCCGGCGTCGCGCAGGGCGGCCATCTCGGCCAGGTACTCGCCATCGAGCTCGCGGGTCAGCGCCCCGAGCGGCCGCACGCGGGCGGCATCGGCCACCTGCGCGCGGCTGTGCACCAGCTCCACCACCGACGGCGTGTCCATGGCTGGCCGGGTGTCCGGGGGCAGGAGCAGGGTGGTGATCCCGCCGGCCGCCGCCGCCCGGCTCTCCGGGACGATGCCGCCCTTGCGCGTGGCGCCGGGCTCGCGCAGCCGCGCGGCCAGGTCCACCAGGCCGGGGAGGACCAGCTGCCCGGTGGCGTCGATGGCCCGGTCGGCGGCGAACCCGTCCGGCGCCGTGCCCACGGCGAGAATCCGCCCGTCGGCGATGAATACATCGCGCGGCTCGTCCAGGCCGCTGGCCGGGTCGATGACGTGTCCGCCGTGGATGTGGATGCGGCTCAACTCGACGCCTCCTCGATCGGTTCGGTGGGGATCTCGCCCTGCCCGCCGAGGACCATGGACATGACCGCCATGCGCACCGCGATGCCGTTTGTGACCTGGCGCAGGATCACCGAGCGCGGCCCGTCGGCCACCTGGGGGTCGAGCTCGACGCCGCGGTTGACCGGGCCGGGGTGCATGACGATGGCCTCCGGGTGGGTGCGCTCCAGGCGCCGCTCGGTCAGCCCGTAGCGGGCGAAGAACTCGCTCTCGCTCGGCAGCAGGGCGCCACGCATCCGCTCGCGCTGCAGGCGCAGCATCATCACCACGTCGGCGCCGTCGAGCCCGGCATCCATGTCCTCGTGGACCCGCACCCCCAGCCGCCCGATATCCCGCGGGAGCAGCGTGCGCGGCCCGATCACCCGCACCTCGCCAGCGCCGAGGCCGAGCAGGGCGTGGATCTGCGAGCGGGCCACCCGCGAGTGGAGGATATCGCCAACGATGGCGATGGTCAGCGGCTCCAGTGGGCCCTTTTCGCGGCGGATGGTGAAAGCGTCGAGCAGGGCCTGGGTAGGGTGGGCGTGACGCCCGTCGCCGGCGTTGATCACCGCCACCCCGGGGGCCACATGGCGCGCGATGAACTCGGCGGCGCCGCTGTCGGCGTGGCGGACCACAAAGGCGTCGCACTGCATCGCCTCGAGGTTGCGCAGCATATCCAGCAGGCTCTCGCCCTTGCTGGTGGAGGAGGTGGCCACGTCGATGTTGAGCACATCGGCCGAGAGCCGCTGGGCAGCCAGCTCGAAGGTCGTGCGGGTGCGCGTGCTCGGCTCGAAGAAGAGGTTGATGATGGTCCGCCCGCGCAACAGCGGAACCTTCTTGACCGACTTGCCGAGAACCCCGGAGAACGACTCGGCGGTATCCAGAATGCGGGTGAGCAGCTCGCGGGGCAGCCCCTCGGTGGTGACCAAGTGGCGCAGCTGCCCCTGCGGGTCGAGTTGCACGCTCACGGCGTCTCTCCTTCCAGCATGAAGCGCAGCGGCTCGGGGCCGCGCAGCTTGAGCCGCTGCCCACCGGGGAGTTCGAGCCGGGTCCCGGTGACATCCGGCTGGACCGGCAGCTCCCGTCCACCGCGGTCGACCAGCACGGCCAGGAGCACCTGCTGTGGGCGGCCGAAGTCGAACAGGGCGTTGAGCGCCGCCCGCGTGGTGCGGCCGGTGTGGATCACGTCATCGACCAGCAGCACAGCACGTCCGTCCAGGGTCACTGGAACCTCGGAGGTCTGCACCGCCGCCTTGAGCCCGGAGGTCGCATAGTCGTCGCGGTGGAAGGCGACCTCCAGGGTGCCCACTGGCGGACGGGCGAGGAGCCGGTCGTGCAGCCCGCGGGCCACCCACACGCCGCCGGTGTGGATGCCCACCAGGATCGGCGAGCGGATGCCGCGGCGCTCCAGCTCGGTGTTGATCTCCGCGGCGACGGTGTCGAGCAACTGCGGGACGTCGATCTCGGCGTCAGTCATGCCACCCCTTGCTGGGCAAAGAAGGTCTCGAGGATGACCGCGGCAGCCTCGGCGTGCACGGCCTGCGGGTCGCGCTGGCGCTGCCGCGGGTCGAGCCGCTCCTCCGCGGCACGCGAGGAGAGGCGCTCGTCGATGGTGTGCACCGGTAGCCCGAAGCGCCCGTGCAGGCGGCCGGCCAGGCGCCGGGCCAGGGCGGTGCTGTCGGCATCGCTGCCGTCGGCGTGGCTGGGCAGCCCCATCACCAGCGCCGCCGGCGCCCAGTGCTCAAGCAGCCCGGCGACTGCCGCCCAGTCCGGCTGTCCGTGGCGTGCGCTGAGGGTGGTCACGCCGCGGGCGGTGCCCAACAGGGCCTCGCCGACGGCCACGCCGATGTGCCGCTCACCGGGGTCGAAGCCCATCAGCATGCCGCCGGGCGGCTCAGGCATGCCCGCTTTCCGAGGAGAGCAGGGCGATGTCCACACCCAGGTGCGCGGCCGCGGCGCGCCAGCGCTGGCTGGTATCGGTGTCGAAGATGACCCGGGCATCGGCGGGGCCGGAGAGCCAGGCGTTCTGGGCCAGCTCCTCCTCCAGTTGGCCGGCGCCCCAGCCGGCGTAACCCAGCGCCACCAGGAAGCGCTCCGGGCCCTCGCCCCGCGCCAGGGCGGCGAGGATGTCCCGCGACGTGGTCAGGGCCACGCCCTCGCAGACCGGCGCGGTGGCGTTCCACTCCTGTCCGGCCGGGTGGAGCACGAAGCCGCGCTCGCGCTGCACGGGTCCACCGGCGTAGACGACCTGATCCTGCGGGCAGCCGTCGCTGATCTCCAGCTCCAGGTGGCGGAACAGATCGCCGAGGGTGACTTCGGTGGGTCGGTTCACCACGATGCCCATCGCCCCGTCCTCGCTGTGCTCGCAGAGCAGCGTCACGGTCTGTGCGAAGTTCGGGTCGTCCAGGGCCGGCATAGCGATCAGGAACTGACTGCCCAGCTGGTCCCCGCCTTGTCCGGTTTGCTCGCTCATGCGCTCCAGTATCGGCCACCGCGCGCAGCCGGGACAAGGGTGGCAAGGCAGTTATTGAGCGCGCACGCGCCGGCCCTCGATGAATGCCCAGGTCCGGGTGATCACCAGGCGGTCCTGCCCCTCGAGGACCTCCTCGGGTACATCCGGGTACGGGGCACCGAGCCGGACGATGCGCACCGCCGCCTCGTCGAGCAGCCGGTGGCGCGACGGCTGGATGATGCGCACGTCCTCTAGCGACCCGTCCGGCATCAGCGTTACCTCGAGGATCAGTTGCCCGGATAGCCCCCGCTCGCGGGCTTCGCTCGGGTAGTTGAGATTACCCACGGCCTCCACCTTGCGCGTCCAAGCCTCCATGTAGGCGGCGGCCTCGTGGGAGCGCGTGCGGGCGTTGAGAAAGCGCTTGGTCGGCTCCCGGGGCTGGCTCAGCCGCTGCTGCAGCGCCGCCGCCTCGGCGGCGGCCGCCTGGCGCCGGCTGTCGAGCAGATCCTGGAGCGAAGGCCGCTCCTCGGCCCGGGGTTGCTCATCGGCGGGCGGTGTTGGCGTCTCGGCCTGCTCGCTGTCGATCAGAGACTCGGCCCGCGCCTCAGGGGCGGCCGCCGGTTCGCCCGGCTCGGGGGCTTCCACGGCGGGGATCGGCTCGCCGGCCACCGGTGAGGGGATCTGCGCCTGCTCAGCCACGCCCCCGCCGTCCTGGTCCAGATCGGCCAGGTAGTCGGCGTCCTCCGGGGGGGTCTCGGCCTCGTCGTAGGCCAGTGTGACCTCCATCATCGAGGCATCCTGGGGGCGCTCGTCGCCCTCCCAGGTCAGCCCCACGCCCAGGATCACCAGGGCGTGGGCCACCACGGCGAGGAACAGCGCCATGCCCAGACGGTCATCCGGTTGCACCGCGGGGTCGTTCACGGCTGGTGCCTCGCTCACTCGACGTGGACCGTCTCCGGTTCGCCCCGCAACTCAACCCGCTCGGCCATGGCCTCGCTCATCCGGACCACGCCCTCGCGGTCGATGAGCAGCGCATAGCGGATCTCCAGCGCCTCGGCCAGGGCCCGCCAGTCCTCGGGGCCGGCGATGAACAGCGCCGTGGCCGCGGCGTCGGCGTGGACCGGGTCTTCGTGGATCACCGTCATCGAGCGGCTGCCCATGGCCGGGTAACCGGTGGTCGGGTCGAGGATATGGTGGTAGCGGCGGTCCTCGTGGGTGAAGGTGCGCTCGTAGTCGCCGGAGGTGAACACGCTCTCATCGGCGTGCGCCTCGACGGCGGCGAGCACCGTGCCGGCCCGGGGGTCGCGGACGCCCATCCGCCAAGGCCGATCCGCCGGCGCCCCCAGGGCGATCAGATCGCCGCCGAGGCTGATCAGCGCCGTGCGCACCCCTTGCTCGCGCAGGGCGGCCATGGCGCGCTCGCCGGCAAACCCCTTACCGATACCGCCGAGGTCGATGCGCACCGCGTCGTTGCTGCTGGTCACGTAGCGATCGGCATCCCAGCTCAGGTCGGCGATGCGCGGCGCCTGCTCCACCCAGGCCTCGATCTCCTCGGCCGGTGGCGGCTCGGCCAGCGGGCCGTCCTGGGCGGAAAAGCCCCACAGCTCGGTGAGTCCGCCGATGGCCGGGCTGAAGCGCCCGCCGGTGCGCTCCTCCATCTCGCGGGCGCGCTCGAGGATGGCGATCAGCTCCTTGCTGACGGTCATGCCCTCGCCGGCAGCGAGCCGCTCGTTGAGCGGCCCGAGCTCCGAGCCGCGAGTCGGTTCCCAGGCCTCGCTGATGGCGTCGATCTCCGCCCGGGCCGCCTTGGCGGCCGCCTCGGCGTCGCTGTCGCCGGCATCGAGGATATGGATCTCCACCTCCGTGCCCAGGGAGATGAACTGCAGTCGGGTCGAATCCGGCTCATCGGCGCAGCCGGCCAGCCCCATGGCGGCGGCCAGGGCCGCCAGCGCCAGGGCGCGGCCCGCGGAAACCAGGCGTGTCATGCCGAGCCCTCCAGGTGATCGAAGAAGGCGCCGGCGGTGTTGACGCCGCACAGGGCGTCGATCTCGCGAAAGCAGGTGGGGCTGGTGACGTTGATCTCGGTCAGCCGCTCGCCGATGAAGTCCAGCCCCACCAGTTCCAGGCCGCGTTCGCGCAGGGTGGGGGCCAGCTCGGCGCAGACGGCGCGCTCGCGCTCGGTGACCGGTGCTGCCTCGCCGCGGCCGCCGGCGGCCAGGTTGCCCCGCGTCTCGCCCCGCGCCGGGATCCGCGCCAGGGCATGGGGGAAGGGCTCGCCGCCAAAGACCAGTACCCGTTTATCGCCCTCCTCGATGCGGGGCAGGTACTCCTGGGCCAGGGCGTAGCGCCGGCCGCCGTCGGTGAGGGTCTCCAGGACCACGCTGGTGTTCGGATCGCCCGCCTCGAGGACGAAGATCGAGGCCCCCCCCATGGCATCCAGCGGTTTGAGCACCGCTTTGCCCTGCTCGGCGATGAACGCACGCAGCTGCGTCGGGTCGGCGGCCACACGGGTGGCCGGGCACAGGTGGGGCCAGTGCAGGGCGAAGAGCTTCTCGTTGGCATCGCGCAGCGCCGCCGGTCGATTCACCACCCGCACCCCCTGCGCCTCGGCCAGTGACAGCAGCTGCGTGGCGCTGATATAGCCGGCATCCACCGGCGGATCCTCGCGCATGAGGATGGTGTCGAGTTCGGCCAGGGGCATCGGCCGCGGTTCGCCCAGCGTGTACCAGTCCCGCTCGTCGTCGCGGACCTTTGCCGGCCGGCCGCGCCCGCAGGCGGCTCCGCCGTCCGCGTAGAGGTCCGTGGCCAGTAGGTACCAGAGCTCGTAGCCGCGGCGCTGGGCCTCGAGCATCAGGGCGAGGGTGGAGTCCTTGCGGGGGTGGATGGCGGCGATGGGGTCCATCACGACGCCGAGTCGAGCGCTCATGGGCAGATTCACGGCAGCTGAGTGGTTTGTGGCATTGTAACCAACCCATGGATGAGCGACGAACCAAGGCCCTCGGCGTCGACCCCCGGCGCGAGCTGACCCGGCTGCTGCCCGAGCTGCGCGACAGCGTCAGCGCCGCGGCCGTGCGTCTGCAGGAAGTCGGCGACGAGCCCGGCGCGCTGACCGCGCTCCACGGTGAGCTCCAGCGCCTGCATGGCGGATTTTTGTTCGTCGGCGTGCGCGAGCTTGAACACCTCAGCGCCGAGCTGCGTGCCGCCGCCGGCGATCTTGAGCGGGCCTACCAGGCGCCGGAGACGGCCGCGGTGGAGGCCCAACCGCTGCGCGCCGCGCTGATGGACGCCGTCCTGCGGCTGCCGCGGGCCATCGAACGCATCGCCGTCCGCGCCGAAGATCCGGTTGCGGAACTGGCCAGCCTCATCGACGGCCTGCGCCGCGCCCGCGGCGGGCCGCGCTACGACAGCCTGGCGCTGTTGCGCCAGTGCCTCGATCCGGGCGCACCCGAGGCCTCGGGCGGGGCCGGCGGGGAGGCCGTCCGCACCAGTCGCCTGGCCTACCAGCGCGGGCTCCTGGAGCTGATCCGCGGTGATGAGCGCCAGGCGCTGGGGCAGCTGCGTGGTGTCCTTGAGCCGCTGGAGGCCACCTTGGGCGACAGCGCCGCCGGCAGTGTCTGCTGGAGCGCGCTGGCCGTGCTCGATCTGCTCGACCAGGGCGACACCCTGGACCCGGTGCAGAAGCGGGCTATCGCCGCTTACGACCGCGAGCTGCGTCGTTTGGTCGAGCAGGGCGCCGATGGTGGGCTGCCAGAGCCGAGCATGGCCGAGGCGTTGCTTCAGCCGCTGACCGAGGCTCCGGGCAGCGGCCGGGTCGCGCAGGTCCAGGCCGCCGCCCGGCGTCTGCCCGGGGCCACCCTGGCCATGCCGGCGCCCGTCGAGGACGAGGCGGGGTCGGCCGCGCGGGCACTGGTGCGCAGCGACGTCGATCTGCAGGCGCTGTTTTACGCCGAGGTGGGGCCGGCGCTGTCACAGATCGGCGCCGCCCTGCAGCGCTGGCGCGCCGGCGACCCGGAGGCCGGGCTGGCCATCCAGCGCATCCTGCACACCCTCAAGGGCGGGGCGCGCTTCGCCGGGCTCACCGAGTTCTTCAGCCGCTGCCACGAGCTGGAGGGCGAGGTGGCCACCGCCCTGGCCGACGGCGCCACGGCTGAGACCGGGCAGCGCCTGCGCCACGGCCTTGAGCAGCTGGCCGACAGCGTCGGCGTGCTGCGCCGCGAGGTCCTAGGCGGTGGCGCGGAGGCGAGCGCTGGAGCCCAGGCTTACGACTACAGCGAGCTTTGGGCCGGCGAAGACGGCGACGCACAGGCCAGTACCGCCGACGCCTGGGGCCTGCAGAGCGGTACCGGCGCGGAGGTCCTCGGCGATGCGCTGGCCACTGAGTTGGCCGAACCCGCCGAGGACGCGGGCGGTGACGCCTCCACCGGTCCTGCCGGCGAGGCAGCGGCCGAGCCGGGGTTGGACCCCGCGGCGCCACAAGCACCGCAGCCGGATTACGATCCGGCCCCGGGCGCCGACCGGCCCTCTGGCTCGAGCCCGGAGCCTGACCCGGCGCCGGCAAGGGCGACCCTAGAGCCGCATGTCGACGCCTTCGATCGCCTGGTGCACGCCACTGCCGGCGAGTGCGGGCGCCGCGTCGAGCTGATGGTCGAGGGGGCGTCGTGCACTTTGCCCGAGGGTCACCTGGTGGCCCTCGGACCGGCACTGGAGCACCTGCTGCGCAATGCCGTGCGCCACGGCATCGAGCCCCCCGAGGCACGCGCCGCCGCCGGCAAGCCCGAGGTCGGCCGGGTCGCCCTGAGCCTGCACCACGGCCAGGACGAGGCGCTGCTGGTGGTCAGCGACGACGGCGCCGGACTGGATTCCGAGGCGCTGCAGCGCCAGGTCTCCGACTACGACCCCAACGAACCCACGGCGGCGCTCAGTGACGACGAGGCGCTGAGCCTGATCTGTCTGCCGGGCGTCTCCACCCTCGACCCCGAGGGTGAGCCGGGCGCCGGCATGGGCATGGACGAGGTGGCCGGCGTGGTCCACGAACTCGGCGGCACGCTGGAGATGCAGAGCGCACCGGGCGCCGGCACCCGTTTTACCCTGCGCCTGCCGATGCCCGGTGCGTCGGCCCCGGAGCAGCCCGCCGGCGAGGCCTCCGCGCGGCCCCGCGTCCTGGTTCTCGACGATTCGCGCACCATGCGCCGGATCACCGGGCATCGCCTGGCCCGCCAGGGCTTCGACCCGGAAGGGGCCGCCGGGCTCGAGGAGGCCCACCGCGCAGTGGCGGCGGGTACGCCTCGGGCGCTGCTCGTCGATCTGGAGATGGAGATGCTCCAGCACGAGGAAGGCCTCGGCGTGCTGCAGCGACTGGTGGCCGAGGCCGGCATTGACGCCGGCACGCTGGTGGCCGTGAGCACGCGGGCCGTGGATCAGGAGCGGCTCGCTGCCGCAGGGCTGGGTGCCGCCCGAGTGCTGCTCAAGCCCTACGACGAGGGGCAGCTCGCCGACGCCCTGGCCCAGGCGTGCGCCGCCTCGGCGGGCGTCGGCTAGAGCTCGCCGAGGGCCAGGCCTACCGCGGCGAGGGCGACCACCGCAGCGGTCTCCGTGCGCAGCACCCGCGGGCCCGCCCGACCGCGCCGGTACCCGTGGGCCTCGGCCGCCTGGAGCTCTGCCGGGCTCAACCCGCCCTCGGGGCCGATGAGCAGCGAGGTCGCCGCCGTCCCGGTCAACTCGCTGAGGCGCGGCTCCGCCAGCGGGTCCAGGGTCAGGCGCAGCGGATAGCCGTCGCACTGCGCCCAGGCCCGGCCCAGCGGGACCGGTTCGGTCACCCGCGGTGGGGTGTTGCGGCCGCACTGCTCGCAGGCCGCGCGGGCCACCGCCTCCCAGTGCCGCCGGCGCTTGGACGCCCGCTGCGGATCGTTCAGGCGCACCACGGTGCGCTCGGTCATGACTGGCACGATCTCGCTCACGCCCAGTTCGGTTGCCTTCTCCACCGCGGTGTCCATGCGCTCGCCTTTGCCCACGGCCTGCAGGAGCTGCACCGGTGCCGGCAGCTCGCGTTCGGTGGGCTGGTGGGCGCCGACGTGCACCGTCACCCGCCGGCGCTCCACGGCCACCACCTCGCTCGCGTGCTCCCCGCCGTTGCCGTTGAACAGGGTCACGGTATCGCCAGGGCGCAAGCGCAGCGCCCGGGCGTGGGCGGCGGCGTCGGCGGTCAGCTCGATGACGCTGTCGGCCGCCAAGGGCTGGGCGATGTAGAGGCGCGGCATGACGGGGTCTCCGTGCTCGGGGCTGCCCGGTGACCGGGCAGCAGGCGGCTAGTCGCGGGTGGCCCGGTCGATGGCCTCGGCGGCCACTTCGCCAAGCAGTGCGATCTCGTCGGGCTCGATCACGTAGGGCGGCATCCAGTAGAGGACGTTGCCGATCGGGCGCATCAGCACGCCGCGCTCCAGCGCATGGCGGTAGGCGATCAGGCCCCGGCGCTCCTGCCAAGGGAAGGGGGTCTTCAGGCCCGGATCCCGGACCATCTCCATGGCCAGGATCATGCCCTGCTGGCGCACCTCGCCGACGTGCGGGTGCCCGGCCAGGGGCGCGGCGGCCTCGGCCATGCGCTGTGCCGTCTCGCGGTTGCGGGCGAGGACATCGTCGCTGTCGAAGATCCCCAGCGTGGCCAGGGCCGCGGCGCAGGCCAGCGGGTTGCCGGTGTAGCTGTGCGAGTGCAGGAAGCCGGTGAGCCGGGTGAAGTCGTCGAAGAACGCCTGGTAGACCGGCTCGGTGAGCAGGACCGCGGCCAGGGGCAGGTAACCCCCGGTGATGCCCTTGGAGACGCACATGAAATCCGGCGCGATGCCCGCCTGCTCGCAGGCGAACAGGGTCCCGGTGCGGCCGAAGCCGGTGGCGATCTCGTCGGCGATCAGGTGCACCCCGTGGCGGTCGCACGCCTCGCGCAGCCGCTGCAGATAGACCGGGTCGTACATGCGCATGCCACCGGCCCCCTGGACCAGGGGCTCGAGGATCACCGCCGCCGTCTCGTGGCCGTGCTCCTGGAGGGCTGCCTCCATGTGGACGAACATCTGCTCGGAGTGCTCCGCCCAGCTGGTGCCGGGCTCGCGGTGGAAACAGTCCGGTGACGGCACCGTGATCGGCTCCATGAGCAGTGGCTCGTACGCGTCCTTGAACACGCCCACGTCGCCGACGCTCAGCGCGCCGATGGTGTCGCCGTGGTAGCTGTTGGAGAGGTTGATGTAGCGCGTCTTCTCCGGGTGCCCGGTGTTGCGCCAGTAGTGGTGGCTCATCTTCAGGGCCACCTCGATGCTCGAGGAGCCGTTGTCGGTGAAGAAGACCCGCTCGAGCCCCTCGGGGCTGAGTGCCACCAGCCGCTCGGCCAGCTGCACCGCCGGTTCGTGGGAGCAGCCGGCCAGGATCACGTGCTCAAGCCGCTCGAGTTGGCCGCGGACGGCCTCGTTGATGCGCGGGTTGCAGTGCCCGAACAGGTTCACCCACCAGGAGCTGATGGCGTCCAGGTACCACTTGCCGTCGCGGTCCTTAAGCCACGCCCCGCGGCCTTCCTCCACCGGAATCAGGGGCAGGCCGTCGTGGTGGTCCTTCATCTGCGTGGTCGGGTGGAACAGGACGTTCAGGTCGCGGCGGATCAGTTCGCTATTGCGGTCGCTCATGGCGGGGCTCCGGGCAGTCGTGGGTCGCGGCTCGCCGGACGAGAGTCTGCCTCCTGTCGGGAGGTGGGTCTACCGCCCGGGGAGAATCCTTACGTTTTGCACTGTTGACGGCGCACGGGCGGTGGGTGTTCCGTAAAGCTTGCAACCAGGGATGGGATAGCACAGGAGAACGTTCGTCATGGAAGATGAACCGGTCCTTGGCCCCGCCAATGTGGGGCTGTACGCCGCCACCGCCGCCTGCTGGGCGGAGGTTCTCACCACCACGCCGCAGGGCCGGGCCACCCGCGTGGCCGTCGACACCCCGGAGGGGATCAGCGAATGGCCGGTGGCCGGCCACGCCCGCGAGCTGGCCTCGCTCAAGCCCGGCGATCGGGTGGTGGCGCTGCTCGATCCGGCCGATCGGGGACTCTACCTAGTCCATGCCCTCGCCGACGCTGACGAGCCGCCCCGCGCCGCGCTCGAGCGGCGCCCCGACGGCAGCTACCTGCTGCGGGGCGGGCACGGCGGCATCCGCCTGGAGGTGGCCGGCGCCGAGCTGGAACTCGGTGCCGACGGCACCGTCCGCATCGACGCCGAGGCGGTAGAGACCCGGGCCCGCGGCGAGTACCGCATCCGCGGGGCACGCGTCGCCATCAACTGAGGCCTGCGCCGATGCTGTCCGTTTCGGTGCAGGGGCCGCTGGACGCGCGCGCCTGGGCGGACCTCGACGCCGCTGGGCGCCCGGGGATCGTGGTGGCGGTCAAGGCCGGCTTCTTCCGCGGTGGGGCGGCCGGCGCGCTGCACCTCGACGATGCACCACCGGCGCTGGAGCCCGCCGAGCGCTACGCCGGGGATCCCGCCGACAGTGCGCCGGTGGCTGCCTCCGAGTGCGTCCCCTTCAAGCAGGGTTGCGACTGCCTGCTTCACGGTGCCGTGCAGCCGCCGCCGGGCCAGGACTGCGCGACGGCCTGCCTGAGCGTCGAGGACGCCGGCGGCCGGCCCTGCCTGGCGCCCAAGCGGGTCTGGGCCGTCGGCGAGCGGGCGCCGCGCGGGTCCAGCCCGCCCCGGCCCCTGGAGCTCCCGGTGCCGCTCACCTACGAGTTGGCCTACGGCGGGCCACCGGGTGGGCCCCGGCATCGGCGCTATGCCCGCAATCCGGTCGGGCGGGGGCACCGGACCGTGTGGCTGGGTGCCGCCGCCGGGCCGCAGCCCCGGTTGCTGTGGGATGGTCAGCGCGCGACCCGGCGCGGGGCCCCGGCTGGTTTCGGCCCGCTGGCCGCCGCCTGGGCCCCCCGGGCCCGGCGCTTCGGCCAGCTGGACGCCGAGGCCTACCGGCAGGGCCGGCTGCGCTACCGGCGCCTACCGCATCCCGATGCCTGGAACGCCGCCCCTGCGGATCAGCGCATCGCTGCCCCACTGCAGGGCGGTGAGCGCATCCGTCTGCAGGGGGTGATCCCGGATGCGGAGCCGGAGCGCACCGTCACCTGGCGGCTGCCCGGCGGTGGCCCGCAGGTCACCCTGTGCCGGCCCGGGCGTGGGCGGCGGGTACCGGTGCACGCCGACACCCTGGGCATCGACGCCGATGCTGCCCGGGTGTGGGTCGTCTGGCGGGGCTGGCTGGCGGAGCCATCGCCGGGGCCGGGCTGGGCGCTGCGCGTGGACACTGGTGGCCTGGAAAGGGGTGAGCGATGAGCCGTACCACGCCCGCTGCCGTGTTCGTCCAGCCGCTGGCTGTCCAGCACGCCGCCGGCGCCGATCCCGCCACCCTGGCCTGCGCGGTGGTTGATGGCCACCGCATCGCGCAGCCCGAGGTCCTCGGCGAGGCGCCGCAGGAGCCAATCCCGGTGTTCAGCGATCCGGCCCGGGAGGGCGATGGCTACGCGGCACGGATGGAGCGCCTGCTCGGCGACAGCGCGGCCCGGCTCCGCGAACGGCTGGCGACAGCGGAGCCCGCGGCGGCAGTGCTCCTGCCGCCGGGCCCGCACCGGCCCGGGGCGTGCTGGGCACGGCGTGACCGGTTGGTCGGGGAGCTGGTAGAGCGGGTGCCGGCCCTGCGGCGAGTCCGCTGGTGGCGGCCGCAGGGGGCGATGGCGCCCCTGCAGCTGCTTCACCGCGCCGTTCAGGCGGTGGTCGAGCGCCGCCTGACAAGCATCCTGATCGGTGGCTTGGATGCCTGTGCCGCCCCGGCCGCCTGCGCCGACCCAAGGGTCCGTCGCCAGTGTCTCCCTGCCGTCGACGGGCCGGCGGCCGCGGATGGTGCCGCCTTCCTGCTACTGCACGGTGACCGCGGGGCCGGGGCGGCAGATGTGCGGCTCCGGCGTTTTGCCCTGGGCGGTCCGCCGGAGCAGCCGGGAGCCTGGCAACGGGTGCTCCAGACGGCGGTGCCGGAGGCGGAGGAGGGCGGCGACCGGGCCGAGCTCCACGGATTCGGCCGGACCCCGGCCGAACGCCACGCCTGGGCGAACGCGCGCCGCCTAGTGCCCGCTCTGCGCCGGGAGCCCGTCGCGGCGCGCCACCTCGTCTGGCGGGCCCTGGGCTTCGCCGGGGCCGCCACGCTGCCCCTGCAGCTGGTGGCGGCGGCCGGTCTGTTGCGCGTCGCGTCAGGCCCGCAGCGGGTTCTCCTCACGGCCGTGGGCGGCGGAGTTGCCGGCGCCCTGGAACTGCGACGACCCGGCGAAGGTGGGGGAGAGGCTGGCGGGTCGCGCGGGGAGGCATCCGCATGAGCCGGCCCACGGTCACCGCCAATGGCCGCACCCTGGTGCACGCCGGCTCGGGCGGCGAGTTGCTGACCACCGACGTCTGCCGCACTACGGTGGGCAGCTCGACGGTGTCGATCCCCTATCTCAACGTCGCCGAGTCTCGCGACGCCGCGGCCACCGCCGGCACGGTCTTCGTCGAGGGGCACCCGGTTTGTACCGAGGGCTCGCAGTTCGCGCGCTCCCGCGGTGACGAGGGCGGCGATAAAGGGGGCACCGTCTCCGGGACGATCACCGGGCCGGCCACCTTCCTCCCCGGTAGCGGCTCGCCGGATGTCTTCGTCGAAGGTATGCCGGTGGCCCGGGCCCTCGACCCGATGGTAGCCAATCACGAGAACACCCCGCCGGCCCCGCTGCTTCAGGAGCAGCTGCCGCCGAGCACCCTGGCCGGCGGCGACCCGGCCCCGGCCTCCCACCCCCGGCCGCAGACGCGCGTCGACATCTGCGGCGGACCCGATGCCCCTCTGCCCGGGGAGGTGGTGGCCGAGCCCGAGCAGGACGACTGGTTCCGCAGTCGGGCCCTGCGCTGGAGCGTCCACGACGGCGAGGGGTGGGTGGCGCGGATCGAGGAGCTCCCGGAGGGCCCCGGTGCGCTGAGGCTGAGCCTGATCGACGCCGACCGGCACCACGGGTTCTGCAAGATCCCCCTCACCCGTGGGGCCGAGCAGCCGGTCTGGCTCCCGGAGGACGAGGCGGAGGCCGCCGCCTCGCCGCCTACGGTCCTGATGCCCACCCTGGTGCGCTTTGCCCGCAACGCCGAGCTGCGCCACCGGGACGCCGGTTTCGGCTTCGGCGGCTGGCTCTACCTGTTCCGCCGGGAGGGCGGCCGGCGGTACCTGTGGCGCGAGTGCTACGTCCATCCCCGCGGGCGCCTCCACGAGGTCAACCTGGCCTACGAGCGCGGCGACGTGCGGCGCCCGGGCGGCGAGGGGCGGCCGGTGCTGCTGCTGCCGATGCGCGTCGGGGGCGCACCGGTGAGTCTGGAGGGGCTGTTCTCGGCCGTGCAGCTGCCCTGGGCGCGGGTAGCGGCCGCCGGTGGGCTTGCCCCTGATGACCCCCGTGCCGGTGCCCACGACGCAGCGCCGCCGGATGCCGAGCCGCCCGCCGAGGACCGCTTCTTCCCGATCGATCCTGCCGATAGGGCCGACACCGGGCCCGGCGATTCGGGGCGGATCGGTGCGAGCGGCGCCTTCTGCGACGCCGAGGCCGAGGAGGGGGAGTCCGAACCGGTGCGCGAGGACCTCAGCCCCTACGCCGACGACGGCCTGGCGGTGCTCTACCTCGACGATCCCCTGGGTGAGGCGCGTCGGCTGGCCCGCGAGCAGGCGGCGCTGGCGGATCATCTCGAGGCCCTGGTCGTCGGGCTGCAGACCGGCACCGACCCGGAGCGTCTGGCCGCCGGGGCGACGCCCGAGGTGGATGAGCAGCAGCTGGCGGCGGCCGAGTCGCTCCACGCGGTGGCGGCGGGGACCTTCCGGCTGGCCTTCGTAGAGGAGCGCCTGGGTCCCGGCGAGCGGTCGCCGGACCGCGAGTTTCTCGAACGGTTGCTCGGCGTGGCCGAGCGAAGCGAGCTCCGCGCCGCCCTCCGCCGGGTACGTCGCCAGCGGTTGGCGTTGCTCGGCAGTCAGCGTTACGCCGACGCCCTGGCGGACTACGTCGACAACAGCCCGCGGCGGATCCTAGAGGGCCTGGCCGCCCTGGGGGTGCACTTCCATGAGCTGGCGGTGCCGGCAGACGCAGCCGACGGCCACATCGGCGATACCCCGGAGGCCGAGGGCGAGGCGGACACCGCCGACCTGGAGCAGGCCCGTGCCCTGTTGCGCACCGTCCTCGCTGCCGAGGGCGAGCCGGCCGGGCTGGCCCGGGTGGCGGCGCGCCTGCTGCCGGCGGAGCCCCTGGCCTTGGGCGCCGGGGCACGGGGGTCGGGTTTGCCGCGCCCGACCCGGGATCTGGAAATCCAGCTCGCCCGGGCTCCGCGGCGGCTCCAGGCGGGGGAGCGTTGCTGCGACCTGGCCGAGCAGCGCCGTGCGGTGACCGCCGACGATGCGGCGGAGGTCCTGTACCTGCTGCTGAGCACCTTTGCCGAGCCGGTGACCTACCAGGGGGACGCCCTTGAGCACGTGCTGCGCATCACCCGGCGCTTCCGCGAGCTGCCCGGCTTGTCCCTGCTGGCCGGGCTGGAAGTGACCACGGTCAGCTACCCGGCACCCGACCTTGATGGCGTCCCGCTCGCCGAGCTCCAGCGCCGGGCCGGGGCGCCAGCAGGTGGCGAGACCCGGACCCTGCGCATCGAGCACCAGGGCCACGAGCGGCGCTTCCGCATCCTTGCCGCAGGCACCCCGGACTACCACGCCGTCACCGCCGATGCTGGCCATGGCCCGCTACAGATCCTCGGCAGCCCGCGCGCCGCCGAGTTGCGCATCGAGGAGGAGGTCCGCGTCCGCGAGCTGCGTTCCACCCGCATGCCGGAGGGACGCCTGGCCGACCTGGCCGAACGCCTCTCCACCAGCTCCGGCGGCCACGCACTGCGCAGCGTCTTCGGCGCCCTGGAGCTGATCAACATCGGCCAGGCCGTGCGCCAGACCCGCACCGAGGACTGGTACCACATCGCCGGGGCCGTAGCCTCCTCCCTGACCCTGGCCGAGCTCCTGGCCCAGACCCGGTTGGCCTATCTGAAGCCGCGGATCCCGTTGGGGGACCCGCGGTACGCGCGCATGGAGCGGCTTGGAGCGCTGACCACTTATCTGGGTGCGGCCGCAGCTTTTGCAAGTGCTGCTCATGCGGCAGGCCTGAGTCTCCAAAGGCACAGTCGCGACGACGCACCCGCCGCTCGAGCGTGGACTGCAGCGAGTGTCTCCTACGGGGCCGCAGGCATGTTGTGGATTTCCGGGGCAGGTCTGCTTGGTGTGGGCTTGCTGGTAACGGGTATCGCTTTCTCAGGGGTAGCTTCGTTCCTTAATGACTCCCGGTTTGCTGACTTCTGCCGCAATGGCCCCTTCACGGCGTCGTCACGGCAGCGGCTGGGGGCGTCGGCCGGGGATCCGGGGTGGGCCTGGGTCGCCCGGGCGGTGGAGGCCGGGCCGCAGCCCCGGCGGCCCGCCGAAGTCGGCAGCTGGGACGACTGGCCGGCCGTGGCTGCCTGGTGGCAGCGGGTCCTGCACCGGCCGCCGCTGCGGGTGGCCGCCGAGTACAGCCAGCAGCTGGGCGGTCGCGGTGGCCTGCGTCAGGTCCGCCTGACCCTGGAGGGGGTGGTCTGGCGGCGGGACCGCCTGGAGTGCCGGGTCCTGCGCTGTCCCGAGAGCGGCGCTGGCGGAGAGCTCACCCCGCTGCCGCCCGCCTTCCTTGAGGCGGAGCCCCTGGGGGCGCCGGGCGCCCTGAGCCTGACGCTCTCCTGGGACCAGGTGTCGGTCCCGGCGGGGTGGCGCGGCGAGCTGTATTTCCTCGTCCGCCAGCGGGTGGCGCCGGCGGCCGGTGGTGGTGGTGACGACTCCCTGCCGGAGCCCGAGGCGGACGGGAGACCTCGCTACTGGGTGGCCCGGGTGCCGGTACCCGCCTGGCACGGCCGGGCCGAGGCCGCGGTGCTTGCCCGTGCCCTCACCGTGGAGGAGGTACTTACCCGGGCGGCGGGCGATCAGGGGACGGGGGCGTGACAGGGAGGGCTCGATGGCACTGACATTCTACCGGCCGCCGTTGATCAGCCGTTGGCTGGCGCGCCGTTCGGCTTCAAATCCTTGGTTGGTCAGGAATGCGGATCGTCTGCCGCCTTGGCCGGTGCTGGATCGGGCGCCGGAAGAGGCGCCGGTTTTTGTGGTGGCCAATGAGAACCATGTACAAGTGGTTTGTAAATGCGATGCTGGAAATACGGTATCGTTTCCCTTGATTCTGGCGGTTGCGTACCTAGTTTTATTCGTGGCGCTGACCAGCTTGTCAGCCCACATGGCTCTAGCTGAATACCCATCGGAGTTTGCGATCTGGATGGGCGCCCTTGCTCTCCTCTCCCTGCTGCTGGCCTTCCTGCCGGCGTATGCCCTGGCCATCGCCCTGCGCCAGTTGCGCAGCTATATCCGCATGCGCCGGGGCAAGCGGCCCCCGCACACGGTGACCTTCGATCGTCGCAACCAGACCGTCTCCCTCCCGCCGGTTGGTGAAGGCGAATACATCGAGGTGCCCTGGCAGGAGCTACAGGTCATCCCCGAGTACAGTCCGGGGTCCTACGGCGGTCATTTCGGCGGGTTCAGCGCCCTCCGCCCGGACAATCACCTCAGTGTGCCGTTGGGGCGGCTGCAGGAGGAGTGGGACTTCTACTGCTGGTACATGGACCCGCGCAAGCCGCTGCCGCCGGGGCGGGTGTTCGATCCGTACCGCAAGCGGGACGACGAGCGGCGCGCCCGGGAGTACGGCCCCGAGGTGCTGCGCCGTTACCCGAGCGCCTTCACGGACGGCAGCCTGGAGCCGGCCGGGCGTCGTCGACAGGGCGGGTATTCCAGCTAGGTGTCGATCAGCCCGCCGGCCAGCCGGGCCGCGCCCACGGCGGCCTCAGCCTCCTCGGCAGCGCTGACGGGCACGCCCAGGTAGCGGCTGCGGATCCGCGTCCATGCCGGGTTGGCGGCGCCGCCGCCCACCGTGATCACGCGCTCCAGCGCCGGTGCGCCTAGCTCCTGCAGTCGGCGATAACCCTCGGCTTCCACGGCGGCGACGCCCTCCATCAGCCCTTGGAGGAAGCGGACCGGGTCTTCGGGACGGGGTTCCAGTCGCGGTTGCAGCTGCGGGTCGGCGTAGGGGAAGCGCTCGCCGACGGCTGGCAACGGGTAGTAGTCCAAGCCGGTGTCGTGGTCCGGGTCAAGCCGGGCGCTCAGGGCCTCTAGCTCCGCTTGGCTGAAGTAGCGAGTCAGGATGCCAGCGCCGCAGTTCGAGGCACCACCGGCGAGGAACTGATCGCCCAGGCGGTGGCTGTAGACCCCGTGTTCCGGGGCGAAGACCGGCTGGCGGCTCACCTGTTTCAGGGCCAGCGTCGTGCCCAGCGAAGTGACAGCCTCTCCGCCGACGCGGGCACCGGTGGCCAGGAAACCGGCGATGGAGTCGGTGGTGCCGGCGACGATCTGGCAATCGTCGCGCAGGTACGTGGCCCGGGCCACCTCGGCGCGGATCGTGCCGATGGCGGTGCCCGGTTCGAAAGCGGCGGGCAAGCAGTCGTCGGGCAGGGGTACCCTCTGGAGCCAGTCCGGCCAGCACCGGCTGACCGGATCGTAACCCAGCTTCAGGGCGTTGTTCTCGTCGGTGCAGTCGAAACGCCCGCACAGCCGCCCGGCGATCCAGTCGGTCTGGGTCAGCAGCTGGCACGGGCCGCGCAACCCGTAGAGCGCGGCCAGGTGCAGGGCGCGGGCCAGGCCGGAGCTGCTGCCGTGGGCGCCGCTCGTCGCCGGCGCCTGGTGGGCGACCACCGCCGCCCAGGTGCCGGCGGCAGGCTCGTTGTAGCGCATAGCGCGGGTCAGTGGCGTGCCATCGGTGGCGGTCCAGACAACGGTGCCGGACGTGCCGTCCACGGCCACCCGGCCGACCGGTCGCCGCGTCTCGGCCACGGCCCGGGCCAGGGCCGAGCGGGCGACCACCCACCAGGTCTCCGGATCGGCGGGCATGACGCCGTCCGGCCACTCGGCCCGGGCGCGGCTGAGTACCCCGCCCTGGTGGTCGACCACCGCCGCCCGGCACCCGGAGGTGCCGACGTCGAGTCCGGCACTGGCGTATCTGCGGTTCGATGCCACGGCTTGAGCTGCGCTATGGTGTGAGCCTGGCGACCAGTATCACGCAATCCGATAGCCAGACGCGAGAGGAGGCCCATGTCCCAGTCCAGCAAGCCGTGGACCCAGTCCATGCCCGAAGAGCAGTTCCAGCGCATGCGCGACGTCCTCGCCGCGCCCAGCCCCGTTGGCCTCGAAGGGGCCATGACCTACGGGGTGCTCAAGCCGTACTTCGACTCGTTCGCGCCTGCCGACTGGCGCGTGCACCAGTTCCAGGGGCACGCCGGGATCGTCCTCGATACCCACCCGGGGCGGGACGACCTGTTCAAGGTGATGGTGGTCGGCCACGCCGACAAGATCCGCATGCAGGTGCGTAGCATCGGCGACGACGGCAAGGTCTGGATCGACAGCGACTCCTTCCTGCCCGGCACGCTGATCGGCCACGAGGTCACCCTGTTCAGCGAGGCCCCGGAGAACCCCGGTGCTTACCGGCGCATCGAGGGCGGCACGATCGAGGCCCTAGGGGCCATCCACTTCGCCGACGAGGAGACCCGCACCGGGCGTAAGGGCGTCAAGAAGGAGCAGCTCTACCTGGAGCTGCAGGTCCACGGCGAGAACAAGAAGAAGCAGGTCGAGGGGCTGGGCGTCCGCCCCGGTGACCCGATCCTCCTCAACCGGCCTATCCGCCGTGGGTTCAGCCCGGACACCTTCTACGGGGCCTACCTGGACAACGGCCTGGGGTGCTTCACCACTGCCGAGGCTGCGCACCAGATCGCCCAGGCCGGCGGCGCCCGCAACGTGCGCATGCTCTTCGCCATCGCCAGTTACGAGGAGATCGGCCGCTTCGGCAGCCGCGTACTGGCCAGCGAGCTGCGCCCGGATGCACTGATCGCCGTGGACGTGGACCAGGACTACGTTGCCGCCCCCGGGGTTTCGGACAAGCGCTTCCAGCCGCTGACCATGGGGGCCGGGGTGACCTACACCGTCGGTGCCGTGGCCAGCGAGCAGCTCAACGCCGTGATCCAGCGCGTGGCCAGCGAGCAGGAGATCCCTGTCCAGCGCGACGTCAGCGGTCGCGATACCGGCACCGACGGCATGGCCGGAGTGCTCGGCAACGTCGATTGCACCGCCGCCTCGCTGGGGATCCCGGTGCGCAACATGCACACCATTTCGGAGAGCGGCCACACCGGCGATGTGCTGGCGGCCATCCACTTGGTCACCGGGACCCTGCAGGCCCTCGATGCTCAGGACGACGGCAGCGGCCGACTGCGCGACACCTTCCGCCAGGGTCATCCGCGGTTGGATCAGGCGGCAGGGCTGGCGCACCCGGGGCCCACCGCCAAGGGTGTCAAGGACGCCTAGCGGTCAGCGCCTGGGTAGTGGGGATCAAAAAAGGGGGGTGCCGCCGCGGCGACACCCCCCTTTCACCCGGTCTGCGGGTGCCGGTTGCCGGCGTCAGGCGGCGCGCCCGGGACGCCCGCCCTGACCGCGGCGCGGGTTGCCGCGCCCGGGGTTGCCGCCGCCGCGGCGGGCCGGCTCGAAGCCCTGGGCGATCTGCGCCGGGATCTCGCGCTTGACCAGCCGCTGGATGGCCTTGAATTGGCCGCGCTCCTCGCCGCCGACCAGCGACCAGGCCTCCCCGCTGTCCCCGCCGCGACCAGTGCGGCCGATGCGGTGGATGTAGTCCTCGGGGTTGTTGGGCAGATCGTAGTTGACCACGTGGGGCAGGCCGGCGATGTCCAGCCCGCGGGCGGCCACATCGGTGGCGACCAGGGCGCGGACCGACTTGCGCTTGAACGCGGCCAGGGCCCGGCCGCGCTGCCCCTGGCTCTTGTCGCCGTGGATCGACTGCGAGCGGATGCCCTCGCGCTCCAGCTGCTCGGCCAGGCGGTCGGCGCCGCGCTTGGTGCGGGTGAAGACCAGCACCTGGCGCCAGTCGCCGTCATTGATCAGCTGGGTGAGCAGCTCGCGCTTGCGCCCGGCATCCACAAAGTAGGCGCCCTGTTCCACCGCCTCGGCGGCGGCATTGGCGGTGCCGGTCTCGATGACCGTCGGATCGTTGAGGAAACGGCGCGCCAGGCCGCCCACGGCGCCGGAGAACGTCGCCGAGAAGAGCAGAGTCTGCCGGTGGTTCGGCACCGACTTCAGGATCCGCTCGATGGCCGGCTTGAAGCCCATATCGAGCATGCGGTCGGCCTCGTCAAGGATCAGCATGTCGACCTGACGCAGGTCCACGTTGCCCCGGTCCAGGTGGTCGATCAGCCGGCCCGGCGTCGCAACCACGATGTCCACCCCACGGCGCAGCGCGGCAGTCTGCTTGCCCATCGGTGCGCCGCCGTAGATCTCCGTGGAGCGCAGCGGCAGGTGGCGGCCGTAGGTGTCCACGCTGGCGCTGACCTGCGCCGCCAGCTCGCGGGTGGGGGTCAGCACCAGGGCGCGGATGCGGCGCTGGCCCTGCTGCGGAGCGGTGTCGGTCAGGCGCTGGAGCAGCGGCAGGGTGAACGCGGCGGTCTTGCCGGTGCCGGTCTGGGCGCTGGCCATGACATCGCCGCCGCCGAGTACCGCCGGGATGGCCTGAGCCTGGATGGCGGTCGGTTGATCGTAGCCCTGCTGGGCGACGGCGCGGAGCAGTTCTTGGGAGAGGCCGAGGTTATCAAAGGTCATAGAGACACTCCTGAATCAGGACACGCCAAGGCGCCGACGCAAGCGCCGGTAGTGAAAGGAACATCGAGGAAAGGCCTTGGCGGATCGATCCACGACCGGTTCGAGGGTACCGGGCCGGGATCACGCAGGAGCGTCGGGCGGTAACCTGGGGCGCCAATTTCGGGGGCGCCTCTGCAAACACGGGTGGACTGTACCACAGTGGAATCGGGAAGGGGAGGAGAATCGTCCATGAAGATTGCGGTGTTTGGTGGGACCCGTGGCGTCGGGGCCGAGGCGGTGCGCCAGGCCCTGGCGCGCGGATGGCGGTGTCGGGTGCTGGCGCGCAGCGCGGACCGGGTACCGGAACTCCCTGGGGTCGAGG
Source organism: Halorhodospira sp. 9622 (assembly GCF_022228025.1). Classification (NCBI taxonomy): domain Bacteria; kingdom Pseudomonadati; phylum Pseudomonadota; class Gammaproteobacteria; order Chromatiales; family Ectothiorhodospiraceae; genus Halorhodospira; species Halorhodospira sp. 9622. The sequence goes on along the minus strand of NZ_JAJNRE010000006.1, from coordinate 1,959 downwards.
TGGTGGTTGGCGACGTGCTCGACCCGGAGGCCGTGGGGCGGACGCTCTACGACTGCGACGGCGCGGTCATCGCCCTGGGGCAGACCCGGCGCAACCCGCCGCGGTTGTGTAGCGAGGGCACCCGGGTGATCGTCGATGCGATGCAACAGCAGGGTGTCCCCCGGGTGGTGGCGATCTCGGCCATGGGGGTCGGTGACAGCTACGCCCAGGTCTCGGTGGTCTTCCGGCTGCTGATTCGTGCCCTGATGAAGGAGCTGATGATGGACAAGGAGCGTCTCGAGCGGATCCTGCGCGACAGCGACCGCGACTGGGTGGTGGTTCGCCCGGGGCGGCTGACCCACCGTCCGGCCCGCGGGCAGTGGCGCGCCGGAACCGACCGGGAGACCGGCGCCGGCTCGGTGAGCCGAGCCGATGTGGCCACCTTCCTGCTCGATCAGCTGAGCGAGGATCGCTACCTGCGCCAGACCCCCTACATCACCGGCTGAGCCCCGCGGGCGGCAGGGGCGGCCGACGGCCCCGGCCCGCCGCGGCGGCGTGGCGGTGCCGGGGAGGGGTGGCTACCATAGACGGTGCTACAGGTACATCGAGCCGGATCAGGGAGGTCAGCCATGGGGCAGTCCGACGGGAAACGCCTGGACGCCATCGTCGCCCGGGCCCAGCAGGAGCGCGCCGAGCGCGAGCGCGGCTACCGGGAGAAGGCGCTGAAGCTCTTCCCCTGGGTGTGCGGCCGTTGCGGGCGCGAGTTCGACCGGCGCAACGTGCGCGAGCTTACCGTCCACCACATCGACCACAACCACGACCACAACCCGGAGGACGGCAGCAACTGGGAGCTGCTGTGCCTCTATTGCCACGACCACGAGCATCAGCGCGAGATCGGTCCGGCCACCGGCCCGGAAGCACCGCGCAAGAAGGGGCGCGGCGCCGCTCCCCAGGCGACGCACACGCCCTTCGCCGGGCTCGGTGATCTGCTTGGGCGCGATCCGGAGCAGGGCAGCGACTGATCCCGCCCGTGCCCTGCCGCTGGGTCAGCCGCCAAGAGAGACGGTCGCAAGGAGTCGAATCATGCCGACGATCCTCGCCGTCGGGATCGCCACCCTCGACGTCATCAATACCACCGAACGTTATCCGGCCGAGGACGACGAGGTGCGGGCCATCGCCCAGCGCGTGGCCCGCGGCGGCAACGCCGCCAATACCCTGGATGTGCTCGCCCAACTCGGTCACCACGGCCGCTGGCTCGGCGTCCTGGCCGACGATGCCGACGCCGCACGGATCGCTGCAGCACTGACCGAGCGCGGCATCGACTATCGCCATGCGCCGGTGTGCGCCGGCGCGCGCTCCCCGGTCTCCTACATCACGGTCAGCCGTGCCACCGGCTCGCGGACCATTGTCCACCACCGCGATCTCCCTGAGCTTGCCGCCGCGGACTTCGCTGCGCTGCCCCTGGACGGTGTCGACTGGCTTCACTTCGAGGGGCGCAATGTTGCGGCCACCCGGGCCATGATTCGGGATGCCCGGGCGCGGGCGCCGCAGCTGCCGATCTCGGTGGAACTCGAGAAGCCCCGCCCGGAGATCCACGCCCTGGCCGCGGCGGCCGACGTGGCGATCTACGCCCGCGCCTACGCGCAGGCCACGGGCCACGCCGATCCAGAGGGTTTCCTGGCCGGGATGCCCTGCGGTGGGCTGGCCTTCTGCGCCTGGGGCGCCGACGGCGGCTGGCTGCGCCGCGGCGACGGCACTCTCCACCACGAGCCGGCCTGGCCGCCGGCGCAGGTGGTGGATACGGTGGGCGCCGGCGACTGCTTCAATGCCGGGCTGATCGACGCCCTGAGCCGCGGCCAGGCGCCGGAGCGGGCGCTGTGCCGGGCCAATCAGGTGGCCGGGGCCAAGTGCGGTCAGGAGGGTTTCGCCGGACTCGCCCGGTTGCTGGGGGGCGCCTAGGAACCACGCGGGGCCCAAGGG
>NZ_JAJNRE010000059.1:0-3253 GCF_022228025.1 Halorhodospira sp. 9622 | reverse complement strand
GTTCTTTAACAATTTGGGAAGTTGCCGTACACAGCATATGGCATGTCGCATTCGCGTGTTATTGACCGCGGTATAGCTCCAGTCTGTTTGGGGTTATATGGCCAAGCGGTTAAGCGCATACGGTGGATGCCTAGGCGGCAGGAGGCGATGAAGGACGTGGTAGCCTGCGATAAGCCTCGGGGAGCCGGCAAACGGGCTTCGATCCGGGGATTTCCGAATGGGGCAACCCGGCCACCGTCAGGTGGTCATCGTGCGCTGAATTCATAGGCGTACGAGGCGAACCCGGTGAACTGAAATATCTAAGTAACCGGAGGAAAAGAAATCAACCGAGATTCCCTTAGTAGTGACGAGCGAACGGGGACTAGCCCTTAAGTGGTCAGTGTTCTAGTGGAGCGGTCTGGAAAGTCCGGCCATAGAAGGTGACAGCCCTGTACACGAAAGGGCGCTGATCGTGAAATCGAGTAGGGCGGGACACGTGTTATCCCGTCTGAAGATGGGGGGACCATCCTCCAAGGCTAAATACTCCCTGCCGGCCGATAGTGGACCAGTACCGTGAGGGAAAGGCGAAAAGAACCCCGGTGAGGGGAGTGAAATAGAACCTGAAACCGTATGCGTACAAGCAGTGGGAGCCCGGTGCGTCCGGGTGACCGCGTACCTTTTGTATAATGGGTCAGCGACTTACTTTCAGTGGCGAGGTTAACCGTTTAGGGGAGCCGTAGGGAAACCGAGTCTTAAATGGGCGTTCAGTCGCTGGGAGTAGACCCGAAACCGAGCGAGCTACCCATGGCCAGGGTGAAGGCGGGGTAACACCTGCTGGAGGCCCGAACCCACTAGCGTTGAAAAGCTAGGGGATGAGCTGTGGGTCGGAGTGAAAGGCTAAACAAGCTCGGAGATAGCTGGTTCTCCCCGAAAGCTATTTAGGTAGCGCCTCGTGTCTCACTCCCGGGGGTAGAGCACTGTTTCGGCTAGGGGGGCATCCGTGCCTTACCAAACCGAGGCAAACTCCGAATACCGGGAAGTGCAATCACGGGAGACAGACGGCGGGTGATAAGGTCCGTCGTCGAGAGGGAAACAGCCCAGACCGCCAGCTAAGGCCCCCAAGTCGTGGCTAAGTGGTTAACGATGTGGGAAGGCAGAGACACCCAGGAGGTTGGCTTAGAAGCAGCCACCCTTTAAAGAAAGCGTAATAGCTCACTGGTCTAGTCGGCCTGCGCGGAAGATTCAACGGGGCTCAAGCCACGCGCCGAAGCTGCGGATGCTCTTTTGAGCATGGTAGGGGAGCGTTCCGTACGCCGCTGAAGGAGGACCCGTGAGGGCCTCTGGAGGTATCGGAAGTGCGAATGCTGACATGAGTAACGATAAAGCGGGTGAAAATCCCGCTCGCCGAAAGCCCAAGGTTTCCTGCGCAACGCTAGTCGACGCAGGGTTAGCCGGCCCCTAAGGCGAGGCCGAAAGGCGTAGCCGATGGGAAACGGGTTAATATTCCCGTGCCTCTTGTTGCTGCGATGGGGTGACGAAGAAGGCTAGGTCATCCGGGTGACGGATGTCCCGGTTTAAGCGTGTAGGCGGAGCCCTTAGGCAAATCCGGGGGCTCATACGCCGAGACGCGAACACGACGCTCTACGGAGCGGAAGTGACCGATGCCAGGCTTCCTAGAAAAGCCTCTAAGCTTCAGGCAGCAAGAGACCGTACCGATAACCAACACAGGTGGGCAGGGTGAGAATCCCAAGGCGCCTGAGAGAACCCGGGTGAAGGAATTCGGCAAAATGGCACCGTAACTTCGGGAGAAGGTGCGCCTCCGTTATGTGAAGCCCTTTGCGGGCGGAGCAGAGGGGGGCCGCAGTGACCAGGGGGCTGCGACTGTTTACTAAAAACACAGCACTCTGCTAACTCGCAAGAGGATGTATAGGGTGTGACGCCTGCCCGGTGCCGGAAGGTTAAGTGATGGGGTTAGCCCTTTGGGGCGAAGCTCTTGATCGAAGCCCCGGTAAACGGCGGCCGTAACTATAACGGTCCTAAGGTAGCGAAATTCCTTGTCGGGTAAGTTCCGACCTGCACGAATGGCGTAACGATGGCCCCACTGTCTCCATCCGGGACTCAGTGAAATTGAAATCGCAGTGAAGATGCTGTGTACCCGCGGCAAGACGGAAAGACCCCGTGAACCTTTACTACAGCTTCGCACTGGACCTCGAGCATGCTTGTGCAGGATAGGTGGGAGGCTATGAAGCGGGAGCGCTAGCTCCCGTGGAGCCATCCTTGAGATACCACCCTTGCATGTTTGGGGTTCTAACCTGGGCCCGTGATCCGGGTCGGGGACCGTGCGTGGTAGGTAGTTTGACTGGGGCGGTCTCCTCCCAAAGAGTAACGGAGGAGCGCGAAGGTACCCTCAGCGCGGTCGGAAATCGCGCAGTGCGTGTAAAGGCAGAAGGGTGCTTGACTGCGAGACCTACAAGTCGAGCAGGGGCGAAAGCCGGCCTTAGTGATCCGGTGGTTCTGTATGGAAGGACCATCGCTCAACGGATAAAAGGTACTCCGGGGATAACAGGCTGATTCCTCCCAAGAGTCCACATCGACGGAGGAGTTTGGCACCTCGATGTCGGCTCATCACATCCTGGGGCTGTAGCAGGTCCCAAGGGTACGGCTGTTCGCCGTTTAAAGTGGTACGCGAGCTGGGTTTAGAACGTCGTGAGACAGTTCGGTCCCTATCTGCCGTGGGCGTCGGAGACTTGAGAGGCTCTACTCCTAGTACGAGAGGACCGGAGTGGACATACCGCTGGTGGTCCGGTTGTCACGCCAGTGGCACAGCCGGGTAGCTACGTATGGAAGGGATAACCGCTGAAAGCATCTAAGCGGGAAGCCCGCCTCAAGATCAGGTCTCCCTGGACCCGCGAGGTCCCTGAAGGGCCGTCCAAGACGAGGACGTTGATAGGCGGGGTGTGGAAGTGCAGCAATGCATTAAGCTAACCCGTACTAATGGCCCGTGAGGCTTGGCCATATAACACCCAAGCGGATTGAGCACCGACATGCCGTAAGCGCGTGACGGCAACTTCCCAGACACAAGTGGCCCAAACGCCACACCGCTTTGCCTGGCGACCATAGCGAGCGGGAACCACCCGATCCCATGCCGAACTCGGCAGTGAAACCGCTCAGCGCCGATGGTAGTGCGACCACGCTGTCGTGCGAGAGTAGGTCATCGCCAGGCCCCTACACCGAAAAACCCCCGTCTCCTCAATGGAGTCGGGGGTTTTTTTAT